>JAJKIV010000118.1 GCA_021154285.1 Gemmatimonas sp. | reverse complement strand
ATTGCGTAGGCCTTCTCAGCGTCGGAGCCCCCGCCAACCGCGGCTCGCGCTCACTTTCAACGCCCCTTCACCTTTTGCCCCCGCATCGGTTGCGGCGCTTTCGCACGCGGCGTGATGCCGCCGGGAGTCAGTCGGTGACTGCCACTATGAGTCATGCCGTGCCATTCAAAACCGCGCTCCGCGACACGCTGTGCGGGTCACTCCGCCTCGAAAACGTCGGAGCAAGTGTCCGCCTCGGAGGATGGGTGCATCGACGACGAGACCTCGGTGGTCTCGTGTTCATCGACCTCCGCGATCGCGCAGGGATCGTTCAGGTCTCGTTCGATCCGGATTTCGCGTCGCCACAAGCTCTCGAGCTGGCGCGCGGTCTCGGTACGGAGAGCGTCGTGCTCATTACCGGTGACGTCGTGGCTCGGCCGGCCCAGATGCGCAACGCCGAACTCGAAAGCGGCGATGTCGAGGTGCGCGGGCGAACGCTTCGGTTGGTCGGTCCGGCGGAGACACCCGTGATCCCGGTCGCGCGCAATCGTGGCGAGCCGCTGCCGGCCGAAGAGCTCCGCCTTCGCCACCGGCACCTCGATCTGCGGCGCCCCGAGCTTCGCGACAACATCATCCTGCGCCACACGCTGATGCAGGCGACACGCGCCTACCTCAGCGGAGAAGGTTTCGTCGAGATCGAGACGCCGATTCTGACGAAGCCGACGCCTGAGGGCGCGCGCGACTATCTGGTGCCAAGCCGCGTACACCCCGGCGAGTTCTATGCGCTGCCGCAGTCGCCGCAGCTGTACAAGCAGTTGCTCATGGTCTCCGGGTTCGATCGATACTTTCAGATCGCCCGCTGCTTCCGCGACGAGGACCTTCGCGCGGATCGTCAGCCGGAGTTCACGCAGATCGACATCGAGGCCTCGTTCGTCACGCGCGAGGACATCATGGCCGTCGCGGAAGGGCTGATCAGCGCGCTATGGAGCGCGGCCGGTCACACGCTGCAGCCCCCGTTCCGCCGCATGACCTACGGCGACGCCATGGAACGCTACGGTTGCGACCGTCCCGATCTGCGGTACGGGCTCGAGATCCGTGACGTGACCCCGGTCTTTGCCGCATCCGATCTGTCGTTCGTCAAACAGGCGATCGATGCCGGTGGCCGCGTGCGAGGCATTCGCGTGACTGGTGGGGCCTCGATGTCTCGGAAGCAGACGGACGAGCTCGAGGCTATCGCGAAGTCGGCCGGGGCCGGTGGTCTGATTGTGCTCAAGCGCAGCGCGGCCGGACTGGAGGGGAAGGGGGCGAAGTTCCTGCCAGAGGGCTCTGCCGACCGTCTCGGTCTGATCGAAGGCGATCTTGGCGTGTTCGTTGCCGCGCCGGATGCCGTGTCATCTCCGGCCCTCGACCGCGTCCGTCAGGAGCTTGCTCGAAGGCTCGACCTCATCCCGCCGGACGAGCTCGAGTTCGTGTGGGTCGTGGACTTTCCGATGTTCGAGCGTGACGCCACCACCGGTGCAGTAACGCCCGTGCACCATCCGTTCACGGCGGTACATCCCGACGACGGGGAGCTTCTGGCAACCGACCCGACGAAGGCACGGGCCCTGGCGTACGATCTCGTGCTGAACGGGACGGAGTTGGGCGGGGGCAGCATCCGCATCTCGAACCCCGCGGAGCAGTCGCGGGTATTCTCGTTGTTAGGCATCGACGAGGAGACCGCCCTCGCACGATTTGGTTTCCTCCTCGAAGGGCTGAGAGCGGGCGCGCCGCCGCACGGGGGCATCGCGTTCGGATTCGATCGGGTGGCGATGCTGCTCGCCGGGGCGACGTCGCTCCGCGACGTGATCGCCTTCCCGAAGACTACCGCCGCGCGCGCGCTGTTCGAGGGAGCGCCGACGTCGGTGCCACGCGAGGACCTCGGCGATCTTCACATCGCCGTTGTCGGAGACTGACGGAGCCGCGACGTTGACCGACGAACAAACGACGCAACGGTTGAACACCGAAGGCGCCGATCTGCTGACACTGGCCGGCGTGAACGATGCCAATCTGATCGAGCTGCAGCGGCAGACGGGGACGCGCGTAACGCTCCGCGGCGACACGCTCACGCTGGTGGGCACCGCCGAGGCGGTCGAGCGAGCGACGTCGGTGGCACAGCGGATGATCGACGCCGCGAAACAGGGCACGGTGCTGGACTCGGATGACGTCCTGCGCATGAGCATGGACGGATCTCGCGAGCCGGCCGGTGGCGACAATCGCATCGTCCTCCCGGGTGTCCGGAAGATCATCCAGCCCAAGACACCCGGGCAGGCGGAATATCTCGGACTCATTGCGGACAACGACATCGTCGTCGGCATCGGGCCGGCCGGGACTGGCAAGACCTACCTGGCTGTCGCCGCTGCGGTCGACGCGCTGTCGCGAAAACGCGTTAGGCGCATCATTCTCGCCCGGCCGGCCGTCGAAGCCGGCGAGAGCCTCGGGTTTTTGCCGGGGGACATGCAGGCCAAGGTGGACCCGTACCTGCGACCGCTGTATGACGCGCTCGAGGACATGATGCCGGTCGAGCGCATGCAGAAGGCGCTGGAAACCCGAACGATCGAGATCGCGCCGCTCGCCTACATGCGGGGCCGCACGCTCGCCGACGCGTTCGTAATCCTCGACGAGGCCCAGAACGCGACGGCAGCGCAGATGAAGATGTTCCTCACGCGGCTCGGCGTGAACTCGAAAACCATGATCACCGGCGACAAGACGCAGATCGACCTGCCCAAACGCGAGGAGTCGGGGCTCATGCAGATCGAGCGGATCCTCACCGGGATCGACGGAATCGCGTTCCACTATCTCAACGAGACGGACGTCATCCGACACCGGCTCGTCCGCGAGATCATCAAGGCGTACGCCGAGGACGGAGGCGATTGAACGCGATTGCGGGGTGGTTAGGCGGCGGTGACGCCGAGGAGGGAAGCCCTAGGGCTCGAGCCGTCCGCTTCCACGGAACGCGCGCGCTCATCACGCTCCTCGTCGCCGCTGTCACATATCTTGTCTTTCCTGCCTCACCGGTCGTCGACTCTCCCATTCTTGAAGTGGGGTCGGTCGCGCCGGATAACGTGATTGCACCGTTTGGCTATTCGGTGCACAAGTCGCCCGAGGAGCTGGCGAAGGAACAGAACGACATCGCGCGGTCGGTCGAACCGATCTTCACGTTCGACTCCGCCGCGCTGGATTCCTCCCGTGCGCTGGTCGATCGGTTCTCGCAGGAGATGCGCCAGGTGGCCTCGATTCCCG
Source organism: Gemmatimonas sp. (assembly GCA_021154285.1). Lineage (GTDB taxonomy): Bacteria > Gemmatimonadota > Gemmatimonadetes > Gemmatimonadales > Gemmatimonadaceae > JAJKIV01. The sequence continues at coordinate 22,250 of JAJKIV010000118.1, read as the reverse complement.
AGGCACAGCGTATCACCTCCGTGCAGCAGATTGGCACCATGCTCGGCGTGCAGCTCACCCCGGCGGAAGCGCAGTACCTCGCGACACCGGGCCGTGGCGACGCCGTCACGGACGGCGTGCGCCGTGCGTACGACCGCTGGCTCGCGACCGGCATCGCGGCCGGCGGTGCACTCGACGGCATTCAAGGCGCGGTGACACTTCGCCAGGACACGTCGATCACGTCGGTCAACGCCGACAGCATCGCGACGTTCCCGACACTGTTGGCGCGTGCCCGTCTTCTCAACCCCGACCCGCAATCGGCTGCTGGCGATGCCGCGTTCCGCAAGCTCCTGACCGCGTTCTTCCGACCGACGATCGCGTACGACCGCGTGGCCACCGAGCGCGCGCGCCAGGACCTCCGGAAGTCGGTGCCTAACGTCAAGTTCACGCTGCAGCTCGGCGAGAAGATCGTGGGCGCGCACGAGGTCGTGGGGCGCGAGGAGCGCGAGAAGATGCGCGCGCTGCAGGATGAGCTCGCGAAACGTGGCGATAGCCGCCGGAACGCCAGCCGGATCGTGGGCGCCGTGCTCTTCAACACGCTCGTCCTGACGATCTTCGGGCTGACGCTGCTACTCTTCCGCCAGCAGCTCTACGCGTCGATCCGCGCCGTCATGCTGTTCGCGATCGTCTTCCTGATCGTGATCGTCACGTCGTCGTTGATCGCGCACATGCCGCAGCGCGTGCACCCCGAGCTCGTCCCCGTCGCGTTCGCCGCCGTCATCGTCAGTATGCTGTTCGACCCCCGCATCGGGATGATCGCGGCGATGATCCTGGCAGTGCTCATCGGGGGACAGAACGAGTTTCGCGGGACGAACGCGCTGTTCCTCAACCTCATCGGGGGAACGGCCGCCGCGTTCACCATGCGGATCGTGCGCCGGAGGAACCAGACTCACGTCGCGATCCTCGCCATCGCGCTCGCATACCTGATCGGGGCGGTGGCGATCGGCCTAACGCTCGACCTGCCGGCGTCGGACATCGGGCTGAGCGCGCTGTGGGGCGCGGCCAATGCCATCGCGTCGGTCTCGATCGCCATCATGTTGATCCCCGGCGCGGAGCAGTTCGCCGGGGTCGACACGGACCTCACGCTGCTCGAGTGGTCGGATCTCAACCGCCCGCTGCTTCGCCGGTTGAGCCTCGAGGCACCTGGCACATACGCGCACACGATCGCGATCGCGAATTTGGCCGAGAGCGCCAGCAACGCGATCGGCGCGAACGGCCTGCTGGCGCGTGTCGGCGCCCTCTATCACGACATCGGGAAGCTCAAGAAGCCGCAATACTTCGCGGAGAACCAGGCGAAGGGCCGGAACCCGCACGACAAGCTCAAGCCAACCACGAGCGCAGCCATTATCCGCAATCACGTGCTCGAGGGGCTCGAGCTCGCCGAGGAGCACAAGCTGCCACGGGGGGTGATGCCGTTCATTCGCGAGCATCATGGCACCGGGCCCATCTCGTACTTCCTCGAGAAAGCGAAGGAGCGCGATGGAATGCCGGCGAACTCGGCGGAGTTTGCGTATCCGGGACCGTCGCCACGAAGCATCGAGACGGCGATCGTCATGCTGGCCGACGGCGCGGAGGCCGCCGCGCGCGTGCTCCACGACCCGACGCCACAGAAGATCCGCGACGTGATCGACCGGATCGTGCGACAACGGATGGACCAGGGCCAGCTCCGTGATGCGCCGATCACGCAGGCGCAGCTCGAGACCGTGAAGGACCAGTTTACCCGCGTTCTCTCCGGGATGTACCACTCGCGCGTCGAATACCCGGCAGCGAGCGGCGGGATCACGGCCGAATTCGGGTCCGTGCCGGCGGCAGGCGCGGCCGGGACGCCTAACGAGCCTCCCACGCGCGAGGCACCCGGGACCGGAGCTCGCGCGCCGACCGAGCAGGTGAAGTCTCGATGAGCCGGTCATGAGCATCATTGTGGACGTCGCCGCGGACGGCGCGCGCAGCCCGCTCGCTTCGGCTCGTGTCAAACGCGTCGTAACCGCCGTGCTCAGGGCCGAGGGCGTTCGGAATGCGCTCGTCTCGATCGCATTCGTGTCCGCGCGCGAGATCGCGCGGCTCAACAAGCGCCACCTCGCGCACGCGGGCTCAACCGACGTCATCTCGTTCGGCCTCGGCGCAGGGAAAAAGCGATCGGCGGCGCATCCGGTCATCGGTGACATCTACATTGCGCCTGACGTGGCTCGCGCGAACGCGATGCGCTTCGGCCGAGGCGTGCGCGAGGAGCTCGCGCGACTTCTCATTCACGGAACGCTGCACGTACTCGGTCACGATCACCCGAACGGGACCGATCGCACGACCTCGCCCATGTGGCGCCGCCAGGAACGGCTGCTTTCCTCGGCCGCCATTCGGCGCGCATTCTCCAGCGCCCGCGAACCGTGACCACGATCGTCGCGATCCTGGTCGCGATCGTAGCGTCCGGGTTCGCTGCGCTGTTCGCGGCGGCCGACGGCGCGCTGCTCGCGCTCGACGCCGCGGACGCACGGCTCAGCGCGTCGCTGCGCTCGCTCGTGGAGCGTCGGGAGCGCCCCCATCGTGCGCTCGCGTTCGCGCGCATTGTGGCTCACCTCGTTGCGGGCTGCGCGATCGCATGGGCGCTCCGATTCTCTGATCGATCGCTCGGATCTTCGCTCGAAATCGCGGTGCCAGTCGCTCTGGTTGCCGTGCTGCTGTCCGAGAGCGTCGCGCGCAGCATCGGCGACGCCGTCAGCATACCGTCGATCGAGCGCCTGACGCCCGTGGTCAACGTGGTGGAACGAGTGCTCGCGCCGGTCGTGATCGTCGGCGCCTGGCTCGACAACATGCTGCAGTCGTTCATTCCACCAACGCCAGTGGAAGAGGACCGGGAAGCGACGGCCGAGCAGTTTCGACAGATCGTTGCGGCCGAAGCCGATGTAACCGATCGCGAGGAGACGATCCTGCACGGAGTCTTTTCACTCGTGAACACCGCCGTTCACGAGGTGATGCTGCCGCGAGTGAACATCGTTGGGGTCGACCGAACGATGCCGTGGGCGGACCTGCTGGCGCGGGTCCGCAGCTCCGAGCACGCGCGGTTCCCGGTGTTCGAGGGCACACTCGACGAGATCGTGGGAATCGTGTACGCGAAGGATCTCCTGCCGGCGGCTATTGCGGACGAAGAGCCGGGCGGCGGTTGGGCGGTGCTGGTTCGCCCCGCGGTGTTCATTCCGGCGAGCAAAACGATCGATCAGCAGCTCCGGGATTTCCAGTCGAGCCGAACGCACATCGCGATCGTCGTCGACGAGTTCGGTGGCACCGCCGGCATCGTGACGATCGAGGACATTCTCGAGGAGATCGTCGGCGAGATCCGTGACGAGTACGACGTTGAAGAGGCCTCGGTCGAGCAGGAGGAGGGACGCCGTTTCTGGGTTCCCGGCCGTATGACCGTGGACGAGCTGTCGGAGCTGATCGGCCATAACTTTCACCGCGAAGGTGTGACGACCGTGGGCGGGCTCGTGTACGAGATGCTCGGGCGTGTTCCCGAAGCCGGCGAGTCGTTCACGATCGAAGGTTTCCGCATCGTGATCGAGCGCGTGGTGAAACGCCGGATCGAGCGCGTCTACTTCGAGCGCGTTGAACAGATGAGCGAGCGCGTGTCGTGATCATCTCGGCGCCCCTGTTCGTCTGTCTCGTCATCGTGGCGTGCCTAACGGCTGTGGCCACGGCGATCCGTTCCGTGAGCCGTATCTGGCTGCGCCACTGGGCCGAGCGACGGCTTCGCGGGGCGCTGAGCGTCGATCTCTATCTCGAGCGCCCGCAACGACTGCTGCTCGCCGCCAGCACCGGCGTTGCCGTCACCGTCTATGTCGCCGGCGCGCTCATCGGGTCCGTCGGAGGAGTGGGTCTGCCGTACGTAGCGCGGCGGCTTGCCGTGTTCGCGCTCGCTGTGCTACTCATCGGTCAGCTCCTGCCACGAGCCGTCGCCCGGCGCTGGCCCACGGCCGTGCTGCCGATCCTTCTGCCGGTGCTCCGCGTGGTGGAGATCGCGCTGGCGCCATTCGTGGTCGTCGCGCGACGTGTGACGGCCATGTTCACGCCGCGAATTCCGGCGCCGGTGCACTCCGAGCGCGACGACCTCGAGGACCTCCTGCGCGAGGGCGAGATGGAAGGCGTCGGCGAGAAGACGGAGATGGCGATCATCAGCGGGGTCGTACAGTTCGGGAACAAGACGCTCGGCGAGATCATGACGCCGCGCGCCGACGTGTTCGCGCTCGATGAGCAAATTCGCGGTCCCGAGCTCCCGCTGAGAATCGCGCAGTCGCGCTACAGCCGGGTTCCCATCTACGCGGGCACGCTGGACAACGTCGTCGGGATGATCCACGCATTCGACGTGCTCAAGGACACCGGCGGCGAGCACGTTAGGCTCCGTCCGGTTGCCGAGGCGCCGGTCACGGCGCACTGCAATGACTTTCTCTTCGAGATGTTGCGCGGGCGCCGACACCTCGCCGTCGTCCGCGACGGCGCCGGGCAACTTGCGGGAATCGTGACGCTCGAGGATCTCCTCGAGGAACTCGTGGGTGACATCCGTGACGAGCACGATGAGCCAGGGACCACCGAGATGCGAGCGGGTCCGACGCCCGCCGTCGCTCACCTGCGGTCGGCATCCAACGGCACACAGGCCAGCAGCTCGTGACGACCACCGCGTCGCCCGAAGCGAAGCTCATCGCCGACCTCGATGCGCGCCGTCCGACAGCCCTCGCGCGCGCCATCAGTATCGTCGAGAATCAGCGACCAGGGTTCGACACGATCCTCGGCGCACTTCACTCGAAAATCGGCCGCGCACGCCGCATCGGGATTACCGGGCCGCCAGGCGCCGGGAAGAGCACCGTGACGACGCACCTGGCAGCTCAGTATCGCGAAGCGGGGCTGACCGTCGGCATCATCGCGGTCGACCCGACGTCGCCGTTCACGGGCGGTGCGCTCCTTGGGGATCGCATCCGGATGGAGAGCGTCGCGCTCGATCCCGGTGTGTACATCCGATCGCTCGCGACCCGAGGTTCCCTCGGGGGCCTTTCGTCGGCAACGCGCGCCGTGGCCGACGTGCTCGACGCCTTCGGCTTCGATCGCATTCTCATGGAGACCGTCGGCGTCGGCCAGAGTGAGCTCGAGATCGCCCGCGCGGCCGACACGACGGTTGTCATCCTGGTGCCGGAGTCGGGCGACTCGATCCAGACGCTCAAGGCCGGTCTCATGGAGATCGCCGACATTTTCGTCGTGAACAAGGCGGACCGGCCCGGCGCCGACCGCGTGCGTACGGACATCGAGCTGATGCTCGGCCTGCGTGCGGGCGAGGCGCTGCGAAACGTTCCGGCGCATCACGGCGTCGATTTCAAGAAGATCATGAACCCGGCGCGCATCGCGCGTGAGGCAGCGGCGGGTGCGCAAACGGAATCATGGACGCCACCGGTGCTGCGGGCCGTGGCAGCCAAAGGTGAGGGAATCGGCGAGCTGATCACCGCGCTCGACCGGCACCTCCGTTATCTTGAGGGGAGCGGCGAGCTTCGGCGCCGGCGCCGCCAGCGGTTGCGGGAACAGGTGATCGATGTGACCGAGCACAGGATTCGTCAGCGTCTCTGGCGCGACGCGGAGACGAATGCCTTCCTCGACTCGAAGCTGACAGCGATGGAATCGGGCGCGGCAACGCCCTTCACGGTCGCCGATGAGCTGCTGAGTCGAAGCGTGGACCTTTTGACGCGAACCCGATCATGACGTCAATGCGAGATCTTGCGAGCGGAACGACCGACGAACGCGACGAGACGTTGCGTCGTCAGGCGGCGGAGCTCGAGCGTCTGCGCGCCGAAGTAGCAGCGTGGCGCAAGCGTTATGAGAAGGGAGAGAAGCGCGACATTGCCTTCACCAACAGCGAGGGCGAGGTCGAACCTCTGTACACGGCGCTTGACACCGTCGGCGAGGGAGTGCCTGACGAGTCGCTGCCGGGCGCGTACCCGTTCACTCGCGGCATCCACCCGACGGGTTACCGCGGGAAGCTGTGGACCATGCGGCAGTTCGCCGGGTTCGGCAGCGCCGCCGACACGAACGCGCGGTTCAAGTTTTTGCTCGAGCATGGCCAGACAGGGCTCTCGACGGCGTTCGACTTCCCGACGCTGATGGGCTACGACTCCGATCACCCGCGGTCCGAGGGTGAGGTCGGGAAGACCGGCGTTGCGATCTCCAGTCTCGCCGACATGGAGACGCTGTTCGATGGCATCCCGCTCGATCAGGTCTCGACGTCGATGACCATCAACGGGCCGGCCGTCATCCTGTTCTGCTTCTACGTCGCGGCGGCCGAACGTCAGGGCGTGCCGAGCACGAAGCTGCGCGGGACCGTACAAAACGACATCCTGAAGGAGTACATGGCGCAGCACGCCTGGTGCTATCCTATCGAGCCAGCGCTGCGCCTCATCGTCGATCTGTTCCAGTGGGGAGCCGAACACGCTCCCTTGTGGAACACCGTGTCTATCTCGGGCTACCACATCCGCGAGGCCGGATCGACGGCGGCGCAGGAGCTCGCGTTCACGCTAGCGGATGGCTTCACATACGTCGAGCGTGGGATCGCGCGAGGCCTGGACGTGGATGCGTTTGCGCCGCGGCTCTCGTGCTTCTTCGATATCCACAACGACTTCTTCGAGGAGCTTGCGAAGCTGCGCGCGGCCCGGCGCATCTGGGCGCGTCACATGCGCGATCGCTACGGCGCCAAGGATCCGCGCTCGTGGATGCTGCGTTTCCACTCGCAGACCGCCGGGGTGACGCTCACCGCGCAGCAGCCCATGAACAACGTCGTGCGCGTCGCGTACCAGGCGATGGCGGCGGTGCTGGGCGGAACGCAGTCGCTGCACACGAACTCGATGGATGAGACGCTCGCGCTGCCGACGGAAGAAGCGGTGCAGGTCGCCCTGCGCACGCAGCAGCTGCTGGCGTACGAGACGGGCGTGCCTAACGTGATCGACCCACTCGGCGGCTCGTACTACGTCGAGGCGCTGACGGACCGTCTCGAACGCGAAGCCGAAGAGATTTTTCAGCAGATCGATGAAGTGGGCGGCGTCGTGTCGGGACTCGAGCAGGGTTGGTTCCAGCGGAAGATCGCCGAGTCCGCGGCGCGCCAGCAGTGGGAGATCGAGCAGCACCGTCGCGTGGTCGTTGGCGTGAACGAGTTCGTCACGGACGAGCCGGAGCTGACGATCCCGCTGCTCAGGGTTGGCGAGGACACGACGATCCTCCAGCGTGAGCGGCTGTCGACGCTTCGCAAGACTCGCGACAACGATCTCGTGCAGCGCCGACTCGCGGAGCTCACCACCGCGGCCGCGACGGACGCGAACCTGATCCCGCACATTCTCGAGTGCGCGCGCGCGTACTGCACGCTGTACGAGATCCGCGCGGCGATGGAAGCCGTATTCGGCGCGTACAGAGAACCCGTCTTTTTCTGAGATCTCGAAAGAGCAGGGAATGGTGGGCGTCCTACTTCGACGCCCAGTACCTCCTCGAGTACAGCCCGATCTTCGACCTCGCACGCGACCGTCGTGAGGTCGCGCGGCTGATCGATTTAGTCGGCCTTCCGGCCGGGGCGCGGATCCTCGACGTCCCATGCGGTCAGGGCCGCCATGCGCACCTGCTCGCCGAGGCCGGGTACGACGTCGATGGGCTCGATCTCTCCCGTCACCTGCTCGCCCGCGCGAACGCACGAGGAACCGGCAAAACGCTGCGCTACGCGCGCGGCGACATGCGCCGCCTGCCGGCGAAATGGAACGCACGGTTCGACGCGGTAGTGAACCTCTTCACCTCGTTTGGCTTCTTCCTGCTGCCGAGTGACGATGAGCGAGTAATCGCGGAGTGGGCACGGGTGCTCAAGCCAGGCGGTGTGCTGGTCTGGCATGGAGGCAATCGGGACGGCGTGATGCGTCGCTTTGTCTCCCGGGATTGGTGGCTCGCCGATGATCACACCATGATCGGCCACGAGCGCTCGTTCGACGCACTCTCCGGTGTCCTGACTGTGCGATCGACATGGCGCGGCCGCCGTTCGGGCGGCGAGCGCGAGCACCGCATTCGCCTCTACTCGGCGTCGCACCTCGCCGAAATCTTGGCTCGGCACGGTCTCGTCGTCGAAGCGGCGTTCGACGGCTGGACCGAGCGTGCGCTCTCACGCCGCAGCGGTGAAATGCTGCTGGTTGCGCGCAAAGACGAATAACTCCTCGGCGTTGCTGCCTCGGCGCGGGGTCCGCTACCTTTCGGTCTCGTCCGAACAACTTTCACGTACTTTCTCGTGGTCCGTCAGCTGATCGCTGATGGCCGATGACTGATAGCTCGCCCATGCGCCCAATTCGTGTCCTGATAGCCAAACCGGGTCTCGACGGCCACGATCGTGGCGCGAAGGTCGTCGCGGCCGCGCTTCGCGATGCCGGGATGGAGGTCATCTACACCGGCCTCCATCAAATTCCGGAGCTGATCGCGAACGCAGCCGTTCAGGAGGACGTCGACGTCACCGGGCGGGCGATTCTGAGCGGCGCGCACATGACTCTGTTCCCGCGCGTGCTCGACCTGTTGCGCGAGGCGGGCCGCGACGATGTACTGATCACCGGCGGCGGAATCATTCCGAAGGAAGACATGGAGGAGCTGCAGCGGCGCGGCATGGGTAAGCTGTTCGGGCCCGGGACGTCGACCTCGGACCTCGTCGACTACATTCGCGAGTGGTTCGAGGAGCACGAGGGCGCCGGCGCGAGGTCGGGCGAGCGGTGACACCGCGGCTCCGGGAGCTGAGCGACGACATCCGCAAGCTCGAAGACACCCTGCGTGAAGGCGGCGGCGCCGATCGTATCGCGAAGCAGCACAAGCAGGGCAAGCTCACCGCGCGCGAACGGATAGAAAAACTGTGTGATCCGTCGTCGCGATTCATCGAGGTGGGCCTCCTCGTCGCGTACGATCAGTACGACGGGCAGGCGCCGGGAGCCGGCGTCGTCACCGGCATCGGCGTCGTCCACGGACGGGAGGTCGTGATCGTCGCCAACGACGCGACGGTGAAGGCCGGCTCGTGGTGGCCCGAGACGATCAAGAAGATTCTGCGCGCGCAGGAGATCGCGATGCGCTGCCGCGTCCCGATCATCTACCTTGTCGACTCGGCCGGCGTGAACCTCCCGTACCAGGGTGGCGTTTTCCCGGGACAGTACGGCGCGGCGCGGATCTTCTACTACAACTCCATCATGCGCCGGTACCTGCGCATCCCGCAGCTGGCCGCGGTGATGGGCCCGTGCATCGCGGGCGGCGCGTACCTCCCGGCGCTGTCGGACGTGATCCTGATGGTGAAGGGCACGTCGTTCATGGGACTGGGCGGCCCAAACCTCGTCAAGGGAGCTACCGGCCAGACGATCGACGGTGAAACGTTAGGGGGCGCCGTGACGCACACGGAGATCAGCGCCGTAGCGCATTACGCCGTTGAAGATGACGGTGCCTGTCTGGAGAAGCTGCGCGATCTCGTCGCGAGACTCCCGCGATCATCGGGAATCGGGAATCGGGAATCGGGAATCGAAAACAGCGCGCAGCGAGCGGCACGCAGCAACGATTCCCGATTCCCGATTCCTGATTCCCGACGGCTTTACGACCTTCTCCCGCACGACCACCGCATGTCATATGACATGCACCAGGTCCTGAACGCCATCGTCGATGACGGGAAACTCGACGAGTTTCAGGGCAACCTCGCACGCGAGATGATCTGCGCCGACGCCACCATCGACGGAATCCCGGTTGGCGTGATCGCCAATCAACGAGGCCTGATTAAAGGGCGACCCGGGGAGAAACCGCGGTTCGGCGGCATCGTCTACGCCGAGAGCGCCGACAAGGTCGCCTACTACATCGATCGCTGCGACCGCCAGGGTATCCCGCTCCTGTTCGTCCAGGACGTATCGGGGTTCATGGTCGGCGCCGAGGCTGAGCACGAAGGGATCATTCGCGTGGGCGCCCGGTTTGTCGAAGCGATGGCCACGGCACGCGTGCCGAAGATCGTGCTGACAGTGAATCACGCGTCGGGCGCCGGCTACTACGCGATGGCGGGCCAGGGCTTCGACCCCGATTTCATCTTCAGCTGGCCGACCGGCCGCATGGGCGTCATGGAAGGCGAGGCGGCGGTCCAGGCGGTACACGGCCCCGTGCTCGAAGCCGCGAAGGAGGCCAAGCGGGATCCATCGCCCGAGCTGCTCGAGGCCGTCGAGGAGATGCGCGCCGACTATGAGCACCAGCTGGACGCTCGTTATGCGGCGGCGCGTGGTTATGTCGACGCGATCGTGTACCCTGAAGACACGCGTGACGTGCTGGCGATGGCGCTCCGCACCGCGCTGCATAACGCCGGGCCGCATCTCGGCGCCTTCGTTCTTCCACCACTCCTCTCCGAGGCTTGAGTGAAGCAGGTCGTTCGTGTCGCAGCCGGTCAGGGATTCTGGGGCGACTGGCTCGAGGCCCCGCGGCGACAGGTCGAGGGCGGGCCGGTCGACTACCTCATGCTCGACTATCTCGCCGAAGTCACGATGTCGATCCTGCAGAAGCAGAAGGAGCGCGACCCCAAGATGGGCTACGCGCGCGACTTCATCGGCGCGATCGAGAGCGTGTTGCCGGCCATCGTCGAGCGAGGCGTGCGCGTGATCGCCAACGCTGGCGGCGTGAATCCGGTGTCATGTGCGCAGGCCGTGAAAGAGTTGGCGGCGGCCCGCGGCGCGGCGGGGAAGGTGAAGATCGGCGTCGTCACGGGCGACGACCTGCTCCCTCGCCTCGACGACCTGATCGCGCGTGGGCATGCGCTGGCGAACATGGATACGGGAGAGCCGCTCACCACGGTGCGTGACCGCGTTCTCTCGGCCAACGCCTACATCGGCTCGACGCCGATCGTGGAGGCGCTCTCACGAGGTGCCCAGGTCGTCGTGACGGGCCGCTCCACCGACACGGCGCTGACGATGGCGCCGCTGCGCTTTGAGTTCGGCTGGGCGCCTGACGACTGGAACAAGCTTGCTGCCGGAATCGTTGCTGGACACATCATAGAATGCGGCGCCCAGTGCTCGGGCGGTAACTGCCTGATCGACTGGCGCGACGTGCCCGACCTCGCGAACGTCGGCTATCCGATCGTCAACGCGCATCCGGATGGCACGTTCGAGATCTCGAAGCATCCGGGAACCGGCGGTCGCATCTCGGTGCCGACCGTGACCGAGCAGCTCGTCTACGAGATGGGTGACCCGCACGCGTACATCACGCCCGATGTCGTGGCGGACTTCACGACGATCCGGTTGGAATCCGTCGGTCCGGACCGCGTGCGCGTGTTTGGCATCGGCGGAGGCGCACCGACCGACAAGCTGAAAGTGTCGATTGCGTACCGCGCCGGATTCAAGGCGGTTGGAACGCTCGTATACTCGTGGCCCGATGCACTCGAGAAGGCCCAAGCGGCCGACCGCGTGCTCCGCGAGCGCCTCGACCGCCTCGGACTTCGGTTCGACAAGATCATGACGGAGTTCGTGGGCGTGTCCGCTACTCATGGACCACTCGCGGGACAGCCTAACGCCGACCTGCCCGAGGTGCAGCTGCGCTTCGGCGTGCGTGGGGAGAGCAGAGCGGCCGTCGAGCGCTTCACGCGCGAGCTCGCCCCGCTCGTGCTGAACGGACCGCCAAGCGTCACCGGCTTCGCGGGCGGCAGGCCCAAGGTCGAGGAGATCGTGGCCTACTGGCCCGCGCTCATCGACAAGACGGAAGTGCAGACGGCCGTGGAGGTGATCGCATGAAGGTCCGCCTCGTGGACATCGCGCACGCACGGTCCGGCGACAAGGGCGACACGGCCAACGTCGGCGTGATCGCGCTCAAGCGCGAATGGTACCCGATCCTGGTGCGCGAGTTGAGCGAGCGTCGTGTAGCCGATCACTTCCGGGGAGTCATCACCGGAAGCGTGAAGCGGTACGAGCTGCCGAACCTGGGAGCGCTGAACTTCCTGCTTCACGGTGCGCTCGACGGCGGCGGGACGCTTTCGCTCAAGACCGATGCGCAGGGCAAGGTGTTCTCCACGGCGCTCCTCCGCATGGTGATCGACGTCCCCGACGCCGAGGCGCGCTCCTTAGGGTTGCCGTCGGCATGAAGCGGCGCTTGCGTACGGCATCCTCCACGAGGCGCTCGCCATGGATCGATTAACCGTCGCGAAAATTGCGTTAGCGCTCGCGGGTGTCGGGATGTTCGCCTACGGCGTCCGGGCCGAGGACACCGTGGTGCGCTGGATCGGTATCGGCCTCGTCGTCGTCGCCTTCCTCCTCCGCTTCTTCAAGACGACGAAGCCTGATTAGGCGATCAACGGGTTAGATTTCGCGCGATGCGTTCGCACGATCGCCCCCCCGAATTACTCGCGCCTGCCGGCTCGCTCGACGCCGTCAGGGCCGCCGTGGCGAACGGCGCCGACGCGATCTATCTCGGGGCCGAACGCTTCAATGCGCGTGACGAGGGTGCTCAGCTCACCCTCGATGAGCTGGAGCGCGCCTGTGCGCTCGCGGCGTCACGGGGCGTTCGCATCTACCTGACGCTGAATACACTCGTCAAGCCCGACGAGATTGCCGACGCGCTCGCACTGCTCGGGCAGGCCATCGACCGCGGCATTGCCGCGGCGATCGTGCAGGACATCGGCCTCATCAAGCTGATTCACGCTGTGTTCCCCGGGTTCGAGGTGCACGCGTCGACGCAGATGACCGTGCACGACGCGAGCGGTGCGGCCGTGATGCGCGACCTCGGCGTCAACCGCGTCGTGCTCGCGCGTGAGAACACCCTCGAGGACATTCGACAGATTCGCGCCGCCGTGCCGGACCTCGGACTCGAGGCGTTCGTGCACGGAGCGCTCTGCATCTCGTATTCGGGCCAGTGCTTCATGTCCGGCATGATCAGTGAGCGCAGCGCGAATCGCGGCTCGTGCGCGCAGTCATGTCGAAAGGATTACGTCCTCACGGATGCGAACACGGGTTCGGAGCTCGACCGCGGCTTCCTGATCTCCGCGAAAGACCTCGCCGCTCACGACCAGCTGGCGGCATTGGCAGACGCGGGGATCAGCTGCCTCAAAGTCGAGGGCCGGAAGAAGAAGCCGGAATACGTTGCGACGGTCACACAGGGCTATCGCACGTTCCTGGACCGCCTCGAGCACGGCGAGGTCGCGCCGCCGACGTTCGACGAAGTGCAGCCGCTCGTCCAGATCTTCAGCCGCGGCTTTACGCCCGGCATGCATGTGGGCCGCGCCGGCCGCGGCTACATCACGCGCACCCACCCGGACAATCACGGCGTCACCATCGGCGTCGTGGCGGGGCGAGAGAGCGGTGATCTGTTGATCGACGTCACGTCGCCGGTGGCGGTGGGCGATGGGCTTGGCTTTGAGCCACCCATGGGGCAGAAAGGGCATGCGCTAGGCTTCTCCGTTTCGGCCGCGCGATCGGTTCGCGCGGCGAATGGCACCACGCGTCAGGTTATCCCCACTCGCGTGAACGTGCCAACGGGATGGACGATTCTCCGCACGTCACACGCGGCACTGCTCGAGCGAGCGCGTGCAAGCTTCGCGGAGCTGAGCGCGCCCGTTCGAGCGCGACGTACGCGAGTCGACATGCGGTTGTTCGGAGTTCCTGGGGCTCCGCTCAAGGTGGTGGCCACTGCCGACGGCGAACAGGTGAGCGTCCGCGGCGAGGTCCCGCTCGCCCCGGCCCGCGCGCATGCCCTCGATGTCTCACGCCTGCGAGAGCAGCTCGGCCGCATGGGCGAGACGCCGTTCTCGTTAGGTGAGCTCGACCTCGCCGGGCTTACCAACGGGCTCTTTCTGCCGGTGAGCGAGCTCAATCACCTCCGCCAGCAGGTCGTGGATGAGCTCATGGTTCGCCGCGACTGGGCGGAGCTCGCGCGGATCGCCGAACGGGATGGCGCGATCGCCGCGGCGGTCGCGAAGGTTCCCGGCGCCGCGGATACGCAACCCGATGGGATGCCTAACGGGATAGCCGGCGGCGTGCCGTTCTCGTTGATCGCCGAGGTGTATCGCCTCGAGGACGCTCGCGCGGCGGCCGACGGCGGGGCCACCGAGGTCACGTTCGATCCGTTCCTCCGCCATCCGGCGCTACCAGCAGCCCGCGTGCGGGCGCTCGGCGAGGAGCTGGCCGCGCGCGGCGTGACGCTGCGCCTCCGCACGCCGACGATCGTGCGGCCGGAGGAACGGCGTTCGCTCGACAAATGGCTCGCGCTCGACCTGCCCGTCCTGTCGGGACACCTCGGTCTCGTGTCCGAGCTCGGGCGCGGCGGCCGCGATGTCGTTGCGGACTACGCCGTCAATTGCTTCAACCAGCACACTGCCGCGGAGCTCTTCCGCCTCGGTGCCTGCCGTATCGTGCTGTCGGTCGAGCTCACGACCGCGGAGCTCGCTGCCGTCTCGGCGCCGTGGAGCGGACGCGGCTTTGACGTGTTGATCTACGGTCGCCCGGAGGGGATGACCATAGAGCACTGCGTGCTGTCTGCGGCGTTCGATCGCGAGCCGACGACATGTCGTGACCTCTGCGTGCAGAAGCATCCGGTGGTCGAGTTGACGGATCCGGCTGGCTACACGTTCGGCGTGGCGACCGACTCCGCGTGCCGCAATCGCTTGCTGCACTCGAGACCGATCGAAGCGTCGGAATATCTGCCACGACTGTGGCAGTCGGGCATCCGCGGTTTCCGCGCGGTGTTCAACGTCCCGGGCGATCCGGTGCGCGAGATCATCGCCGGCTACCGCGCGTCATTGGACGCACTGTCGCGCCTGGAAGCGCCGCCGACGTCTCCCGTTCGCGAGCTCGTGAGTGGGAAGTTCACGCGAGGACATTTCGCGCGCGCCGTTTGAGCACCGCGTGAAATGACGGTGCGCGCAATCGCACGATGATGGTCGTGGTCGAGCCACGTTGTTATTGTTCGGCGTGACCAACGAGGTTTCCGCCGAGCTGCTGCTGGAGCAGGCCCGCGCCACGCTGCGCGAGTCGTTCGGTTATCCCGGATTTCGTCCGGGGCAGGAACGCGCGATCTCGTCGGTCCTGGGGGGCCGCGACACGCTGGTGGTCCTGCCGACGGGTGGCGGCAAGTCGCTCTGCTACCAGGTGCCCGCGCTCATGCTGCCGGGGCTCACCATCGTCGTATCGCCGCTCATCTCGCTCATGAAGGACCAGGTCGACGCGCTTACGGCGCGTAGCCTTCCCGCGGCGTTCATCAACAGCACGCTCACCGGGTCGCAAGTTTCGGATCGCCTTTCTCGAGCGGCGCGCGGTGAGATCAAGCTGCTGTACGTTGCGCCAGAACGATTCGACGCCGGCACGACCGCCGAGCGGCTGCGCGCGATGGGTGTGTCGCTCCTCGCAGTCGATGAGGCGCATTGCATCAGCGAATGGGGGCATGACTTCCGTCCGAGCTATCTGCGCATGCGTCATGTGCGCGAGCGGCTCGGCGCCCCGCCGACGGTCGCGCTGACCGCCACCGCGACGCCCGAAGTCCGACGCGACATTGCTGCCCAGCTCGCGCTCAGAAACCCCTCGATCATCGTCACGGGGTTCGACCGCACGAATCTGCACTACCACGTCCTGCCCACGCGGAACGACACCGAGAAGGACGACGCGCTCGTGAACAGTCTGCGAGAGCATGACGGTCTCGCCGTGGTGTACGCTTCCACGCGACGCAACGTCGAGCGAATTGCCGGCGTCCTCGAGCGCGCACGGATCTCGGCCACCGCGTATCACGCCGGGCTCGACGACGCGCACCGGCACGAGGTGCAGGACAGCTTCATGAATGAGGACGTCCGGGCCATCGTTGCGACGAACGCGTTCGGGATGGGGATCGACAAGCCTAACGTGCGGTTGGTCGTCCATCACGCGATGCCCGGTACGCTCGAGGCGTACTACCAGGAGGCCGGTCGCGCGGGGCGCGATGGCCTTCAATCGGAGTGTGTGCTCCTTCACGCGTTTCCGGACCGCTTCACGCACGAGTTCTTCATCAAGGGCGCGTATCCCGAGCGCTCGCTCGTGGAGGCGGTGTATGCGGCGATGCAGCGTGTGGTCGACGCGGCGGGCCTCACCGACCTGAACCCCGATCGCATCTCGCGGCTCGTTCCTGGCAAGGTGGCGGGGCGCGATGTGGAGTCCGCGCTTCGTATCCTCACTCGCGCCGATGCCGTACGGCGGGAGTCCGAGTCGGGCTCGTCGGTGTTCGTGCGGCTGCTCGCGACGCCGGAACGGATCAAGCGCGAGTTGCCTGACCCGCATAACCCCGTACTCGGACTGCTGCGGGCGCTTTGGCGAGCCGCGGGCAATCGATTGAACGAGGGCGCCGTCGTCTCCTTGGACGGTCTCCCGCCCGGTTTCAGCGGCTCGGCAACGGCGGTTCCGATCCTGACCGGGCTGCAATCACGGCAGTTCCTGACCTGGGAGCGTCTTGGCGGGGGTTTACGGCTCACTGATCCCGGCAAGCCACTCACGGCGTTCCCCGTAGAGTGGGCGGTGATCGACCGTCGGCGTCGCGCTGAACTCGCAAAGCTCGATGCCGTGCAGAAATACGCTTACACCACCGGTTGCCGCAGAGCTTTTGTCCTCCGATATTTCGGCGACGAGGCTGGTCGCGGCACGTGCGGCGGATGCGACAACTGCCTGGGTCTGCACGCCGGTAAGGAGCGCCATGCGCCGGGTTCGGCGCGTACCCGTCGTGAGCGAGCCGCTCCGGTGGCCGCAGCGTCTGGTTCGTCGCGTTCTCGCGGAGTGCGAGGTGCGGACCCATTCGGTGGTGGTGAAGCCAAGCCGGCCAGCGAGCTGGTGCTGGAGGGTGCCGACGCGCGGCTCTTCGCCTCTCTCAAGGCGTTGCGCAGCTCGATCGCGCGCGAGGAGAAGGTTCCGCCATACGTCGTGTTCACCGATCGCACGCTCGCCGAGCTCGCCGCGCGGAAACCGCGGACGCCGGCAAGCCTGCTCGAGGTTCGCGGGGTGGGGCAGGCAAAGCTGGACAAATATGGCGAGCGGTTTCTGGCGGCGATCAAGGGCGCCGATGAAACCGAAGCCGCCTAACACACACATATCGCTCTGCAGCGTCAGGCCCATGGACGATTCACTGTACTTCACTGAGCAGCACCTGGCGGTTCGCGAGATGGTGCGCTCGTTCGCGCGTGAGGAGATTGCGCCAGTCGCTGCGCAACTCGACGAGCGCGAAGAGTTCCCCTGGCAGAACATCAAGAAGATGGGAGAGCTGGGGCTGCTGGGTGTACCGTGGTCCGAGGATCTCGGTGGTGCAGGGCTGGACTACATCGCCTACATGATCGCGATCCACGAGACCGCGAAGGTGTGCGCCTCCCACGCGATCACCATTTCCGCCCACACCACGCTCGGAACGTCGCCGATCGTGCACTTCGGAACGGAGGAGCAGAAGCGGCGCTTCGTTCCACTCCTCGCCAGCGGTCGCGTGTTAGGCGGTTTCGGCCTGACCGAGGAAAGCGCCGGGAGCGACTCCGGCGGCACGCGCACGACGGCCGTTCGCAAGGACGGGTACTACGTCATCAACGGCTCGAAGCGGTTCATTACGCACGGCGGCGTCGGCGAGATCTTCGTCGTGACGGCCGTGACGGACAAGAAGCGCGGGACGAGAGGCATCAGCTCGTTCATCATGACGAAACCCACGACCGAGCTCGCGAAAGCCGCGGAGGTCGGGGTGGGGCACGATCCATCGCTGCCGGCGATGGCTGGATTCAGGGCGGGAAAGAAAGAACGCAAGCTCGGGTGGCGCGCCTCTGACACCTCCGAGCTGATCTTCGAGGACGTCGAGGTCCCGGCGGAGAACCTGCTCGGCGTGGAAGGGCAGGGGTTCGTGAATTTCATGCGCACGCTCGACGCGGGGCGAATCGGCCTCGCCGCGCTCTCGTTAGGCCTGGCGGAGGGAGCGTTCGAGCAGGCGATGCGGTATGCCACGGTGCGCCGCCAGTTCGGCAAACCGATCTTCGAGTTCCAGGGCCTGCAGTTCCAGCTGTCAGACTGCGCCACCGAGATCGAAGCGGGAAAGCACCTGATGTATCACGCGGCATGGCTCGCGCAGCAGGGCAAGCCGTTCACGAAGCAGGCAGCCATGGCCAAGCTGTTCTGCTCCGAGCTCGCGATGCGTACGACGCTGAAGGCGATTCAGGTACATGGTGGCTACGGCTACACGCGCGACTACCCCGTCGAGCGGATGATGCGCGACGCGAAGATCTGCGAGATTGGGGAAGGCACGTCGGAGATTCAGCGAGTCGTCATCGCGCGGAGCCTGCTGCGGGAGATGGCGGATTGACCTTCGAGCAGGTCGCCAGACGCCTGCGGTTGCCGCTCGGCTTCGTGTTGGCGGCGCTTTACCTCGCATTCGGCCCGCGGCCGACGGCGCTCACGCTCGCCGTAGGCGCCGGGCTCGCGTTGATCGGACTTGGCGTGCGCGCGTGGGCCGCCGGCCACATCGTGAAGAACGATCGCCTCGCGACCACGGGGCCGTATGCCCACACTCGCAACCCACTCTACTTCGGCAGTTTCCTGATCGCGGCCGGATTCGCGATCGCGGCCCACTGGTCGCTGCTTCTCGTCGTCGTGGCGTTCTTCGCGCTCGTGTACGGGCCGACGATCGAGAAGGAGCGAGCAAACATCAGCGCGAGGTTTCCGGAAGCGTATGCGCGCTGGGAGCAAAACGTCCCCGCGTTCGTCCCGCGACCCACACCGTGGCGAGATCCATCGGTCGCAGGGTCAGATCGGTTCAGCCCATCGCTGTACATGCGACACGGCGAGTGGAAGGCCGCGCTTGGTTTTATCCTCGCGATGACCTGGCTCGTCCTGCGGATGAGAGGTGATTTATGGTAATCACTCATCCCGCGCCCAATACCACCGCGCGATCCCTCGTGATCGAGTCGATCGCGCGCTTGTGCTTGCTTGTTGGTTTCCCCGTCTTGGCCGCCGCGCGACTCGCGGCGAGCCTTGTACTGCCGCTGCGCTCCCGACGCTCTCGAGCAGCGTCGATCGAGCGCGGCTCTTCCGCTTGCGGCGGTGCCGTTCAGGCACGAGTCGATCGCACGCAACTCCGCTCACTGCGGGCCACGACCAGCCTCGTTTTGCGGCGTTCTGCCGAAGACGAGGCGCGCGTCGCGAGCCTGCCGGATGGCGCGTGTCCGATCAGCCACCACCAGCGGAACACTCCGACCCTGGAACAGCGCCGAGGCATGAAGGCCCCAGCGCGTCGTTCCTCCACCACTTTTTCCTATAGCCGAGCAGCCCCCAAGGAGTCGCCTTGGTTCGTGCTGCCGGCAGCACCACATGAAGCGAGAAATTCTCATCAATGCGAACCCGCGCGAGACGCGGGTCGCGATCATCGAGGACGACCAGCTGGTCGAGCTCCTCGTCGACCGCCCCGAAGCCCGGCGGATGGTCGGCGACATTTACCTCGGTAAAGTCGAAGCAGTTCTTCCGGGCATACAAGCAGCGTTCGTCGACATCGGCACGGAGAAGAGTGCCTTCCTTCACGCGTCCGATCTCGTGTTCGACGAGGAGGGCGAGGACGACGACGCGGAAGAGGAAGAGGGCGGCGACACCGACGACGCGCCGTCGCGCGGGCGTCGCGCAAAGGCGCCGCCGATTCAGGATCTTCTGAAACGCGGTCAGGAGATCCTCGTGCAGATCTCCAAGGAGCCGATCTCCACGAAAGGTCCGCGCGTGACCGCGCAGATCTCACTCGCCGGTCGCTTCCTCGTCTACATGCCGTTCGCGAGCCGCGTCGGCGTCAGCCGAAAGATCGGCGAGCGCGCCGAACGCCAACGACTTCGCGAGCAGGTGCAGGGCGTGCTGCCGGCCGATTCCGGCGGCGTCATCGTCCGCACGGTCGGCGAGGACGTCACGCAGGAGACGTTCGGGCGTGAACTCACAACGCTCATTGGCCAGTGGAAGCGGATCAAGAAAAAGACGCATTTCCTCCGAGCGCCCGCTGTCGTCCACCGCGAGACCAGCCTCACGCGCGGCATCATTCGCGATCTCTTCAGCACGAAGATCGAGGGCCTGACGGTCGACTCGAAGCAGGTCTACAACGAGATCATCGAGTACCTCAAGGGCATTGCCCCCGAGCTGATCGATCGCATCAAGCTCTACGAGGAGCCGACGCCGCTATTCGACAAGGCAGATATCGAGACGGAGATTCGCGACCTGTTCAAGCGTCGGTGCGACCTGCCGTCCGGTGGCTATCTCATCATCGAGCCGACCGAGGCGCTCGTCTCGATCGACGTGAACTCGGGTCGCTACACGGGCAAGAAGGACCCGGAAAAGACGATCCTCAAAACGAACGTCGAAGCGGCGCGCGAGGTGGCGAGGCAGCTTCGTTTGCGGGACGTTGGCGGCATCATCGTGTGCGACTTCATCGACATGGAGTCGAAGCAGAGCCGTGATCGAGTGCTCCAGGAGCTGCGGACGCACCTGGGCCGCGACCGCGCACGAACGAAGGCGTTCTCCGTCAGCGAGCTCGGTCTCATCGAGATGACGCGACAGCGCGTGCGGCAGAGCCACCTGCAGAGCATGACCGAGCCGTGCCAGACGTGCCACGGAACCGGCCGTGTGTTCACGCCGGAGACGATCATCAGGCGCATGGAGCGCTCGGTGAAGCGGATGGGCGTGGAAGGCCGCCGCGATCACCTGGTGATTCGCCTGCACCCCGACGTCGCGATGTATGTCCTCGAGCAGGAGCCCGACGTCGTGAAGAAGCTGGAGAAGAGTGTCGGATTTTCGCTCGAAGTGCGTGACGACCCATTGCTTCGGCCGGACGAGTTCAAGCTGGTTGTGAAGGGAGCGGGGAGGGACGTGACGCAGCAATACGCCGTTGCGTAGCGACCTCCCGTCCGTTGACACCTAAGTGCCTACGGAATAAGTTGCTAGGCTCTTGTCCACCGTAGTCTTTACTGAGATCTGCACATGTCTTACGCGATCATTCGCACCGGCGGGAAGCAGTTTCGGGTCGAGCCGGGCATGACGCTCCGCATTCCGTCGCTCGTGGGCGACGCCGGCGCGTCTATCGAGTTCAACGACGTCCTCCTCGGTTCCGACGGCACCAACGTTCACACCGGCGTGCCGAGTCTCTCGGGCGCAAAGGTCACGGGTGAGATCGTCAAGCACGGCCGCGGGGAGAAGATCATCGTCTTCAAGTTCAAGCGCCGGAAGAACTACGCCCGCAAGCAGGGGCATCGGCAGGGCTTCACCGAAGTCCGCATCAAGGACATCACGCTCCGCTAGACGAGGCGAGTATGGCTCATAAAAAAGGCGTCGGCTCGTCTCGCAACGGGCGCGACAGCAACCCGAAATACCGCGGCGTCAAGAAATTCGGCGGCGAACGCGTCATCGCCGGCAACATCATCATCCGCCAGTGCGGCACGAAATGGCATCCCGGCCGCAACGTCGGGATGGGGACGGACTACACGATCTACTCGCTGATCGACGGCGTCGTGAAGTTCGAGCACGCTAGCAAGACGCGCTTCAAGGTCAGCGTCTATCCCGCACAGGCGACCGAAACGACCGCGTCCTGACACCAGCGTTCGAATACGAAAGGCCCCGCAGTCGCGGGGCCTTTTTGTATTTTCGCGCGGTGCCCATCGCGGGGGCACCGCGCGTGCAACATCGTTCCAGCAATGTCGTAGTGCGACGCGACCCCGTTCACCGGAAGATCACCATGGCAATCTGGGACAAGCTCAAGACAGAGCTCGATCGCGCAGGGAAGGCGGCGCAGAACGCGCTCGATGAAGGCAAGGTTCGCCTGGAGGCGTTCAGAACGCGCCAGCTCGCCGACAAGGCGGCGCAAGCGCTGGGCTACGCCGTGTATCGCGCGAAGCAGTCTGGCGCGGAGCTCGACGCCGAGACGTACGCTCGCTTGAGCGGAACGCTCGCCACGCACGAGACCGAGGCATCGCGCCTCGAGCAGCAGCTCCATGATATTGGCGCCTCGCCGAAGCCGGAATCGACGTCGGAGGACCCGCCGCCTCCATCGTCGTCGCAGGCATCACCTCCGCCTGCCGACAAAGCCCCGCCGGCGGATATCCCTTCTATCTAGCTACAGCCATCGGCCATTAGCCATCAGCTCAGACAGCGGAAGTCGAACCGACCCGGCGTTCGTCTCCGCCGTTTGAGCTGATGGATGATTGCTGATGGCTGATGGCTGATGGCTGATGGCTGGTGGCTGAT
>JAJKIV010000117.1 GCA_021154285.1 Gemmatimonas sp. | reverse complement strand
GTCTCGATCAGATCGCCCGCGGCTCCGAGCTTCGTCCGGAGTCGCTGCACGTGCATGTCCACCGTGCGGGTCTGAATGTCGGGTGCCGCTTCCCATACGGTTTCGAGCAGGTGGCCGCGCGCCTGGACTCTTCCGCGTCGCTCGGCAAGCGTCACGAGCAGGCGATACTCCGTCGGCGTAAGCTCGACATCCTGACCATCGACCGCAACACGATGTGCTCCTCGATCGATCTGGAGCGGGCCAATGCGGAGGATATCCGCAGACGGCTGAGGAGCCTGCGCAACTCGGCGAAGGATCGCGCCGACGCGAAGCACCAGCTCCTGCGGGCTGAACGGCTTAGTCAGGTAGTCGTCGGCGCCGAGTGACAGTCCGCGAATGCGGTCTTGTTCTTCTTTGCGCGCGGTGAGCATGAGCACCGCCACGTCGCGGGTTGCGTCGTCCGCGCGAAGCTGTTCGAGGACGTCATAGCCCGACATACCAGGAAGCATGAGGTCCAGTACGATGAGCACCGGGTGTTCGTGGCGCGTCTGCGCGATGGCATCGGGACCGTTGGAGGCGGTCGAGACGCGATACCCGGCTTTGATGAGGTGGAACGTCACGAGGGCGGCAATATCCGGCTCGTCGTCGACGACGAGGAGTCGTTCGCCCGTGGAGATTGCGTGGGTCACGCGAGTCGTCCTCTCAGGCGATGCTGTATTTTCGCGACGATCATCTCGATGGCGATGGTATTGTGCCCTCCACGAGGCACGATCACGTCCGCATACCGCTTGCTTGGCTCGACGAACTGCAGATGCATTGGGTGAACGGTTTCGAGATACTGCGCGATCACGTCTTCGAGCGTCCGCCCCCGTTTCATCACATCGCGTTTGAGTCGTCGCACGAGTCGAATGTCTGCGTCGGCGTCGACGAAGACCTTGATGTCGCACAACGTTCGCAACGCCTCATCGACGAACAGCAGGATCCCGTCGAGGACCACGACGTCGGCGGGGTTCACGCGCTCGGTGCGTGCGCTCCGCGTATGCGAGACGAAATCGTACACTGGTTTGTCCACCGACCTGCCCTCGCACAGCGCTCGCACCTGTGACGCGAGCAGCTCGGTGTCGAACGCCTCGGGATGGTCCCAGTTCACGCGCCTGCGCTCCTCCATGGGGAGGTGCGCGAAGTTGCGGTAGTACGCATCCATGTCGAGGAACGCGACCGACGATTGCGAGAGCGCCTCGGCGACCTTGCGTGCGACTGTCGATTTCCCCGAGCCCGATCCGCCAGCGATTCCTATGATCAGCGGTTTCGGGAACGACGTGGCATCCGACTCATCCGCATCGTTCGCGTCGGACGTTCGCGAGGCGACGCCGTAAAGAGAAGCGTCCTGAGCGTCACGGTTCTGTATCGGCGCTTCCCCGTTGACGGCGGCGGCGCGAGCAGCGGACTTCGGAAACGGCGCGTGAGTGCTCATCGACTCAAGGTTGCCGGGCCGCCGAGGTTCGTCAATCGCGCTCCAAGCCGGATTCTGCCGCGTAGGTGGGCAAAGTACCTTTCGCCAATGTCGCTTCGCAGAATCCCGCGGTCGACCGGCATGGCGTGTCCCGCGCTCCTGGTCGCCGTCGCTGGCGCAACGTCGTGCGCCGCCAACCCCGGACCGGCAAAGCCGGCCACCGCTGCCGCTGAGACCGTCGACCTCGTTGTTGCAGCAACCACTGACGTCCACGGTAGGTTGATTGGCTGGGACTACTACGACGGTACAGCGGACGCGAGTCGCGGCCTCTCACGCGCGGCCACGATTGTCGATTCGGTGCGCGCCGCAAACCCGGATCGCGTCGTGCTCGTGGACGCCGGTGACATGCTGCAGGGGAATCCGCTCAGCTTCGTTGCCGCTCGCGTCGACTCGACACACCAGAACCCGGCCATCGCCGCAATGAATTCGATGCGGTACGATGCGGCGGCGATCGGCAACCATGACTTCGGCTACGGCCTCGGTACGTTGGGCCGCGCGATCAAAGACGCGTCCTTTCCGCTCCTCGCCGCGAACGCGTATCTCGCAAGCGGCCCGCGCGCCTATCCCGCGTACGTCATCGCTAAGCGGGGCGGTGTGCGCGTCGGCATCGTTGGCGCGACGACACCGGGTGCGATGCTCTGGGAGCGCGACAACCTTCGGGGCAGGGTGGTTCTCCGCGATATCGTACCCGAGGTACGGACGGCGGTTGCCGAGGCTCGAGCCAAGGGCACCGATGTCATTGTGGTCGTGCTGCACTCGGGGTTATCAGGCGGTTCCGCCTACGATACGGTCGCGACCGGCGTGCCGAGCGAGAACGTTGCGGCGCGCGTCGCGCGCGAAGTCCCCGGCATCGATCTCATTGTCTTCGGACACTCGCATCAGGAGCTCGCGGACACCGTGATCAATGGCACGCGACTGCTCCAGCCGAAGAACTGGGCGACGAGTGTGGGCGTCGCGCACCTGGTGCTGGAACGAACTGCCGGGGCCTGGCGAGTCGCACGAAGTCGAGGCACGACCGTGCAATCCGCGGGGCATGCCGAACAAGCCGCTGTGGTCTCCGCGGTCTCGCGCGCGCACGCGGCGACGGTCGCATACGTGAATCGCGTGATCGGAAATACTCCCGTCGCCTGGCGCGCGGACTCCGCGCGTGTGCGTGACACGCCGCTCATCGATTTCATCCTCGACGTGGAACGTCGGGCTGCCAACGCTGACCTCGCGTCGACGCCCGCGTTTTCTCTGGATGCCTCGCTCGACGCCGGGCCAATCACCGAAGCGGAGCTGGCGCGCCTCTATCCCTACGACAACACGCTTCGCGCAATACGCATCTCTGGGCGTCAGCTGCGTGACTACCTCGAGTTCAGCGCCCGATACTTCCGCGCGTTCGCCGGCGACACGGGTCGCGCGATATCGCTCGTGAATGAGCGCGTGCCGGGATACAACTACGACATCGTGGCAGGCGCGGACTACGTTCTCGACATCTCGCGTCCCGTGGGGTCGCGCGTGGTGACGCTCTCCGTCAACGGAAAGGCCGTCGCTGACGCCGACACGTTCACGATGGCCATCAACAACTACCGGCAAAGCGGCGGCGGCGGGTACACGATGCTTCGTGGCGCGCCGATCGTGTTCGATCAGCAGCAGGAAATCCGGCAGCTCCTGATCGAGGAAGTCGCGCGTCGCAGGACGGTGACGCCGGAGACGTACTTCAAGCGCAATTGGCGCCTCGAGCCGGCAGCGGCCGTCGACGCGGCCTATCTCGCGATGCACGCCAATCCCGCGGACCGCGCCGGCGGTCCAGTGCAGGCCGTTGGGCCAGGAGCCGCCGCGGTTCGGCGTCCGAACCCAACCCCTCTCCCGGCCCGCCCGGGACGCACACTCCGGATCATTGCGACGAACGACTTTCACGGGTCCTTCGAGCCGCGACCCGACAGCACTGGCGTTAGGCGCGGTGGTGCGGCGTACGTGGCGGCCGTCATTGGTCGCGCGCGCGCCGAATGTGCTGCGGTCGTGACCTGTGCGAGCATGCTGCTCGACGGTGGCGACATGTTCCAGGGCACGGCGCCTTCCAACCGCACGTACGGCGCGACCGTCGTCGATCTCTACAACACGCTCGGCTACTCGGCCGCCGCGCTCGGCAACCACGAGTGGGATTGGGGGCGCGACTCGCTGCGGGCGCGGATGCGGCAGGCCCGGTATCCAGTGCTCGGCGCGAACGTGCAATACGCGGACGGGCGCGACGTCGAGTGGATTCCCGACGACACGTTGCTGACCGTCGGCGGGCTCAAGGTCGGCGTGATCGGCGTATCGACCGTGGAGACGCCGCGAACGACGATGGCGGTGAACGTCGCGGATCTACGGTTCGTCGATCCCGCTCCGGTTGTGGACGAACACGCGCGCGCGCTGCGGGCACGCGGCGCTGATGCCGTGATCGTCGTCGCACACGCCGGCGCATTCTGCGGGCGTTCGGCCGCAGCGGATTGCAGCGGCGAGATTGTCGACCTGGCGCGGCGGGTCACCGAGCGCGTCGACGCCATCGTGAGCGGTCACACGCACTCGCTGGTGAACACGCGCGTGAACGGTATTCCGATCGTCCAGGCCCGATCGCACGGGCGGGCGGTTGGCGTGATCGACGTCCCGTTAGGCGAGGGGGAGCCGAGCATTGCGGTGCGGGACGTGCTGGCGGATTCCATTGCGCCGGATCCCGCGGTCGACTCCCAGGTCAAGCGCGTCGTCACGGCCGTGGCGGCCGAGATGAGTCGGCCGATCGTCCAGGTCGCGGAGCCGTTGCGTAAGTCGGGCAGCCAGTATGCGCTGGGCAATCTCGTTGCAGACGCGCAGCGGGCGGCCGGGAAGGCGGACGTCGCCGTCATGAACAACGGAGGCATTCGCGCAGACCTCCAGGCAGGGCAAGCGACGTACGGAAGCATCTTCGAGATTCAGCCGTTCGGGAACAGCCTCTATCGGCTCACGGTGCGCGGGCGGGACCTGCGCGCGTACCTCGAGCGGCTGGTCGGACGTGAACACCTCAACGCACACGTGAGCGGCGTGCGCGTCGTCTACGTTCCGACGAAGCCCGTCGGCACTCGGATTTCGACCATCACCATGGCCGATGGGCGCGCGCTTCGTGACGATTCGACGTACACGTTGGTGCTGAGCAACTTTCTTCTGGGCGGCGGCGATGGCCTCGGACTCGCGGCCGATGCGATCAAAACCGAGCCGCTGAGCATCCCCGACATCGACGCGCTCGTGAATTACGTGCGCGCGCAGCGCCAGCCGCTGCGCGTGCCGTTCGAGGCGCGACTTACCGCGGCACTTCCCTGAACCTCCTCCTCTCCGAATGCGCGTGTATGTGAACTCCATCGGCCTCGACGTGCCGGACGGCGCGACCGCCCTCGACGCCGTACGGGCGTGGAACGCCACGGCTGCCGATGACGTAGCGGCTGGTGAGCGTGTGATCGCGGACAGCCGCGGACTGCCGACGTCGCCCGAGGCGAAAGCCCACGGCGGTGCCATCTTCCGCGTTCTTCCGGCGCGGCGCCGCCCGGAAGGCGACGAGCCTAACGACTAGCTAAACCTATGCCCCCATTTCCCGACCGGGAGGTGCTGCGCCGTCTTCCAAAGGCCGAGCTCCACTGCCACCTCGACGGCTCGGTTCGCCCGGCGACGCTCCTCGAGCTCGGGCGCGAGCACCACGTCCCCATGCCGGCGAACGACGTCGATGCGCTGCGTGAGTTCATGGTGGTGCGCGACGCCCGCGACCTCGAGGAATATCTCACCCGCTTCGACATCACGCTCGCCGTGCTGCAGACGGCCGACGCGCTCGAGCGGGTGACGTACGAGCTGGCCGAGGACGCCGCCGCGGAAGGCGTTCGCTACATCGAGATGCGCTATTGCCCGGTACTGAATACCCGGCACGACCTCGAGCTCGGTCAGACCGTGGAAGCGCCGCTCGAAGGGCTCGCGCGCGCGCAGCGCGACCACGGGATCGTCGGGCGCTTGATCATCTGCGGGCTCCGGAATCTGCCACCGGGAATCTCGATGGAGCTCGCCCACCTGGCGGTCGCGTACAAGGATCGCGGCGTCGCCGGGTTCGACCTCGCTGGTGGAGAGCGCGGGCATCCGGCCGGTGTTCATGCCAGCGCGTTCGAGTACGTCCACGCGCACGGTCTGGCCTGCACCTGTCATGCGGGAGAAGGCGCGGGCGCGGAATCTGTCCGCGAAGCCGTGTATGCGTGCAAGGCTCAGCGTCTCGGGCACGCGACTCGTTTGATCGAGGACCCGATGCTCACCGAGTACGTGACCGAGCAGCGCATTGCGCTCGAGATCTGCCTGACAAGCAACGTACAGACTCGCGCCGCTGCGTCATACGAAACGCATCCGCTCCGTCGGTATTTCGACGCCGGCGCGAACGTCGTGTTGAATACGGACAACCGCCTCATGAGCGGCACGACCCTCACGGACGAATACGTCCATGCGGCGGAGCACCTGGATTTCTCGTTCGATGAGCTCTCCACGATTGCGCTGAACGGGTTCGAGAGCGCGTTCGTGCCGGCGGCCGAGCGAGATGCAATGCTGGCGAGCGCGCGCTCGGAGATCGCGGCGCTTCGAGGAGACGCCCGGTGAGCACGGGCAGGAACGGCCAATACGGAAGCCAGGCGGCCGCGAACGCCGCGGCGACGATCCGGAACCGGATCGGCACCGAGCAACCGGTTGTTGGCATTGTGCTCGGGTCTGGGCTGGCCGGCCTCGCCGACCGATTCGAAAACGTCAGGCGGGTCGAGTACCGCGACATCCCCGGGTTCCCGGTGCCTACGGTGGTTGGCCATCCGGGCGTGCTGGTTGCCGGGACGCTCGCCGGGCGGCATGCCGTCGCGCTCGCGGGTCGATTCCACATGTACGAGGGTCACGATGCGGCGCTCGCGGGGTTTCCCGCCCGCGTGTTCGCCGCGTTAGGTGCCGACGTCCTGTTCGTGTCGAACGCGGCCGGCGGGATTCGGAGAACGTTCCGGCCGGGCGATCTCATGGTCATCGCCGATCACGTGAATCTCACTGGCCGCAACCCGCTGCTCGGTCCGGTCGAGGCCGGGGATCTGCGATTCCCCGACATGTCGGAGCCCTACGACGCGGATCTGCGCGCTACGCTCCATCGGGCAGGGAAGCGTACGGGTGTAGTGCTCGTCGAAGGGGTGTACGGATGGGCGTTAGGCCCGTCCTACGAGACGCCGACGGAGGTGCGCATGTTCGAGCGGCTCGGCGTCGACGCCGTCGGAATGTCGACCGTACCCGAGGTGATTGCCGCTCGCGCGATCGGCATGCGCGTCGCGGGCGTGAGTTGTGTGACCAACCTCGCGTGCGGGATCACCACCAACACGCCCCTCGACCACAAGGAGGTGCTTGCCGTCGCCAAGCAGGCCGCGGGGCGGTTCGAGAGTCTGGTGCTGGAGTGGGTGCGCGACCTCGCCTGACCTAACGACTCGCCCTGGTCGGCGGCGGCGCAGCCGGTAGCCCACGCACGCGCTGCTTGAATACCTGGAAGCTCTGGCTGTCCTTCGTGAGCGTGTTCAGGATCGCGGGATTGATCTTCGCGATCTGCGCATCGGTGGCCTGAATGCGGCTTTCCTCGAGCGGGTGGGTCGCGAACCAGGCGTCGACTGTGGACGGCGAGCGCTCCCGCTCGTTGATCAAAATCTGGAACATCTCGGGAATGCCGCGCGGATCGATTCCGGCTCGGACGACGTTCTTCACCCCTTCCTCGTCCGCCTGCGCTTCATCATCGCGGCTGAATTTCGCGAACAGGGCAGTGCCGCCCACGTTGATCAGCGCGCCGGTCGCCTGGTTGTTACAGACCTGCGTGAGCACGCACGCCAGCGTCACGCCGATGTTCGCGCCCTGTGCCTGCTCCATCTGCTTCACCGAATGGCGACGCACCACGTGACCGATCTCGTGTCCGAGGACGCCGGCCAGCTGGTCCATCTTCTGAGCCCGTTCGATGAGGCCCCGGTTCACGTACACGTACCCGCCGGGAACGGCGAACGCGTTTACCTCCGCCGAGTTCACGACGAAGAATTGCCAGTCGAGACTGCGGTCGTCGGCCAGCTTCGCGATCGAGTCGCCCAGCACGTTGATGTACCGTACGACCTCGGGATCCTTGATAATGGGCAGCTGCGCGTTGATCTGTTGGGCGTACTCGGTCCCCATCTGCACTTCCTGCTGCGTGGAGATCGCGCATCCCCCCATGCTCGCTGCGAACGCCAACCCGATCAGTATACGTTTCATGCGTGGTCCTCTCAGAGTCGTTCGGCTCCCCAAAAGGCAAGACACATTCCATTGTTGCTCGTAACGTAAAACTTTGCGAATCCTGACGTTAGCTCGCGACCTCCGCCGTCGCAAAGCACGCGATCGCAACGCGTTGTTCGTCGTCGAGGGCGTGCGTGCATCGGAAGAGCTAGTCAAGTCGCCTCTGGAGGTAGTCGGAGCGCTCGTCTCGCCGCAGCTCGCGACCAACCCCCGCGGCGCCACCCTCCGCACCTCACTCGCATCACGAGGCACCGAGATCACTGACGTCACGACCGCGGAATTCGAGAGCGCCGCCGAGACCGAGACTCCGCAGGGGATTCTCGTCATCGCGGCCACACCGAAACGCTCACTCGAGCCATTCGCTGCAGCCGACCCATCGCGCGTACTCGTGCTGGACGCCGTCCAGGATCCTGGCAATGTCGGAACCTTGATTCGCACAGCAGCCGCCTTGGGCGCCACCGCCACGGTGGCCCTGCCGGGCACCGTTGACCTGTGGAACGCCAAAGTCGTCCGTAGCGCAATGGGCGCTCACTTTCTGCACTCCGCTTTCCATTGTACATGGGACGAGCTGAGACTGTTCCTTGATGAAACGCAAACGGCGCTTTGGGGCGCCGAGACGCACGGCCCGCCGGTGGAACGCAGCGCCGCACCGCGGCGTCTCGCGCTTGCCGTAGGAAACGAAGGGGCAGGGCTCAGTGCCCACGTTCACGAGGCGTGCGCGCACCTCGTCTCACTGCCGCTCGATCCGAGCGTCGAATCGTTGAACGTCGCCGTTGCGGCAGGCATCCTCCTCTACGAGCTTCGCGCGTGATCGTTTGGCCTGAGCTTCTCCTCGCGTTCGTCATCGGTGCCTCCGCTGGCTCGTTTCTCAACGTCTGCATAACGCGGTGGCCGCACGATCTCTCCGTAGTCTCGCCGCGCTCACGATGCCCGCGCTGTGAGCGGCCGATCACCGCGCTCGACAACATTCCGATTGTGAGCTGGCTCGTGCTCCGCGGAAAATGCCGCGGCTGTGCGCTTCCGATCTCGACGCTGTATCCCACCATCGAGCTGCTGACGGCGCTCGGATGGACCGCCGCGGTGCTCACGTTCGGACCCACGTTCACCGCGGTTCGCGTGGCCGTCCTCGGAACCATCCTGCTGGGTATCGCCGTCACCGACGCGCGCCACTACCTGATTCCGGATGGCTTTACCGTATTCGGCCTGGTGTGGGTCTTTGTCACCGCGCTCATCGGCACGATGCTGAATCAATCGTCACCGTTCGCCGATCCGTACGATTCACTCATCGGTGCGTGCGCGGGCGCCGGCGCCATCGCGATAGCCGGTTGGCTCGGTGAGGTCGCGCTGAAGAAGGAAGCCATGGGGTTCGGCGACGTCACGCTGATGGCCGTCATTGGTGCGGCAGTCGGGCCAGGGCGAGCGCTGCTGGTCGTGTTCGTCGGCGCGCTCATCGGTGTGGTGGGGTTCGTTGCCGTCGTTTATCCGCTCTCGCGGCTGCGACGCGCGCATCGGACCGCGCAGCTGAATCTCGCGCTCGGCGACGCTCCGCTGGAGCTTCCGCACGTGCCGTTTGGAGTGTTCCTTGCGCCGGCCGCGCTCGCAACTTTGCTTTGGGGATATGACCTCATCGGCTGGTATTCCGGCCGACTGACAGGCTGAACGATGTTGTCCCGAGGGAGCAGCGCAGCGGCAACGCGCGCGCGAAACAAATTCGCGAGCTCCCGACTTCCCTGAAGCTGAGCCAATGGCCCGCCAATCCGACGGCACCCTCGGCCGCTTCGCGCGCGATTTGACCGCGGATGCGCGCGACGGCCGTCTCGAGCCGGTACGATGCCGGAGCGAGGAGATCGCCCGCGTCATCGATATCCTGCTGCGACACGGCAAGAACAACCCGGCGCTCGTCGGGCCCGCGGGCGTGGGCAAGACGGCGATCGCCGAGGGCCTCGCGCAGCGCCTCGCCGCAGGCGATGTCCCGCTCTCGCTTCGCGGAACGCGAATCATGGCGGTGGATCACGTGTCGCTGCTCGCCGGCACGACGTATCGTGGCGACTACGAGGAGCGCATTCGTCGACTCGTTGCCGAAACGAGCGCCGCGCCGGACGTGGTGCTGTTCATCGATGAGCTGCACAACCTCATCGGGCAGGGCACCGCTCTGGGTGTCGCGATGGATGCGGGCAACATGCTCAAGCCCGCACTCGTGCGCGGCGATTTCCGAGTGATCGGCGCTACGACCAGCGAGGAGTACGAGCGGTGGGTGTGCGGCGACCCCGCACTGGAACGACGCTTTCAGCGCGTGCTCGTTCGCGAGCTGTCTGCCGACGAGACGCTGGACATTCTCAAGGCGCGCGTGGACCGTCTCGAACGGCATCACAACGTCGTCATCACCGAAGAGGCGGTGCGCGCGGCGGTCGAGCTCACGGACCGCTATCAGCTCGACCGCATGCGACCCGATCGCGCCATCGACGCGCTTGATGAAGCGTGCGCACACACGCACGCGGTTGCCACCTATTCGCAGCGCGCCCAAGACCTCATTCGCCGGCGCCGCGTGCTGCTGTCAGGACGCCCGGAGCGAAAGGGTGGCGAACGCCAGGCACGGCCTCCAGCGTCGTCGGAGGAGCCGCTGGATCACCCGGAGCTTGCGGAAGACGACCCGATCGAGCGCATGGCGCGGGATGGGTTCGCGGCGCTCGAGCGTTTCGGCGCAGAGATCGAAGCGATCTTCGTTCCACCGCCGACCGTTGGGGAAGCGACCGCGGCACCCACGAACGGCGCTGCGGCGACGTCGACCCCGCGCGCCGAGCCCGCGGCTCGGGCCACGCCGGAAGCACCCCTGACGCTCACGGCACTGGAGGCGGAGCTTCATCGCGTGCTGGTGGAGGAAGGGATGGTCGTTCGCGGTCACGACGTCGCGCGTGTCGTGAAGCTCGCTACCTCAAAGGACGTGACATGGACGGAGTGACACTCGTTAGGGCGCGCGCGCTCGTTGGCGTCGCGTCGTTAGGCCTGGCGGTCCTCGTCGGGTGCTCGAAGGACGGCGGTGCGAAGGGGGCGGCGGCGAACGCCGGGCCGTACGCCAAGGAAGTGAGCGAGGCCGTGCCGAAGATCGAGAAGGCGGTAGGGCTTCGCTTCAAGACGCCGCCGAGGGTCGAGCGGCGCTCGAAGGAGGAGGTTCGCAACTTCCTCATGCAGAAGTTCAACGAGTCCATGCCGGCGGCGGAAATTTCAGGCATCGAGCGTACGTACCGTCGTTTCGGTCTGATCGCCGACACGCTGCAGCTTCGGCCGTTCATGCTCGAGCTGTTGACCGAGCAGGTCGTCGGCTACTACGACCCGTCGACCAAGGTGCTCTACGTCGTGGATGGCGCCGATCCCGCCATGGTGGGCGTCACCGTGACCCACGAGCTCGTGCATGCGCTTCAGGACCAGTACCTCAACCTCGATTCAATCCAGAAGGTGACCGGCGACAACGATCGCCAGGTCGCGGCGCAGGCAGTGATCGAGGGGCAGGCGACGTTCGAGCAGGTGAAGGCCATGCTCGGATCGAACAGCCTTTCCGCAACGCTTCCCGGCGGGTGGGACCGCATTCGCGACATGATTCGCGAGGGACAGAGCTCGATGCCGGTGTTCTCATCGGCGCCGATGATCATCCAGGAGACGTTGATCTTCCCGTATCTGAGCGGCGCGGAGTTCATGCGTCACTTCGATGAGACGCATCCCGGCAAGGTCCCATTCGACTCGATGCCGGTGTCGACGGAACAGATACTTCACCAGTCCGCCTACTTCGAGACGCGGGACGACCCTACCACCGTCACGCTGCCAGAGCTGGGAGGTGGCGCGCATAGCGTTTACGCGAACAACCTTGGCGAGTTCGAGACACGCCTCTTTCTCTTCCAGCACCTCGGCGATCAGAACGCGGCGATTCGCGGGGCTGCCGGGTGGGACGGCGACCGATACGTGTTGTTCGACACGAAGGGCGGAGACGGCATCGCGTGGGTGACCGTGTGGGACTCGAAGATCGACGCGGGCGAGTTCTACGACCTGATCGACACGTCGATCCTCAAGCGGTTCCGCAACGCGAAGCCGAAAGCGGCGGACGACGCGTCCCGGACTTATGAGGCCGCGGGACGCACGATTCGGGTGACGACGGGCGAGGTCGCCGGGCGGCCGGTGGTGCTCTACGTGGATGTCCCCACTGGCGCGCCGACGGACGTCATTGACCTGAGCAAGGTCACGTTAGGCAAATAGGCTGATCGCTAGTCCGCCGGAACCGCCTCGGCTTCGGCCGCCGGACGGTCGGACGTCGGTGACGACTCGGCTGCCACCTGATCCGCGAGCGAAGGCTCCGGGGCCGGAAGCAGCGCCAGGCGCAGCACCTCGTCCATCGTCGCCACGAACGTGAATGCCATGTTCTGTCGCACCTCGGCGGGCACGTCGCGCAGGTCCTTCTCGTTGCCCTTGGGCATGATCACCTCGCGCAGACCGGCCCGGTAGGCGGCGAGTGTCTTCTCCTTGACCCCACCAATGTCGAGGACCTTGCCGCGCAGCGTCACCTCGCCCGTCATGGCGACATCGCGCCTGACAGGCCGGCGACTCAGCACGCTGGCGATCGCGAGTGTCACGGCGATGCCGGCGCTGGGGCCGTCCTTGGGGATCGCACCGGCGGGGAAGTGAATGTGCAGGTCGCTGTCGCGAAACTCGCTTTCGGGAATCTCGAGCAGCTTCGCGCGCGAGCGCACGAAGGACAGCGCCGCATCGACGGACTCCCGCATGACGTCGCCAAGTTGGCCTGTGACCGTTAGGCGGCCGCTACCCGGCATGCGCAGCGCCTCGATGAGCATGAGGTCGCCCCCGGTGGACGTCCAGGCGAGGCCCGTGACCACGCCAATCTCCGGCTCCTTCTCGGCCTCCTCCATTGCATAACGCGGCCCACCGAGAATCTCCTCGACCTTTGCGTTGTCGATGATCCATGCCCCTTCTTCGCCTTCGGCTTTGCGGCGCGCGCGTTTGCGCATGATCGACGCCATGTTGCGCTCGAAGTTGCGAAGTCCCGCCTCGCGCGAGTACCGGCTCGAGATGAAGCCAAGTACTTCGTCGGTGAACTGAATGTCCTTGTCGCTGATGCCGTGTTCCTCCAGCAGCCGCGGCATCATGTAGCGCCACGCGATCTCGACCTTCTCCTCGACGGTATACCCGGCGATCCGGATGACCTCCATCCGGTCGCGGAGCGGGGCCGGAATGTCGAACAGGTTGTTCGCCGTGCAGATGAACAGGCACGATGACAGATCGTACGGCAGGTTGAGATAGTGATCGACGAACTCGTCGTTCTGCGACGGATCGAGCACTTCGAGCATGGCGGCCGTCGGGTCGCCCGACGGACCACCGGCCGACATCTTGTCGATCTCGTCGATCATGAGGACGGGGTCCTTCACGCCGACTCGACGAAGCGCCTGAATCAACAAGCCCGGTAACGCGCCGACGTAGGTGCGCCGGTGGCCGCGGATCTCGGCCTCATCGCGCACGCCGCCCACGGAGATGCGATAGAACTCGCGGCCGATGGCCTTCGCGATCGCCTCGCCTAACGATGTCTTGCCCGTGCCCGGTGGTCCGACGAAGCAGAGGATCGGCCCGTGTGGATCGCCGCCGCGGAGCTTGCGGACGGCGAGGAACTCGATGATGCGCTCCTTCGCCTCGAGCAGACCGTAGTGCCGCGTGTCGAGCGCTTCTTCCACTTTCTTGAGCGCGATCTCCTCATCGCCCGAGCGCTTGTGCCACGGCAGTGACAGGATCCAGTCGAGGTACGTGCGGATTACCTGGTACTCGCTCGACGCCGGCGACAGCATGCGCAGGCGCTCGGTCTCTCGCCGCGCTTCCTGCCCGACTTTCTCGGGCAGCTTCGCCTCGTCGATCTTCTTGAGCGTCTCGAGCGCTTCCTTCTCGCCCGGGTCCGCCTCTCCGAGCTCCGCCTGGATCGCGCGAAGTTGCTGGCGCAGGTAGAACTCGCGCTGGTGCTGCTCGATCTTGATCTCGGTCTGGCGCTTCACGTCCTCCATCACTCGCGCACGTGCGACTTCGCGCTCGAGGCGAGACAGGATGAAACGAATGCGCTGCCCGACATCGAGGCGCTGCAGCACCTCGTCCTTGTCGGAGATCCGGAAGTTCATGTTCGTGGCCGCGAGGTCCGCGAAGCGACCAGGGTCGGACACGTTCATCTTCAGGATCTGCGGCACTTCGTCGGGAATGCGGTCGACGAGATCGGCGAGCGTCTCGGCCGCCGACACTACGCGCGCAACGAGGTCCTCCAGCTCCGCCGGCTCCGCCGGGGTCTCACGTGCCGCCTTGATCGATGCGATCGCGTAGGGCTGCGTCTGCTCGATCGCCTCGACCGTGATCCGGCGAAGCCCTTGCAGCGTGATCTGCACCGTGTCTCCCGGCAGATTGATCCGCTCGTGGACGCGCGCCGCGACTCCCACTCGGCCGACGAACTTTCCGGGCTCAACCGGCTCGTCGTGGTCGCCGCTCGCGACGACCAGAGCGACGATGAGCCCGGGCTCCTCATTCGCGCGCAGCAACGCGAGGTTCTCCGGTGCGCCCATCTGCACGGCGATCGTGCCGAGCGGATAGACGATCGTGGAGCGCAAGGCCATCAGCGGAAGCGCCGGTGGCAGCTCGGACTTGAGGATCTCTTCTTTGCGTTGGTTGCGTGCCATGCTGAGACGTCGCGGCAGGGTGGATAAGGGACGTGTAAGGTAATAGGAAAGAAACGGAGCGACAGCGTTTGGGTTGCCTCAACCCGCTCTGCTGTCTACTTTTACGGGCTATGTTTGATGAGCTGTCAGAGAAACTGGAAGCAACGTTCGCGCGCCTTCGGGGGCGCGGCGTGCTTACCGATGCCGACATCAAGGAAGGCCTCCGCGAAGTTCGCCGGGTCCTTCTCGAAGCCGACGTAAACTTCCAGCTCACGCGCGAGTTCCTCGAGCGCGTCGAGAAGAAGTCCGTTGGCGTGTCGGCGTTGCGCACCGTGTCGCCGGCGCAGCAGCTCGTCAAGATCGTGCACGACGAGCTCGCGAGCATGTTGGGTGAGCACCGTGAGGGGCTCAAGCTGAGCTCCGTGCCGCCCACGGTGGTGATGATGGTCGGGCTGCAAGGCTCCGGCAAAACCACCACCGCCGCGAAGCTCGCTCGTCGCCTCAAGCTCGAGTCCCGACCCACGCGTTTGATCGCGGGCGACGTGTACCGTCCGGCCGCCATCGATCAGCTCGAGACGCTCGGCCAGCAGCTCGACGTACCGGTGTATGCGGATCGCACGACGAAGGACGTCGTGAAGATCGCGAAGCAGGGCATCGACCACGCACGGCGCGCGCGCGACCGCGTCGTCATCATCGACACCGCAGGACGCCTGCAGATCGATGAAGAGATGATGCGGGAGCTCGTCAAGGTGAAGGAGGCCGTTCACCCCGATGAGATCCTGCTCGTCGCCGACGGCATGACGGGTCAGGAGGCGGTTCGCATCGCGCAGGGCTTCGACCAGGCGTTAGGCGTCACCGGCGTCATCCTCACCAAGCTCGACGGCGACGCCCGTGGCGGAGCGGCGCTGTCGATCTACGGCGTGACGAAGAAGCCGATCAAGTACATCGGCGTCGGCGAAAAGACCGACGCGCT
>JAJKIV010000116.1 GCA_021154285.1 Gemmatimonas sp. | reverse complement strand
TGGGCGAACGGCTGGTGGGAGATGCCGATCGAGGTCGCGAACGAGATTGCGCCGCTCCTCGGTGCCGGCGCCGGCGAGGTCGCGATGGTGCCCAACGTGTCACTCGGCCAAGCCGCGGTCATGTCCGCGATCGAATACGCGGCACCGCGAAACCGGATCGTGATGACGGAGCTCGATTTCCCCTCGGTGCGGTACGTGTACGACCGGCTTGCGCCACGCCTCGGCGCCGAGGTGGTCGTCGTGCCGTCGGACGACGGAGTCAGCATCGATGAAGACCGCCTGATCGCCGCGATCGACGAACGGACGGCGCTCGTCGCGATCTCGCACGTGCTGTTTCGGTCGGCGTTCATCATGGACGTCGAACGCATCTGCACGCACGCGCACTCGGTCGGCGCGCTCGTGTCACTCGACGCGTTTCACTCGGTCGGCGTGATTCCGGTCGACGTGAAGCGGATCGGCGCCGATTTCCTCACGGGCGGTGTGCTGAAATGGCTCTGCGGTGGTCCGGGCGGCTGCTTTCTCTACGCAGCGCCGGCAGCGAGCGAACACCGAGCCCCCGCGCTCACGGGGTGGCAGGCGCACCGTCGACCCTTCGGCTTCGAGGCCGAGATGGACTATGCGGAGGGAGCCGCGCGATGGCTGTCGGGGACACCCGTGATCCCTGCGCTGTACGCAGCCACCGAGGGACCTCGCCTCGTACGGCGCGCGGGGATCGCGGCAGTGCGAGCCAAGAGCATGCGGCAAACGGGCCGCCTCATCGAGCTGGCCGATGAACACGGATACACGGTGCGTGCCCCACGCGACCCCGCTCGTCGCGGCGGGACCGTGGCGTTCGATGTGCCGCACGCGTACGAGGTCGCGCAGTTCTTGCTGTCTCGCGATATCATTGTCGACTACAGACCGAACGCCGGGATTCGGATCGCACCGCACTTCTATACCAGCGACGCGGAGCTCGAGCGGGCGGTCGCGGCCGTGAACGAAGCCCTCACGACCGGCGCCTGGCAGCAATTCGGCGAGCGTCGGTCGGTCGTTACCTGAGCCAATCACCCGAATCGAACATCACGCCCGATGCCCCCAAAAGCCGAGAAGGTCCGCAAGCAGTACTCGAACAAGGATTATCCGCACGTCGTGCTGCGCTTCGAAGACGGGCATGAGATTCACATCGACAAGGGCACGTCGAAATCGTTCGACGCGTACGTCGGCGAGCGCATCAAGATCCTCGCGATCTACGACCCAACGGCGAAGGAGCGCGAAAAGGTCGATACGCTGCGCGCGGAACAGTTCGAAGACGCAACGGCGTAGTTCGGGGGCGGGCCGCGTCGCCTAACGTGATCGGCGCCGTGGGCTCGCGATGGGACGGATGGACCACGCAATCGTCAAGGGTATGGGGCCGTTGCCGGCCCCGTGACGATTGGATCCGAGGTCCAGCCGTGGCTGCTGATGATCGCTCGGGCCCGGTGTCGGGCCTGTCTTCTTCCCCGAATAGCTCCGTACGCACGGAGGGCCGGCATTCCGCGACGTTCGAGGTCCTGGGATGGCGCTTCGAGCTGAGCGCGTCGCCCGGTTTAGCCCGGCTCGCCATAGTCGGGGATGAGGCACGATATACCCACCTGGTAGAGCCCCGAGCGCTGGCGGCG
This sequence comes from Gemmatimonas sp., assembly GCA_021154285.1. Classification (GTDB taxonomy): domain Bacteria; phylum Gemmatimonadota; class Gemmatimonadetes; order Gemmatimonadales; family Gemmatimonadaceae; genus JAJKIV01. The sequence goes on along the minus strand of JAJKIV010000116.1, from coordinate 3,475 downwards.
TGGGCGATCGCTGCCACGAAACTGCTATCCCTTCGGCCCGCGGATAGCGCTCGAGGCCGCGCTGCGATCCGCGCTCCATTCCTCCTGGACCGCGAAGGCCGGCCCTCGATTGCCTTCGAGGCCCTCGTCTCGGAGCAGGGCGTTGGGTACCGGTTGCTCATCGGAGGCGATGCGACGGCGCTGACCAGCCTCGTGACAACGGTTGATGTCGTGCGAGGCATGGCGCAGGCTGCTGCAGGGATCGGGAGGGTAGTGCAGCCGAGCCGCTGACCGGCACGGGTTCTGCCCCAGGGAGAACGAATCCTGGAGGGACCGTGATGCACAGCCTCGGACGCGCGGCGTTCGCCGCCATGATGATTGTCGGCGCCGGGACGGCGAAAGCGCAGATCACCACCTTCGTCGCCTCACCGCCGCGAAAAAACGAGCCCGCTCAGCAGGCGGCAGCGCAGCAGCGCGAGAAAGTCGCGCAGGACAGCGTTGCCCGCGTTGCGATGACGGGCATGAAGGAGTGGGTCGACTCGGCGTCGGCGGCACTCGCGATTCGCCCCGACACGACGCCAACTGCCGCCGACACGGCGCTCGGTACTCCGCGCGCTGCAACAGCGCCGGCTCCAAAATCCGACTCGTCCGCGAACGCGCGCGCGTCCGAACGCCAACCGGAGTTCAAGGATGGCGCACGCGCCCCGAACACAGGGACGCCGATTCCGATGATCGCGCTCGCTGGTGTGCTCCTGATCGTGACAGGAATGGCGATGAGGCGCCGAGAACGTTCCGCGAGCGTTCGCGTGCGACGGTGACGACGATCGGTCGCCTCACGGAGCGCGCACTCCACGGGCGACGTGCCGCCAGCAGCGCGCTGATCGTTTGCGGCGCGCTGCTGCTCATCGTGTCTGCCACGTCGGTTGCCCGAGGCGCGATCGCGCGTGACGAGGCGCGTGCGCGGTGGGCCGAGATCGAAGCCGAACGCGCCGTTGCCGGCGCGAAGTTGTCGACCGGCGGCGCGCGATGGAGCGAGGCGCGCGGGACGCCTGTCGCACGCCTGACAATTCCGCGGCTCGGTCTCGATGAAGTCGTGGTGGAGGGAGTGAGCGACGCGGAGCTCAGGGCGGGTCCCGGGCACATGATCGGTGGCGCGCTTCCTGGCGACAGCGGTACGAGCGTGATCTCCGCCCACCGCGATCGCCACTTCCACCCGCTCGGCGGAATTGCCGTGGGCGATACGGTGGTCACGGAGAGCGCACACGGGACGGTCGTGTGGAAGGTTACCCGCATGCGTGTCGTGAAAGCCGAGGACTCGGCGCTCGACGCCCGGACGACGCCGACGCTCATGCTCACGACATGCTGGCCGATTCGGTATCTGGGTCCGGCGCCGGAGCGGTTGATCGTGGAAGCGACAATTGCCGGGAAGCGGGAGACGGGAGACGGGAGACGATAAGACGGCGCCGCTACTACCGGCGAGTCGCGAACGGCGTATAGTCGAGCCTCAGCGGTCTCCCGTCTCCCGTCTCCCGCTTCCCGGCCCTTGTCTCTCATCTCCTTCTCTCCGCGCGTCGCGCAAGCGATCGCCGAGCACCGGCCCGTGGTAGCACTCGAGAGCTCGGTGTTCGCGCAAGGGCTTCCAATACCCACCAACGCGGACGCGGCGCGACGAATGATTGGCGCGATCGAGCGCGTCGGGGCGGTGCCGGCGATTTCGGCGGTGAGTGCCGGAAAGGCCGTGTTCGGCTTGAACGACGACGAACTCGCACGCTTCCTGGCCCGCGATGGCGTGTTGAAGGTCAGCGCTCGCGACATCCCGGTTGCGATGCTTCAGGGCCGTGACGGCGCGACCACGGTGGCCGGCGCGCTATCGCTGATGGCGCTATCACCCATTCGAGTTTTCGCTACCGGTGGCATCGGCGGTGTGCACCGCGAGCCTCAATTCGATGAGTCGGCAGATCTTGCCGAGCTGTCGCGCACGCCCGTCATCGTGGTTTGCGCTGGTGCGAAGTCGATCCTCGACCTTCACGCGACGATGGAACGACTGGAGTCGTTCGGCGTCGTCGTGGTGGGCTACCGCACGAGGGAGATGCCGGGCTTCTTCTTCGCGGATACGGGCATCCCGCTCGCGACGTCCGTTGTATCCGTGGACGAGATCGCGCAGCTGTATGCGCTGCAATGTTCGCTCGGACGCCAGCAGGCGATCGTCGTCATGCAGCCGCCGCCGGCCGAGCATGCCGTTCGAAAAGCATCTATCGAACGGGCGCTCGACACCGCGCTCGACGATGCGAAACGCCACGGCGTGCGGGGCGGGGCGGTAACGCCATATCTCCTCACCGCGGTGGAGCGGGCGACCGAAGGAAGAACCCTCGCCGCCAACGTTGCCTTGCTCGAAGCGAACGCTGCGCTCGCCGCGGAGATTGCCGTCGCCTGTACGCGGGTCAGCGCCGCCCCCCTCGCGCGGTCCTGACTTCCCGGTTTCCTCGCGTGCCCGACACTGCCCCCGACGCGTCAAGAAATTGGGGTCAGAGTCGAATTTCATCATTGTGACGCGAGGCGAAACGAACCCACGCAAGCGACGCGGCCACTACGTTGCTATCACGCGAGACCAAGCGCGTTTCGCGCGCCTTAATCGGTCTCGATCAGGTGTTGAACTCAAGGCTGTACGAGTAGTACAATAGGCATACACTCATGAGTTGGAGGTTACCCGAGATATGCCGACCCCATTTCTGAGTTCCGAAGAGTATGACGAGCGTGCCCACCAGTTATACAACGAAGGGCAGTATGACGAGGCGCTCGACGTACTTCGGGAGGGACTCGCGCTCTACCCCAACGCGGTGGAGCTGCACATCGGGGTCGGTTACGCTCGGCTGGCGCGCGACGAGTTCGCGTGGGCTCGTCGGAGCTTCGAAGAGGCGCTGATTCTCGATCCCGAGCACGAAGACGCGCTCGCGGGACTGGGTGAGACCCTCCTGAAGTTTGGTCGTGCGGACGCCGCTGTAAGGAGCTTCCGGCGCGTGCTCGAGCTTGGTTATCACGACGACGTCGACCTCATGCTACAGGTCGGACGCGCGCTCTTTCGCGAAGGCATGATCGACGAGGCGAAAGAGTTCTTCGACATCGCCGTCGAGCAGGCCCCCGAGTCCGCCGAAGCGGTCGCGCTCGTCGGCTACGCGCAGCACCGGCTCGGCGACGACAACGCCGCGATCTCGACCCTCCGTCGCGCCCTGCAGCTCGACAACGACCACGCCGAAGCGCGCATCTACCTCGGCAACATCCTCTACGACCGCGGCGACTACGAGGCGGCCCTCTACCATCTCGACCGGACGTCGCCGTCCGATCATTGGGACGAGCTGGGTATCTGGCGCCTCGTGGAGCTCAAGAAAACAATCTACCACCTCAAGGACGACGACCCGGAGCTCAAGCCCTGGGAAGAGCGGCTGAACGAGCTTGCTGGCGAGCCCGATGACATCGACGAGATGTTGGCGGAGATCGA
>JAJKIV010000115.1 GCA_021154285.1 Gemmatimonas sp. | reverse complement strand
GCGGCAGCCGCCGTGATGACACTCGCTTCGCCACCATAGGATGCCTGGACGTGCGACAGGCGGAGCCACTTGACCATGATGACCAGCGGGAGCACGCCGAATACCGGACCAACGACGAATGCAGTCGCGAACCCCGCGAGCCACGCCGGCTTGTAGTGCCCATCGATCGTTGCTGGTGGAGGCGAGAGCGGGTCCCAGGGTGGCCAGTAGTTTGGGCCTAACGAGACCAGCTTGTTCGCCACCCACACGGCGGCGACGCCCAGCGCGATCGCTCTCGGAAGTGCCGGAAAGAATTCGGACGCGAAGTATTCCAGGCCCATCAACCCCTCCGGGCCTGCGCATGGGCGAACCACGTCACCAAACGCTCCAGCCCCGCCTGATCCTCGGTGTCGAACGTGTTCGCCCGCTCGGAGTCGACGTCGAGCACGGCGACCAGCTCACCCCCAGCCCCGAACGCCGGCACGACGATCTCAGACCTCGACCGCGCGTCGCAGGCGATGTGTCCCGGAAACTCGTTGACGTCCGGGACGATCATCGCGCGGCGCTCCGCCGCTGCCGTGCCGCACACGCCTCTTCCAAATCGGATATCGAGGCAGCCGAGCGTGCCCTGGTACGGTCCGACGCGCAGCAGGTCGGGAGCGACGACGCGATAAAAGCCCGTCCAGAGAAAGCCGAAGCCGTGATGCAGGAGCGCGCTCATCGTCGCCATCGCCGTCACCGCGTCATCGGTGTCGCCCATGACCTGGTCGAACGCCGCCTGCACGAGCTCGTAGGCACGAGCCTTGGGCTCGTGCCTAACGTCGAGCAGCGTTTCAGCCACGTAGGGTCATTCCTCCGATCCCGTCGACGGCGCGACCTGGCCGAGTCCGACGACCTCGCCGCTCGCGAGTACGTGCCCCTTCATCCCGGCGATGAGCGCGTCGTACGTCGCCCGCGCGTCGTCGGGTAGCGTCGTGTCGAGGGCGAACACCTGCAGGTGATAGCGATGCTTCGGCCCCGCGGGAGTACGCGGGCCCATGTACGGATGGTCCGGTCCGCGGATGTTCGGCCCGTTCTGTGCGCCGGCCGGTGGCTCCGTCATCCCGGCGTCGAGCTTCGTGGTCGTCGCGGGGATGTTGACCATTGTCCAGTGCAGAATCGGCATGTCGGCGCGCATCGCATCAGCGTCCTGCATGATGATCGCGTACGACTTGGTTCCCGCCGGTCCGGCCGTCCACGAGAGGCCGGGGAACACGTTGCCGCGGTACTGCGTGTTCTCGAACGGGATGTCGCCGCCGGGCTTGAAGGCCGGCGTGCTGACGGTGAGCTTCGCGCTTCCCTTGGCCGGGAGGTTCACCAACGCGAGCTTCGATGCGCCGACTTCAGTAGCCGGTGGGGGCTGCTGGGCCGAGGCGACCGTGGCGGCGACAGTGGCGATGAGCGAAGTGGTCAACAGCTTCCGTTTCATCTGGCTCTCCTCAACGAGTGCGATGCATCGAAGCTACTGCATTGTCGGGGCGGGGATTCGCCCGAGCACTCGTTCCACGGCAATACCCAGACCCAGGAGGTCGGTGTCGTGACCCGGCAGCGCGTCAAACTGTAGTCCAACAGGCAAGCCGTTGGACAATCCGGCCGGGATGTTCAGCGCGGGCACGCCGAGTCGCGGCGCGATGAACAGGTTGCGGGCGATTGCCAATCCCTCGGTGATCTCCACTCCGTTGAGCGTGAGCATCTCTCCCAGTGGTTCCAGCGGACCCTGCGCGCGGATCGGCGTGGCAACCAGCGGTATCGTCGGGTAGACGATCGCCGTCACGCGGTGCGAGGTGTACACGTCGGCGTACCGGCGGATCGTCTCGCGCAGGGCGTCGAGCTGCTCGGCCTCCGGCGGAAGCGTTGGTGTGCGATCGCGGATCGGGCGGCCGTGGTACATCTGCTCGACAGTCACGTCGGGCGCGTTCTCGCGGAGCCAGGCCGCCATTGTCTCCGACGATTGCAGTGGCGCGTTCATCCCCTGCGCGCCGAACACGCTCGCCTGGCTCGGCTTGTCGATGGTACCGACGAGGCTCCGCACCTCGCGCTCGAAGTCGATCTCGACGAGCGTGCATCCGGCGGCGCGAAGCTTGGCGAACGCGTCCCTAACGACTTCTACCGCGCCGGGATCGACCGGCTCGTGCTGCCAGAAATCATCGTTTGGAACCGCGATGCGTACATGCCGCAGGTCGACTGCCGGAGCTCGCTCGCCGGTGATCAGCGCGTCGACGAACGCCACGTCGGCGACGGTGCGCGCCATCGGGCCGACGGTGTCGAGTCGAGTGAGCGGGGGGAGAAGCACGCCGTCCTCCGAGTAGCGCTTTCGCCGAGCTCCAGTGAGGGCATTCTCGATCGTCCACGTCGACGGGCGGAGACCAGCCACGCCGCTGAACGCCGAGGGGCAGCGAATGGAGCCGTTGGTGTCGAGCCCTAACGCGGCTGGGACGATGCGGGCCGCGAGCACACCGGCGCTGCCGCCGCTGCTCCCACCGGGAATTCGCTCGGGATTGTACGCGTTTCGAACCGTGCCGAAGCCGTCGCTGTACGAGGAGACCTGATGCATGATGCCATCCGAGACGGTCATGTCCGGGACGACCGTCATGCAGAACGGGATGGCGCCGGCCCTAACGAGTGCGTCGACCACCGCCGCGTGGCGCTTCGGCACATAGCCCCGCAGTGCTGCGTTGCCCGCCGCTGTCGGATATCCGGCAACGGAGATCTGGCCTTTCACGCCGAACGGTAGCCCGGCGGCGGGCCCCAGCTTCGCGCCGCGCGCCCGGGCTACGTCGACGGCGCGCGCTGCCTCCTTCACGCGCTCGGCGTCGATCGCGGTGACGAAGTTGAACGCCTTGCAGCGTTCGTTCTGCCGCAGCAAGCGGGCGACGTACGCCTCGGCGGAGAGATCGCCGGACCGAATGCGCGCGACTGCATCGCGGGCGCTCAACTCGACTAGCTCGGCGTCGCTTTGTTGCGCGATGGTCGTCGCGATTCGACGAACGATCGTGTCCATCCGGCCGGCGAGATGCGCCGGGCCGATCGACGCCACGACCCCAAGCATGGTTCGGCGAGATACTGGCATGGCTTTCACATGGCGGATGAGAAGTTCGCCTTCTGCCTACGGACCCATCAATTCTGTCAGGTCTCTCGAATCCAGGCTATCGACTTCTTGCGCTTCGGCTGGCAGCGTGCACGTTCCTGCGGAGCGTTAGGTAGCGAGTTTCCTCTTGCGCGGCGGAAGCCATGGGCACAGACGTCTCTCCTCGGCCCGAACCTGCTCTAACGCCGCCGACGCCAAGGTCGGCCATGGCGCCCGGGGCGGCGCCGGCAGGCGTGCCAACGGAGCTTCCTCGGCGTCTCGGCTTCTGGGAAACCACGCTCATCGTGATTGGCGTGACAGTCGGAAGCGGGATCTTCCGCGTGCCGGCCTCGGTGGCCGACACGGTAGGATCGCCGCTTGGAGCCGCGGCAGTGTGGGTCGCCGGCGGCATCATCTCGCTGTGTGGCGCGCTCGCGTTGGCCGAGCTGGCGGCGGCCTTTCCGGAGCCGGGCGGCGTGTTCGTCTACCTCCGAGAGGTGTATGGACGCGCCGTCGCCTTCCTGTTCGGCTGGATGTATCTCTTCGTTGGACCGACCGGTGTCGCCGCGGTTGCCGTCGTGTTCGGCGAGTACCTTGGCAGACTCCTTGGGTTTTCGGGAGTCGGTGTCAGGCTCCTGGCCGCGGGCGCGATCATCGTTGTCGCGGCCGCAAGCTATCGGTCCGTACGCGGCGCGAGCGTTCTGCAGGGTGCAGCGACGTTAGGCAAGGTCGCCGCGCTCGCGGCGATCGTCGTCATCGCCTTCCTCCTGGGCGATGGCAGCGCTGGAGCATTCGCAGCCGGTGCGCCCGCGCCGGCGGACGCGCGATGGGGGGGCGTCGGCCTTGCGCTGGTCGCGGCGCTGTGGGCGTACAACGGCTTCCAGGACATGCTCCCGGTGGCCGGTGAAGTGCGCGACCCGGGACGCGCGCTGCCTCGCGCCCTCGTCGCCGGCACCGCCGTCGTCGTGGCCATCTATCTCTCGGCGAACGCCGCGTATTTACACGTCCTGCCGTACGCTGCATTGCGAACCTCACCGCTCGTGGCCAGTGACGCGATGGTGCGAATCGTCGGCTCGGTTGGGGCGGCCGCCGTGGCGTCGGCGGTGATCGTGTCGACGTTTGGCACGGTGAACGCCCTCGTGCTCACACAGCCGCGCGTGTTCTATGCCATGGCTGACGCCGGGCTCCTGTTCCGGCCGCTCGCGCGCGTGCACCCGCGCTTCGCGACACCGCACGTCACGATCGTCGCCTACTCGGCGGTCGCCGTCGTCGCTCTTTGGGTGCGCAGCTTCGAGCAGCTCGCCGAAGCATTCGTGTTAGGCGTCTGGCCGTTCCTGGCGCTCGCCGTGGCAGGCGTGATCGTGCTGCGCCGCAAACGACCCGAGCTGGCGCGGCCGTACCGCACGCCATGGTATCCGGTGGTACCGCTCATCTTCATCGCCGGTACTCTCTGGGTCGTCGGAAGCGCGCTCGTGGCGCGGCCGGTGACGACGCTGGGCGGTATCGCGCTCACACTCGTCGGGCTGCCGGTCTACGCGTTATGGCGACGGGCGGCAACGCGGTAAGTCAGCGGCGGTGGAGCATGCCGATGTAGCGGTCCATGCCTTCGCCGGTCTTCGCTGATACGCCGATCACCGGCATTCCCGGCCGCACGGCCTGAATGCTCTGCTCGGCCGCATCCCAATCGAATTCGACGGCCGACGCGAGGTCGATCTTCGTGATCACCGCAACGTCCGCCGTGTTGAAGGTCGTCGGGTACTTGCGTGGCTTGTCCTCGCCTTCGGTGACGGACATGACGACGAGCCGCAGCGATTCGCCAAGGTCGTAGGACGCGGGGCAGACGAGATTGCGCTCGCACCGTGGGGACGGTTCCTCCACGGGTGCTCGTCGTGGCATGCGAACCGTCGGCCGTGATCGATGCGGACCACTGGGAGGACGCGACGATGACGTTGAGCGAGCCGGTGCAGGCAGCGGTCTCCCGAACGGGTGAAATCGTGCAGCGTCTCGTGCGAACGCTCGTCGACGAGTTGCGCACCGAAGCTGAGTTGCCGCCCACGCCCGACAGCCGAACACATGACTCGAGACCAAACATCTCTCGTTGAGGAGTAGACTGTGGCGAACGAATCGACTGCTACTGAACGAAAGGACGCATCCTCGTCCGCGGGCGAGCGTGAGTCCAACGCCGGGCGCAACAACGGCAACGGGCTGTCGTTCTCACGCCTGCTGTTGTTGGGCGTCGCCGCAGGGGCGGGGTACATGCTGCTGAAGCAGCTGCCCGATCTCAAACGCTACCTCAAGATGCGATCGATGTAGCGATGCCGAACTCGTCGCGCAGCGCGGCCTGGGCTGCGTAGAAGCCGCACATGCCGTGCACGCCGCCACCAGGCGGCGTCGCTGCGCAGCAGAGATAGAGCCCGCGCACGGGCGTCGTGTGCGGATGCCACCGCACGACGGGACGAAAGAACAGCTGTCGCAGGGTGTACGCCCCGTCGCCGATGTCTCCGCCGACGAGGTTCGGGTTCCGCGCTTCCAGCGCGGCCGGCGGCATGACGTGCCGCGCCAGCACGATGTCGCGAAAGCCAGGCGCGAAGCGCTCGATCTGCGCCTCGATGCGGGGGAGCATGTCCACCGTCGACCCGTTAGGCACGTGGCAGTACCCCCACAGCGTATGCTTTCCCTCGGGCGCGCGCGTCGCATCGAAGCAGCTGGGCTGGGCGACGAGCACCAACGGATGCTCGGGGTGCTCACCGCGCGCCACCACCGCCTCGCCTGCGGCCACCTGGTCGTATGATCCGGCGAGGTGAAGCGTGCCGGCGCGGGCACACTCGGGCGATCGCCACGGCACCGCGCCGGACAACGCCCAGTCCACCTTGAATACGCCGGGTCCGTAGCGAAAGCGCGAGAGCGCACGACGATACCAGTCGGGAAGCACATCACCAGCGAGCCGCATCACGTCGCGTGGTGTCACGTCGAGCAACACCGCGCGCGCGCTCGCGAGCTCGGCGAGCGAGCGCAGCGGCGCGTTCGTTTCGATTTTGCCACCGAGCGTGATGAGATACGAGGCGAGCGCGTCCGTGACCGCACGCGATCCGCCGCGAGCGATCGGCCATCCGACACGATGCCCCGCCGATGCGAGCACGAGCGCGAGTGCGCCCATCCCGGCGCTCGACATCGGGCGATTCGCATGGCCGGCTATCCCAGCGAGCATTGCGCTCGCGGCGCGATCGGAGAACCGGCTGACCAGGCGTTCGATCGACTGCAAACCGTAGAACCCGAAACGGGCGAGCAGCACCGGATGCGCTGGCCAGTGGAGTGGGGCGAGCGCGTCGATCGCGAGCGCGGACCATTGGCGCGCGAACGGGCCGACGAGCGCCAGATAGCGCTCGCGATCGGCGCCGAGCGAACTCGCGGTCGCGTCGATGTCGCGTTCGAGGCGTGCCGGCGGCCCATCGTCGAATGGGTGCACAAGTGCGAGCGGCGGCTCGATCCACTCGAGCCCGTGCTCGTGCAACGGCAGCGTCGTGAAAAGCGGCGACGATGCAGCAAGGGGGTGAACCGCGGAACACACGTCGTGCACGAAGCCGGGCAATGTCAGCGCTTCGGTGCGCGTCCCGCCGCCGATCGTCGCTGCGCCCTCGACGACGAGCACCGAAACTCCCGCCCGCGCGAGCACCACCGCGGCGGCCAGTCCATTTGGCCCGGATCCTACCACCACCGCGTCTGTCACCGGTTCTCGTCTCTCAGGAGGGCGCGAGGCGCGGTCCGTGCATATCACGTGCGCGGTGGCCGCTCTCTTTTCTCCGCGCGCGACCACGATCGCGCGAAGCGTGATCATCGCGGGGCTCACGCTCATTCTACTCATTCCCGCCATGGCGATGGGGTGGGTACGCACCCCGTGGGCTCGAGGCGAACACCACACCGTCGTGCAACCGATCGCGTTCGATCATCGCATTCACGTCACCGGTCTTCGGATCGACTGCCGCTACTGCCACGCTGATGCCGAGCGCACCGCGTCGGCCGGATTGCCCTCGACGAAGAAATGCGTCGCCTGCCACAGCCAGACCTGGATGTCGACGTCGCTCATGGCGCCGATCCGGCGGAGTCTCGAGACGGGCCGTCCGATTCCATGGGCACGCGTCACGCAGCTTCCGGACTTCGTGTACTTCGATCACGCGATCCACGTCGGTCGCGGCGTTGGGTGCGAGACGTGTCACGGCCGCGTGGATCGCATGGCGACCGCCGAGCAGGTGGCACCCCTAACGATGGATTGGTGCCTCGACTGCCACCGTAATCCGGGGCCACGCCTTCGCCCGTTGACGGAGATCACAACGATGGGATACAGGCACTCGCCGTCGGACACGAGCGGTGTGCGACTGGTCGCCCAGGGCGACCGGATACGTCGCCTCACCGATTGCACGGCCTGTCATCGTTAGGCCGAGGCTGGCGGCGTGTCGAGACGAGCGGAAAAACCAGAGGGGACCCTCGAGTTCCCACCCGGTGCGGCCGATCCACCCGAATGGGTTTCGCGCCGGGACTTCCTGACGCTCCTCGGCGCGGGAGCGGCGATGGCTGCCGGCGCCTGCATGCGTCGTCCGGACAAGCCGATTCTGCCCTACGTCGAGGCGCCCGCGGACGTCGTTCCGGGCATGCCGCTGTACTACGCGACGGCGATGCCCCTCGACGGTTACGCGACCGGCGTGCTCGTGCGGAGCATCACCGGCCGACCGACCAAGATCGAAGGGAACCCGGATCATCCCGCGAGTCTCGGCGCGTCGGGCGCTTTCGAGCAGGCGTCGCTGCTCGAGTTGTACGATCCGCATCGGGCGGGGGCGATGCGCGCAGGGCGTCGCCGCACGACATGGGATGCGTTCGTGGCGGCGTTCGCGCCAGCGGCGTTGTCACGCCGAGTCGGCGCACGGGGCGCGGGTCTTCGCGTGCTCATGCCGCCGACGACATCGCCGCTTACGGTTTCGCTGCTCGGTCGACTCAGCGAGGCATACCCCGATGCGCGTACGTACTTCTACGCCCCGCTAGAGAGTCCGACCCGCATCGCGGCTTCGCGAACGTCGTTAGGTGCCGCACTCGTACCTCAATACGACTTCCGGGCGGCCGATGTGGTCGTTGCGCTCGACGCCGACATCCTGGCGGCGGGACCGTTTCACCTTCGCTACGCGCGCGAATGGGCCGACCGCCGACGCGCCTCGCCGTCGGCGCAACTGCACGTCGCCGAGCCGACTCCATCGCCAACGGGAACGCTCGCGGTGCGACGACTTGGCGCGACGTGGTCGGCGATCGGCGCCATTGCGACGGCGCTCCTCGAAACGGTGGGTCGCGGTGCCCGCGGCACGGGACGCGCTTCCGGCACGGCCGACGCGTCCGGTGCAGCACTCACTCCGGATGCGCGCGCATGGGTCACCGCCGTCGCCGCCGACCTCGCTGCGCACGCCGGCCACTCGATTGTCGTGTGCGGCGAGCGTCAGCCAACGGACGTCCATGTACTGACCAATGCGCTGAACGCCGCGTTAGGTAACGTCGGCACGACCGTCTGGTACACCCCGCCGGCAGTGCTCGGCGATGGTGGTCCCGATCACGATCTCGCTGCGCTCGCCGCCGAGCTACGCGGCGGCGCAGTGGACACGCTCGTGATCCTCGAGGGCAATCCATGTTACACGGCACCTTCGGATCTCGAGCTGTCCCGCGTGGTTGGTGCGGTGCACAATACTGTCTACCTCGGCGCTTATGACGACGAGACGGCTCGGGTCTCCACGTGGCACCTTCCAGCGGCACACTATCTCGAAGCGTGGGGTGACGCCCGCGCGTACGACGGGACGACCTCGGCGATTCAACCTCTCATCGCCCCGTTGCACGGCGGTCGCACCGCGGACGAAGTGCTGGCGGTGCTGGCTGGCCAGCCTAACAACTCGGCACACGACCTGCTGCGCGACGCGTGGAATCGCGCGCATGGTGGCGGCGCGCCCACGGAGAGTGACTGGAGCGAGGCGCTCCGACGGGGTGTCGTCGCGGGGTCGGCGTTCGCGCGAGCCACTCCGGCGGTGCGCCCGGACGCCGTTGCGCAAGCCAACGCGGCGCTCGCGGCACGCGTCGGCGCGCGCGACCAGATCGAGATCGGGTTCGTGCCAAGTCGCGCGGTTCACGACGGACGATTCGCCGACAATGGCTGGCTTCAGGAACTGCCCGATCCGGTCACGAAGCTTACGTGGGATAACGCCGCGCTCGTGGCGCCCGCGATGGCCGCACGACTTGGAGTGGCGACGAACGACGTCGTTACGCTCCGCGTCGGCGAGCGCGCACTCGACACACCGGTTCTCATCGTGCCGGGGCATGCAGACGGTGCGATCGCGCTGGCGATGGGTTACGGCCGACAGGGCGGGGAAGCTGTCGCTCGAAGCGTGGGCGTCAACGTCAACGCGCTCCGCACGTCGCAGGCACGTCACCTCGCGCAGAGTGTTGCCGTGTCTCGGACAGGCCGTAGCCACGAGCTCGCGATCGCGCAGCCGCACTGGGCAATCGAAGGGAGGGGGAGCAGCATCGTCGGCGAAGACGGCGACGGCCGGCCGTCGACGGCGAGCTCAGTGCAGCCGCGCAAACGTCGCCCACTCACGCTCTACGAGCCGAAGCCGCCGTCGCCCGACGGATTCGGCGCCGACCAGTGGGCGATGGTGATCGATCTCGACGTGTGCACCGGATGCAGCGCGTGCGTCGTTGCGTGTCAGGCCGAGAACAACATCCCCGTAGTGGGGAAGGACGGCGTCATGAAGAGCCGTGAGATGCACTGGCTTCGCATCGATCGCTACATCGACGGACCGCCTGACGATCCGCGCTTCGAGACACAGCCAATGCTCTGCCAGCACTGTGAGAAAGCGCCGTGCGAGTACGTCTGCCCGGTGAACGCGACCGTTCACAGCGAGGATGGGCTCAACGAGATGGTGTACAACCGCTGCGTCGGGACTCGCTTCTGCTCCAACAATTGTCCGTACAAGGTGCGCCGCTTCAACTGGTTCGACTACAACGGAGAGATCGCCGAGACTGAGCGCATGGCGAAGAACCCGGAGGTGACGATCCGGGCGCGTGGCGTGATGGAGAAGTGCACGTTCTGCGTGCAGCGCATTCGCGATGCGCAGATGGCGTCGCGTCTCGCCGGAGATTCGACGACTGGGCCCGTAGTGACTGCTTGCCAGCAGAGCTGTCCCACCCAGGCGATCGTCTTCGGCTCGCTAACGGACCCGGAGAGCGAGGTCTCGCGCCAGTTCGGCGATCCCCGCTCGTTCAGCGCGCTCGATGAACTGGGAACAGTGCCGCGAGTTCGGTATCTCGCACGGCGTCACGAAGCCGACGGCGCCGACGATTCCGCGGGGCGAGCCCGGTGACGACGATTCCCATTCCGCGCTCCGACCCAGATCCCAACGGGAGCCGCGCCCACGCGCAGCTCGAGCGATATCCGATCATGCGCGAGCTGCCTGACGAGGGCACGCTCACCACACAGCTTCTCGCTCCGCTGTGGACATCGCATCCCGCCTGGAAGTGGCTCTTTCTGGCGTCGGGGGCGCTCTCGCTCCTGTTCCTGTTCGCGATCGGCGTGACGTTCGTGCGTGGCATCGGCGCGTGGGGCAACAACATCCCGGTTGCCTGGGCCTACGCCATCACGGACTTCGTCTGGTGGATCGGGATCGGGCACGCCGGCACGTTCATCTCGGCGTTCCTGCTATTGCTCCACCAGCGGTGGCGCGCGTCGATCAATCGCCTGGCCGAGGCGATGACGCTGTTCGCATTGGTCAACGCGTCGCTCTTTCCGATTTTGCATCTCGGGCGACCGTGGTTCTTCTACTGGCTCGTTCCATATCCGGCAACGATGGGCGTGTGGCCCAACTTCAAGAGCTCGCTGCCGTGGGATGTGGCGGCGATCTCGACCTACTTCACCGTCTCGCTGCTGTTCTGGTATCTCGGACTCGTTCCCGACCTGGCGGCTGCTCGCGACCGCGCGCCGGGACGCACGAGACGTCGCGTGTATGGCCTATTCGCGTTAGGCTGGCACGGGAGCGGGACGGAGTGGCGGCATTACCGCGTCGCCTACACGCTGCTCGCTGGGCTTGCGACACCGCTCGTCGTATCGGTGCACAGCATCGTCAGTCTCGACTTCGCGATCGCCCAGCTTCCCGGATGGCATTCGACGATCTTCCCGCCCTATTTCGTCGTCGGTGCGATCTACTCGGGGTTCGCGATGGTACTCATGCTGGTGCTGCCGGTGCGCCACGTGTTCCGTCTCCACAACGTCATCACGCGACGACACCTCGACCATATTGCACTGCTGCTGCTCGTCACAGGCTCCCTGCTCGCCTACAGCTACCTGTGCGAGGCGTTTGGCGCGTGGTATAGCGGCGATCTGTTCGAGCGCTACACCATGTTGACGGCGCGGACACGCGGACCTTACGCGGCGTTCTTCTGGATCATGACCGCGGTGAACGTGCTCACGCCGCAGTTGTTCTGGTGGACACGCCTGCGAACCAACGTGGTCGTGCTGTTCGTCGTCGGCGTGCTGATCTGGGTGGGGATGTGGCTCGAGCGCTTCGTGATCATCGTCGCGTCGCTCAACCGCGACTTCCTCCCGTCGAGTTGGCATTTCTACGCGCCGACGTGGGTCGACTGGAGTCTCCTCGCCGGGAGCGTCGGTCTCTTCTCGTTTCTTTTCCTCGCGTTCCTGCGGTGGGTTCCGTTCGTGCCGGTGAGCGAAGTGAAGCGCGAGCAGCGTGAGATCGCGTGGGAGAGCGCGTACGTGGACCGAGACGGAGCTATGCCGGAGGTGATGCGATGACGCACCCGCGACTCGCCGCCGAGTTCACGACAGCCGACGCGCTGCAGTCGGCGGTGGATGCGCTCGCGCGCGAACACTATCGCGAGCTCGAGACCTATGCGCCGTTCGACATGCCGGAGCTCGATGCGACGCTCGGCCGCCGGCGCTCTCGGCTTGGATGGTTTGTCGCCGCTGGAGGCTTGGCTGGATTGATCATCGCCTATGGCATCCAGTGGTGGGCGAACGTGCGCTCATATCCGCTGTACGTTGGCGGTCGACCCGCACACGCGGTGCCGGCCTTCGTGCCGGCGACGTTCGAGGGGATGATTCTCGCCGCCTCGCTCACCGCGTTTTTCGGCGTGCTCATCGTGCTGCGTCTCCCGAAGCTGTGGATCCCCGAAGACGAGATCGACGGTTTCAGCCGCGCGTCCGTCGATCGCTTCTGGTTGACGGCGAACCATTTCGCGAGCGATCTCGATCGCGATCATGCCGCGAAGTTGATGCGGAGCGCTGGCGCGCGACGCGTGATCGTGGCGGGGGACTGATGCGACCGCGCATGCTCGCACGCGCCGGGGTGCTCGCTGCGTCCGTTGTGACGGTCGACGCCTGTGCCGACCGGCCCTCGAAGCATTGGGATTGGGAGCGCATGCGCGCGCAGCCGCGTTATGAATCCTATGGGGCGAGCGCGTACTTCGCGGACGGCATGGCGATGCGAGCTCCACCCAGTGGCACTGTGCCAAGGCAAGTGCAGATGGCAGCGAGTGAGTCGCTGGCAGTCACGGCACCGCCTGCGGCGATGCTCGCGCGCGGAGCAACCCGGTTCCACATCTTCTGCGCCGTGTGTCACGGCGAGCGCGCCGATGGCGTGAGCATCGTCGCGCACAACATGGACGCCCCGAAGCCGCCATCGCTTCTCACACCGCGCGCCCGTGGGTTCCCGCCGGGGCAGGTGGTGGCGATCATCACGCTCGGTCTCGGGCGCATGCCGTCCTATGCCGCCGAGCTGTCGGCGAAAGACCGTTGGGCTGTCGTGGCCTATCTCCGCGACCTGCAGCACCGTGAGTCGAACGCGCCGGCGGACTCAACGCCAACGGCACCCCAATGAGTGACGGTCGCGCGTCACTGAGAACCGGGCATGCCCAGCTCGCGTCCACCGCGCGGTACGCGATGATAGTGGGCGTTGTCGGACTCGTGCTCGTCGCGATCGGCGTGAAGATCGAGCCGCGGCGCGCGCTGGCCGCGTACCTCTTTGGCTACGCGACGGTGTTCACCATCGTGATCGGCGCGCTCATTCAGGTCATGCTGAGTCACGTGACGGGCGCGCGGTGGTTTACCGTGATGCGACGCCTAACGCTGGACGTCACCGGCGCGATCCCGGTGCTTGCGCTGCTCGCCATCCCATTTCTCGCCGGCGTGCGCGTCCTGTACCCGTGGGCGGATCCCGCGGCGCTCCCGCTCGACGCGCGCGCTGTCATTGCCCGCAAGGAAGCGTGGCTCAACGTGCCGTTTTTCGTTGCGCGATCGGTCATATATCTGGTGGCGTGGATCGCCGTGGCCTGGGCGCTTCGACGGGCAGCCCGCGCTCAGGACCACGCCCTCGGCGACACGGCCGTGCGCGCCACGCGGCGCCTTCGACGGTTGAGCTCAATCGGGCTCGTCGTCGTAGCGCTGACCCTCACGTTCGCGGCGTTCGACTGGCTCATGTCCCTCGAGCCGACATGGTACTCGACGATCTACGGCGTGTATGTGTTCGCCGGCGGCTATCTCGCCGCGCTCGCGTTGGTGGCGGTTGTGGGGTACCTCGGGTCGCGCGGCATCGCGGCCGAGGGCGGCGCGGTCACCAGCGAGCACTTCGGCGCGTTAGGCCACCTGCTCCTCACCTTCGTCATCTTCTGGGCGTACATCGCGTTTGCGCAGTACCTGATCATCTGGATCGGCGACGTTCCCCATGACGTGTCGTGGTACGTCCTGCGCTCGAGGGGTAGTTGGGGCGTGCTCGGCCTGATCGTCGGGATCGGCCAGTTCGCGATTCCGTTCGTGCTCTTGCTCTCTCGCAGTCTCAAGCGACGCCCCGGTTTTCTCGCGACGCTTGGCGGTTGGTTGCTGGCGATGCACCTGCTCGAGTTCTACTGGCTGGTGCTTCCGGCAATCGATTCCGCGGGACTGAGTGTGAGCTGGGTCGATCTCGCTGCGCTGCTCATGATTGGCGGATTCGCAGTGGCGTCGGCGTGTTGGCGCGCGCGCCGAGAGCCGGCGCTTCCGCTGGGTGACCCGTATCTCGCGCGCGCGTTGCACTACGTCGAGCCGTGACCGTGGGACGATCCCGGTAGCGCCCAAAAGCAGGAACGCTGAATTCGGCGACGCTCATTGACGAGCGAGCTCGTACGCGGTGATGAAGTACCCACCATCGGCAATGACCTTCTGCCCCTTCACTCGATACAACTGTTCCAGCTTCGGCAGCGTGACCGCGGGATTCTCGAGCCACGGCAGCGCCACGTACACCGCATGCGCCGGTGCCGTCGTCGCGTCGATTCGCCCGACGGCGCGTGTGTCGGGGACGAACGAGTCGCGCCAGTCATACGTGTACTCGTTCGTGCGCTCGTCGAGGCGCAGGCCCCAGAGCGCGTAGTTGACCACCCACGGATGATCGATGCCGAAGATCAGCGTCGGTCGTTGTCCGTTGCTGAAGACCACCTTGTTCAACTTCGTGTACAGCCGGCCCACCGCCTGGTGCTGGGCGTTGAAGATCATCCCGTCCGCCTGACCTTGGAGGCCGCGCTGGATGAACATGACCTTCCGGTCGCCGATCGCGAACGTGCCCCAGATGGCATTGCCCACCGGATCGAGCGAGGCCCAGATCTGCGCGAAGCTCGCGGCGAAGAACACCGCAAGCACCGCTGTTCTCGCGCGCACGGAGGCAGCGAGATCAGCGAGCGCATAGTAGAACAGGACCAACATCAGCGGGATGAGCGGCGCGTAGTACCTCGCGTGATTGTCCTTGATGTAGAGGCACGCGAAGGCAACGTTGAGCGCGAACAACCAGCCGACTACCCGGAGGAAGCTCGCCATGCGCTCATCGGTCAACCGTGGCGCGATGCGCGGCCAGATCTGACGCTTGGCGAGGAGCGCGACGAAGGCGAGCGTCGGAATCCAGTTCCAGTTATGAAGCAGCGCGCTGACCAAGCCCGTCTCGAACTGCCCAGAGCTCAGCCCGAACGCCGGGCTGACCACCGGATTGGCCTCGTCGTTCCAACCACTCGTTCGCTGCACCCAGGCGAGCGGTGAAGAGAAGCGCAGATAGGCGACGTAGACCACGAGCGGCAGCAACGGCACGAGCACTTGCCGCACGAGCAGCGACGTATCCGGTTTGTGCCAGGGCGGGCCAACCCGCTGCACGACGCAGAGTACGACGAACAGGCCCCAGAGCTCGCCGTACATCAGCGCGCCGGACTCCTTCGAGAAACACATCCAAAGCCCGGCGAACGCCACGAGCACCGGCCGATTCACCACGAAGGCGAGCAGCGCCAGGATCAGCCCGACGGTGATCGGCAAATCGGTATTCGGGCCGAGTCCGTGGGCGAAGATGAGCGGGTTGAACGCAAAGCACAGCGTGAGCAGCACGGCGTGCGAACGCGGCAGCGCCGGAAACAGTCGCACGACCAGCAGCCAGAAGCACCACACGGCGGCGGCGGCGAGCAGCAGATCCTGGAGGTTCGCGGCGACGTACTTGAGCGCCGGTGTCGTCGGCAACCCCGCGTGTGACCAGCCTGCCGTGAGGATCTGGCCCACCGCCAGGTACATCGAGTACGCGTGCGATGGGTGGCCTCCCAAACGATAGGTCGTCGTCAGGTCGTGCGTGGAGAAATCGAGGGTGGAGACGGCGCGCGCGAGCTCCGCGTAGTAGATCCCGGGCGACCAGTGCGGTACCGCGTCGAGATACGGGAGCTTCGCCACCACATGCGCCGCGGTGATCAGCAGCGGAGG
>JAJKIV010000114.1 GCA_021154285.1 Gemmatimonas sp. | reverse complement strand
GCCCGGCTTGGCCTGCGCCTTCACCGTGACCGGCTTCTCGACGCCGCCAAGCGTCAGGCTCCCGTTGAGCGTCACGTTCACGCTGTCGCTCACACGGGCGAGGTCGTAGCTCGACGCGCGGAAGACGACGGTCGGGAATTCCTTCGACTTGAGCGCCTTGCGCATGTGCTCGTTCATCGTCCCGTTGCGGCAGTCGAGCTTCTCAGCCGGAACGGTCACCTCGACGCTGGTGACAGCTTTCTGGCCGGCCAGGACCGCGGCGACGGCATCGGCACCGGTCGACTCGACCTTGGCGTCGAACGCGCCGGCCTGACACTGGAAGGACCTCACCGTAGATGTGCCGGCCACCCACAGCCGGCTTTCCGGCTGGAGGTCGAGAGGAGTCTGGCGCCGGGTTGCCGCGGCGAGAACCGGGAGCAGCGTAACGAGAGCGAGAGCTGGGACCTTGGTTCGTGACATCGGCGTTCTCCGGAAAGGCGCCTCGTTGGAGGCTCGTGTCAGGCCGGTTCGATCGGCATGTCTTGTTTAATGTCCTTGGGAGTAAGCTCGGAAAACGAAGCCGCCCGATCAGTCGGGCGGCCTTTGGAACCTGCATCCGTGTGTGGGGGAACCGCCGCGTCGGGCTTCCCCCGACAGCCCTCTTCTATTCCGGCTGACGGGCCAGGCGTGCGGGCGGCCGCGTAATCGACTCGAGGACGAGCACGGTGGCGCCTAACACCGTGACGGCGCTCTCGATTCGTACGGGGTAGCGGAAGGCGTCATCACTCAGATGAAGGCGAATCACGCCTTCGCCACCGTAACGGCGCGGGTCCTTCACGCGCATCTCGACGACGATGGTGGGAAAGGTCCCGGCGTTCGTGCGCACCGTGTCGTGGCCGGTGACGCGCACCGCGATCGGATTGCGCGCGGGATCGTAGTGGCGGACAAGGCGGTCCACCGTGTCGGCATTGAGCGGCAGCGTGCGCAGGTAGTAAATGAAGGACAACTCGTCGAGTGGCGCGCTCGTGGGACTCTGCCCATGATTGCCGCGGTGATCTGCCCACCGCTGCTCCTCCGGGAACAGCTCGACCTGTTGTTCGTCATCGCGGGCTAGAGCGGCGCGGGTCCGCTTCTGATATCGTAGCGCCGCCATCCGCGTTGGATCGATCCACGACTCCACGCGCTCAGTAGTCTTGAGGAAGCCGACTTTCGCGTGGATCTCGGACGTGAGGACGAGCGTCTCCGTCCCGCGCACAGCGGCTGGCCCGCCGACCGACATCTCGCCTTCGCCCACCGTGCCGAGCCTGCCGACGGAGACACGATAGCGCAGCCGTTCACCCACCTCGAACGGCAGCTGGCTCGCCTGTGCGCTCGCCTGCATAACGACGGTGAGGTTGAGCACCGCCACAAGCGCAAGTGTTTTCCTGGCGAGTTGACACTGACGGGTGGTCGTTCCGACTGGATTCAGCATGTCTCTCCCATAACAGAAACGGCGAACGTCAGGTTCGCTCTGGAACATCGACTTGACGGTGGTCCGGGAGAGTCGGGTGACCGATGGAACGTCGATGGGGAGGTAGGACGAACGCGTGTGGGGAAATCCCTGACGCGTTGTCATTCCTCGCTTCGCTCGGAATGACAGCGTTCCTCGACTTCGGTTATGGGCCTCCGCTCGGAATGTCAAATCGATGCGCTTCCCCGACAGGGATGCGGTGGACCCCGGACATAACAGCAGATCCCGCCGGCCAATACTTATGCTCGACTGCTGATGAATCGCGAGAACCTCATGAATTCCTTGATCGATCGCCGAGAGGCTGGCCGGACGTTGGCGGGCCTCAGCGAATACACCAACCGATCCGAGGTAACCGTGTTCGGCCTGCCGACAGTCTGCCGGTAGCTCAGGCGGTATTGTGGGCATGACAACATCAGGGCAACGCACCCACCCGCTCGATGCGCGCCGAGGTGGGATCATCTTGGAGGGTTCCATGCTGAGACTACGCGACATCATGACTACGGACCTCGTGACACTCGACCCGGACCTCACCATCCGTGAGGCAATGGACGTGTTCACGTCGAAGCGGATCAGCGGTGCACCCGTCGTCGCCGGCGACGAGGTGATCGGCGTCATCTCGGCTTCGGACCTGCTGCAGTTCGCCGCGTCGCTGCCCGGCGTTCCGACCGAACGCGAAGTGGGCCGCGATCTCCTCGAGGACGTCCGAGATGACGGAGATCTGGGCGAGCCGGATCCGAATGACGAGGATCCGACCGGCATGTACTTCACGGATCTCTGGGAGGACGCCGGCGCGACCGTCGTAGAACGCATGGCGGTTCCCGCCACGGCCGAATGGAATCCCCTCGAGGAACACACCGTCTCGGACGCGATGACTCGCGCGCCGGTGCATGCGCTCACTCCGGAAACTTTCGTGACCATGGCCGCGGACTACATGCGCCGCGCGAAGATCCATCGCGTGCTCGTGATGACAGGGCGGAAGCTCATCGGCGTCGTGACGACGAGCGACATCACCAACGCCGTCGCCGATGGCAAGCTCACCCCGCACACGTACGTGTTCGACCGCCAAGTCTCGAACGGCGTCCGGAGCTCGGCGGCTCGCCGCCGTTAGGCAACTTCCGGCGTGGTTCCGCAGGAGACTGAAGAAGGGGCCAGAACAGGCGGCCGAGCGGAAGCTTCTCCAGCACCCCACATGACTATCCTGCCCCCGTCGCCTGACGTCGCGACGTGGCTTGCTCGCCGGCATGGCGCACGACTGCGCATCACGATGCCGATGCGTCCCAGCCCCGGGGCGGCTTGCACCGTCGGGACTCCACTGGGTCGGACCCGGAGATTCCCTGACATCGTTCCAGCCGCTTCCCGACTGCCGCCAAAGCGCGGAGTGCCAGCTTCAATTAGGTCGCCGGCATCGCATATACCCGCCGACGAGACTCGAGAGGCACAGATGAATCTCGCACGCCTGACAGTTCTGCTCCTCGGCTTCGGTGTTGCCACCCAGGCAGGTGGTGTCGCCGCCGCGAGCCCTGCGGGCGATCCCATCCGACCGGAGAGTCGGCTCTGGATTGCCGGTGCCTCCGACATCCGCCGCTTCACGTGCACGGCCCACCAAGTGTCCGGATCGCTCGATCTTCGAGGGTTGCCTAACGCGCAAGGTGTGCTGACCGGAGAGAACATGGCGACAGCGCCGTCCGTCAGCGTCCGGGTCGATAAGCTCAACTGCGGCATCGGGATCATGAATCGCCATCTGCACGAGGCGCTGCGCGGTAACCAGCATCCGAGCATCGACTTTCGCCTCGTGGGCTACGAGGTCGATCTCAACCCGGCTTCACCCGTCGCGCACATCACGGGCGTCGTGACCATTGCTGGCGCGCGACAGCCCGTCATGACGACGGCGGCGATCCGTGCGGATTCATTGGGTATGCTGCACGTGCAGGGCGAGTACCTCGTGCGGCCCACGGATTTCGGCGTCGCCCCACCGCGGCGGTTCGGCGGCCTGCTTCGGGTTCGCGACCGCATCGCCGTCCACTTCGACATCTCGCTCGAGCCCGACGGCGGGCCAATTACCGCCATCGAGTGTGGTCTGATTCAATCCGTCAAACTTAGTCTCACGGGGAAATTCACCCATGCCTCGCGTTCATGACACCGCGGCCCCGGGCGGGGCTTGGCCGCTCACGCCCGCCTCGAACACCATCGTTGTGGCCACCGATGCGACGACCGATTCCGATGGCGCCGTACGCGTCGGCTATGCGCTCGCTCAACGTGATGGCGTCTTCGCCGATCTCTTTAGCGCTGTCGAGCCGTTGCCGCTGTTCTATCCCGACGGAACACCGATTCCGGACGCCGAACAGCTGGTGTTCTTCGCGCGCGAGGCTCGAGACGTGGCGCTGCTCGCGCAACGAGACCGCACGCACCCTGGTATCAAGCAATGGCCGGTCACAGTGAACGTGGGCGCGCGCGTCGAGACGATCGTCGAGCGAGCCGAGCGTCATGATGCATCGGTCATTTTGCTGGGGCTCGGAACGCATGGTGCCGCGGCAAGACTGAGCCGGCGCGAGACGGCACTCGGAGTCATCCGTGGCGCGCACAAACCAGTGCTCGCGGTTCCGAGCGACGCGTGGGGCGTCCCGCACAGCGTGCTGGCCGCGCTGGACTTCACCGCATCGAGTGAGCACGCCGCACGCGTGGCGTTGGATCTGCTCGCCGGCGAAGGCACTCTCTACCTCGCGCACATCACACCGCGGGTGCCGATCCCGCAAGGCGACCCGCGCACGTGGGGCGAGATCACGACGAGCGCGATCGTTCCCAAGCTCGAGGCGATTGGGCGTCACCTCGATGTGCCACCGGGTATTCGTGTCGAGTACGTGGTGCTGCACGGCGACCCCGCGCACGAACTGCTCACGTTCGCGGACGAGCGGGAGATCGACCTGATCGCGGCCGGCAGTCACGGCCGCTCCGCCCTCGGGCGTCTCGTGCTCGGCAGCGTGTCGACGAAGCTGATTCGGACGGCCAACCGCATGGTGCTGGTCGCCCCGCCGCGACCGGGGCTGGCCCCGGCCGATGCCGAGTCGCCACATACCGATTGGAGGTGACCGTGCGTCGCTTCGGCGCGCTCAGCGCCGCGTGGCGGCCGCTGGTGGCCGCGGTCGTGATTGGCGGTGGCTTCGTGGCGCGCGTCGTCCCGCTGGCGCCCGGCGCTGATCGCATCATCTGGTACCTCGGCCTCGCCGCAACGGGAGGCATTGTCGTGTGGCGGACGCTGCGCCGGGTATTGGGGGGCCACTTCGCTGCTGACGTCGTCGCGACGCTCGCGATCATCGCCGCCGCGGTGCTCGGCCAGCCGCTCGTCGGACTGGTCATCGTGCTCATGCAGACCGGCGGAGAGGCCCTGGAGCGGTACGCGGAAGGCCGCGCGTCGGACGCGGTACGCGCGCTGGAAGCGGCGGCCCCCGCACTGCCCACCGCGTGCGTGGTAAGTCAATTGAGGATATCGCGGTGGAGGATATCGCGTTAGGTGACACGCTGCTGGTACGGCCTGGCGAGCTCGTTCCGTGCGACGCTGTCGTGATCGATGGCACGGCGCATGTCGACGCCTCCATGCTCACCGGCGAACCGCTGCCGATCTCGGCCGCGCGTGACACGAAGCTGATGAGCGGCAGCGCGAACCTCGATGGAGCGCTCTCGGTTCGCGCGGTGGCAATCGCCAGCGAAAGCCAGTACGCGCGGATCGTTGCGCTCGTTCGTTCGGCACAGGCGAGCAAGGCGCCGCTTCAGCGTGTCGCAGATCGGTACGCCGTGTGGTTTACGCCTGCCACACTCGTCGTCTGTGCGATCGCGTACGTCACGAGTAGCGACTGGCTTGCGCGTGCTGGCCGTCCTCGCTGTCGCGACGCCGTGTCCGCTCATCCTCGCCACGCCGGTTGCCGTCATCGGCGGCATCAACCGCGCGGCGCGGCGCCAAATCATCATGCGGCACGGGACCGCGCTCGAGCGACTGGGCACCGCGACCGTCGCGGTCTTCGACAAGACTGGCACCACCACGATCGGCCAGCCGCGCGTCAGCCGGCTGATCACAGCGAATGGCCGTCAACCTAACGACGTCCTGCGATTGGCCGGCGCCATCGAGCAGACGTCGGGCCATCTGCTCGCGCGAACGCTGGTGAACGCCGCCGAGCCGAGCGGGCTTGCGCTGCCCACGGCGCGGGATGTCGTCGAGGTGCCTGGTCGAGGCGTGGCCGGGACGGTGGACGGCCATCGTGTCGTCGTGGGCGCGCGGTCGTTCGTGCTCGAGCAGACTCCCGGTGCCGCTGCGGCACTCTGCCCCATCGAGCCAAAGACGGCCGGCCTTCGTGCGTACGTGGCGGTGGATGATACCATGTCCGCCATCGTCGAATACGCCGACGCATTGCGAGCAGGCGTGCGTGATGTGTTCCGCGACCTCCAGGGTATGGGCGTCAAGCGTATCATGTTGCTCTCGGGGATCACGCGGAAAATGCGCGAGCGGTCGCCGCGGCGGCGGGCGTAGTCGAGGTACAGGGCGATCTCTTACCCGAGGGCAAGGTTGCCGTCGTACGCCAGCTCGTGCAGCACGGCGAGTCGGTGCTCATGGTCGGTGACGGGACCAACGATGCACCCGCGCTCAGCGCGGCAACGATTGGTGTGGCGCTCGCCGGACACGGAGGCGGTATCACAGCGGAAGCGGCCGATGTCGTTGTCCTCGTCGATGACCTCGCGCGTGTTCCCGAAGCGATGCGGATCAGTCGCCGCACCGTGCACATCGCGCGACAGTGTATCGCCGTCGGTTTGGGATTGAGTGTCGTCGGCATGATTGCCGCGGCCGCGGGAATTCTCGCGCCGACAGCGGGGGCACTGGTCCAGGAAGGGATCGACCTCGCTGTGATCCTCAACGCACTGCGCGCGAGCCGTTAGGCATGGCGGTGAGTGGTGCTTCGATCGGGATGCGCGCGTTCAGATGCGACGGGCTGACGCGCCGGGTGGAATCGGTCATCGGCCGCACGCGGGGCGCGGGCGCACTGAAGGGGACGAAGTGCGGGGCTGGCGTCGGCCTGGGACTCGGTGTGTTCAACATCGGGTTCAGCGATTGCTCCGGCGAGCATTGCGGGGCGGGCGACAAGGCGGTCGGCGTTGCGGCGTTTACCGCGATTGGCGCCGGTGTCGGTTCTCTCCTCGGGACGGTGGTTCGCGCCGAGCGATGGGAACGTCTCCAGCTGCCGCCACGCACGAATCCCCCGGCTGTGGCAACGACTCTTCGGTAATCGGCGTTGGCAATAGTGCGACCGAGGGAACGCTCGCTTGCCCTGTTAGACGTTCTGCACTCGAGAGAGACTATGCGGTACCACTCTCTTTTGACCGTCTGCGCACCGGGCTATTCATGGTGCCGGTCGCCCGAGGGAACGCGGAGCTCGCGGAGTTGCAACCCGGCGCTCGCGTGCGGGTGCAAATGCCTGAGGTTGTTGCGGGTCGGCTCGAAGCTACGATCGTCGCGCATTCACCTGACACCGTCACCCTAACGACGCCACGGAGCTCGCATCGCGGCGCCGCTGGCAGCGATCAGCGCTGCGGAAGTGAGCCGCAGTCGTTACGTCGCGGCCGGGCGCGTGGTTGGGGCGATGCTGGGCTGGCATCGGCGCCATCACCGCGTCCGAGAGAAGCAGGCAATTCTGCAGCGACGCGGCGGCGGCCGTTTGCGCTGAGCGACAACCTCGGCGATCACGCGAAACGACACTTCACGATCAAGATGGCGTTAACATCACGGCTCGGCTCGCGTGTAACCTGCCGCGCTTGATTTGGTCACCAAGTGTCGTAGCGGTCTGGTGGGAGAATGGATAGGCCGCCGTGTTCGGCCACGTTGTCAGGCCGTTGCGATGCTCGGCTCCGGCGCACCCTCCCGACGCGACGCACGAGTCCCGTGCGCTACCTGCCGCAGCAGCATCGCGGACAGCACCGCGACCCACAGCAGCCAGGCTACGATGTTGACCCGCTCCCACACACCCATCCACGGAGTGGGGAAGTTGGCCTGGAGCCGCGGGGCATCCATCGACGTCAGGGCGCCGCCCGCGAGGAGGACAAACATCGTCGCGATCGAGTAGACGCGGAATCGGCGGCCGAGTGCCGCCGCGGCAAAGCCCATCGCAAGGAGCGTGAACACGGCGTTGGCGGCTGTCCAAGCAATGTGCAGCTTGTCGCTCAGGGTTCCGCCACCCGCGGCCAGAACCTCACGCAGGTGCATCGGCGGCCAGAAGATGCCGACGACTGCGGCGACGAGGATGGACGCGCCGGTGACGCGCAGGGCTGGACTCGACTCCGCGGACTTCCACACGGCCGCGCCGAATGCGCCGTAGACAAGCGCCCACGCAATACCCAGCGGAACCCATAACGTTCTCGTCGGGGCGTCGATGGCCGACAGCTCGCTTACGGTCTGCGAAGCGGACGAGTACTCGCGCCATGCCAATGGAATGAACACGAGCATCGACGCATAGAGCACGGCGGACAAGACTCCGCAAGCGAGGCCGGACCGGTTCAGGTCAATGCGCGTCGGCACGGTCCATGGTTTCTTCAGCGATCGTGCCGATCGCTGCCGTCGTAGCAACTGCCCAGCGAGCATCGCGTACCAGAGATTCGTAGCGTACTGCGACGCACGCTCGGTGGCGCCCATCCATGGCGTCGGCTGGCCGGCGAAGACGGCGGTCACGTACGAAAACCCCATCATCGCGAGCACGGATGTGAAGAGAATCGTCCCGACGGTGTACACGCGGAACGTTCCGCGGAAGACGACGGCACCGAGTATGACCGCCGCGATCAGAAACGGATCGACGGCGAGGAGACCATGCATCATGTCCGTGAACGTGGGCTGCGACCCACGCATGTGCATGGGAAAGACGTTCCAGAGCGCCAGCGCGTCGAGGGCATTCAACGCCATCATCGCGGCCAGCCATTTCATTGATCGCCGGCCGGTCGCCGACATCCAGATGCCGATGGCGAAGAGAAGCAGGAGCGTGCTCGAGATGCTGAACAGCGGGACCACCAGCGGGCTTGTCGGCGCCCCTATCGCAAACAGCTCGCTGACCGCCTGGTCGCGATAGCTGAAGCCCGGGTAGCGCGTCGTTCCGACGATGTCGGCGAGCGGGTACAGGATCGCGCCCCCGATTCCGCACGCCAGCAGCCAGCGTTGCAGGGCGACATGCTCTTTCTTGATCGACGTACCCGTCACGTGGTACTGCGCAGTCGCGGTCCTCATCGTTTCCCCCGGACTCTTTCCCAACGGAAACGATGCAGCAGCGGACCACAATGGTCTGTCGGTTGACAACCGTCGCCGAGTGAGGCTTTGCCGGACGGGATAACGGAATCTGACCGACAGACGGTCGCCCGTCGACCAACGAGCTTCGATGTGGTCGCGCGCGACCCGCACGCATCCCAACGTGTCGCCTTCCCACCCACGCTCGAGCGTCCGACATGATCACGCCCGCAGTCGTCAGTGCGGCCCCGTTTGCCTCGCGACGCGCTTCACCGACCCACGCGACCACGGTCGTGCTGCGGGACGGATCAGTCATCGGCGTGCGCGCGCTCCACCCTGACGATGAGCCAGTCGTTCGCGAGTTCCTCCGCGGCCTCTCACCACAGTCGCGCTGGCTCCGCTTTTGTGGTCAGTTGGGCGACGACGCGCTGATGCGAGAGGCACATCGGCAGGCGCACGTCGAAGAGACACGCGGGCTCGGTCTGGTCGCGACTGCTGGGGAAGAGGAGCGGATCGTAGCGCACGCAGAATACACGGGGATCCGCGGCGATAGCGCCGAGGTGAGCTTCGCGATCGCCGATGCGTACCAGGGGCAGGGGCTGGGCACGATCCTCGTCGGGCAACTCGCTCAGCTCGCGTCCGACCGCGGCATCCGGACCTTCGAAGCCGAAGTCCTGCCGGAGAACCACAAAATGCTGACCGTCTTTCGCGAGTCCGGCTTTCCGATCAGGACTCACGCCATGCGCGGCAACATCCACATCGAGTTTCCGACGGCAATCACCGAGGCCGCACGAGAGCGGTTCGAGGAGCGCGATTGGACCGCGGCGGTGAACGCGGTGCACGCGTTTCTCAACCCTCGTTCGGTCGCGGTGATCGGTGCCTCACGGCAGCGTGGGTCCATCGGCGGCGAGGCGCTGCGCAACCTCGTCAGCTATGGGTTCGAGGGCCCAGTGTTCCCCGTCAATCCGAACACGCCGGTGGTGCAGAGCATCGTTTCATACCCGACAGTCGAAGACGTCCCCGGCGCGGTCGATCTGGCCGTCCTGATCGTGCCGGCGGATCGGGTGCTGGAGCCTGCCGAGGCGTGCGGGCGTAAGGGGGTCCGGGCACTGGTGGTGATCTCCGCCGGCTTCGCGGAAACCGGAGCCGAGGGGCGCGGGCATCAGGACCAGCTCGTTCGTATCTGCCGGGCAGCAGGGATGCGGCTCATTGGCCCGAACTGCATGGGGATAGTGAACACCGATCCTGCTGTGCGGCTCAACGCGACGTTCGCGCCCGTCGCTCCCACCGTGGGGCGCCTCGGCTTCATGTCGCAGAGCGGAGCACTCGGGATCGCAGTCATGGACTACGCGAGCGCGTTGGGGCTCGGGCTCTCCACGTTCGTCTCCGTCGGCAACAAGGCGGACATTTCTGGGAACGATCTCCTCCGGTACTGGGAGCAAGACCCAAACACCGACGTGATCCTCCTGTACCTCGAGTCGTTCGGCAACCCGCGGAAGTTCTCGCGCATCGCGCGACGGGTCGCCAGGCGGAAGCCGATCGTGGCGGTGAAGAGTGGACGCTCGCTCGCCGGCGCCCGGGCCGCCGGTTCTCACACCGGGGCCCTCCTTGCGGCATCCGACGTCACCATCGATGCGCTCTTCCGCTCGGCCGGCGTCATTCGCACCAACACGCTCGCGGAGATGTTCGATGTCGCGTCGCTGATCGCGAGCCAGCCCCTCCCGAAAGGGAATCGCGTCGCGATCCTCACGAACGCCGGCGGCCCTGGTATCCTCTGCGCCGACGCATGCGAGGCCGAGG
>JAJKIV010000113.1 GCA_021154285.1 Gemmatimonas sp. | reverse complement strand
GCGTTCTTGTGGACGCGTCGCCACGGCCTGTCGCTCGCGGACGGGGCGCGCCTCCTGTTCGGAGCAACATCGCCCTCGCCGGCCTGGAATACTCCGGGCATCGCACGATTGCTCCGCGCCCCCGAGGGCACGGTCAGGCCGCCTGACCGCGAGTCCCCGGCCGATCACCTCCGTGCGATCAGCGACCTCGTGACACTCCTTCCAGCACAGACCGCGGTGCTCGGGGAAGAGGCAGCACGGATCGCGCAACGACTGGTAACGGCGATCGAACGCTGCGACAGCGAGATCTCGCTGGTGGCGCGCGACGCCGGCCCGGCCGAGCTCGAGCGGTTGGAATCGCAGCTCGATGGACTTCATGCGGCGGCGCACGAAGAGAGCACGGATCGGCGCGACCTCCGTGATCTCATGCGGCACCAGCTCGAGGTCATGCGTCGTATGCACGCGCGGAGTGAAGCCCTGTCCTACCAACGCGCGCGTCTATTACACCTGATGCGCGGTCTTTGGACTCAGCTCTGTCTTGTGCGCAACGCGACGTCGGAGGGGCCAGAGAGGGGCGAGCGCGACGTGGAGGGTCTCCGTGCCGTATGCGACGAGATCCTGGATGTGATCGACACGCCCACAGTGCATGGTCCGCCCGGAGATCGCGGCGATACCGCAGATGCCGACCAGGGCCGGATGAGCGCCGGACGCGTCCGGGAAGTCGTCGCCCATCACGGCCGTTAGGCGTACGCATCGGAGTCGCTACTCCCACCGGAAGAGCTTCGCCGACAACGCCGTACACACGGCGAACACGATCACCAGCGCCACCACGTCGCCCACGTGCGCGGACCATGGGTCGCCCGTCCAGATCCCCTCCAGCAACGACACCGCGTAGCTCAGTGGCAAGTGACTCAGCCACGGCGGCAGCACCTCGCGCGGGATGAACAGCCCTGACAGCACGAACATCGGGTAGAGCACGACCGCTCCCACCGGCTGCGCGAATCGCGCCGTGGGGACGACGCTCGCGATCAGGAAGCCGATCGAAAGGATGCTCCACGTCGTGATGATGAGCGCGATGGAGAAGCTTATGACAGGCGGATGCAGACCAGCCGCAAAGTATCGTCGTCCGGCCAGCAGCATGAGCGCGAGCGTGATCGCCGTGAGGAGCAGCTTCACGAGCACGTGCGCGGTGAGGATCGTCCACGGCCGAAGCGGTGTCGCGCGCAGGCGCTTGAGGATGCCGCCCTCGCGGTAGATCGAGATGATCGCGATGAGCGAGAGGACGGTGTTGATCGCGATCAGGATCGCGACGATCACCGGGACGTTGACGTGGAAGAAGCTGCTGGCCGTGAAGCGGCCTTGTGGCGAGAGGGCGCGGCCGAGTCGAGCGAAGAGGACGTAGAGAAGCACGGGCATCACGATCGAGCCGATGGCGCCGAGCGGCTCGCGCATGAAGACCTTGATCTCGATCCAGGTGAGTCTCAGGAGGCCACGGAGCATCGTCGTTTCAGTCTCGGATCGAGTGGCCCGTCAGCCTCAGGAAAACATCCTCCAGCGTCGGTAGCACCGTCCGAAAATCCGTCACCCTGATCCGCTCCTCGGACAGGCAGCGGATGACCTCCATCACCAGGTCCTCCCCGGCTCCATGAATCGTTAGGCGTCCGTTCGTCGCCGCGACCGACGTCACGCCGGGAACGCCGCGGAACCGCTCGCCCGCGTGGTCGTCGTCGGTCTTGAGCACCACCGAGCGCTCGGGGCAGTGGCGGCGGACCAACCCCTCCGGTGTATCCATGTCGATGATCCGGCCCTGATCGATGATCGCGACGCGATCACAGAGTCGCTCCGCCTCCTCCATGAGATGCGTCGTGAGGAAAACCGTTTTCCCGCGATGCCGGATGTCGCGCACCAGCTCCCAGATCGTGCGCCGAGCCTGTGGGTCCAGCCCCGTCGTGAGCTCGTCGAGAAACACGACCTCTGGATCGTTGATGAGCGCGAGCGCGATGAAGAGTCGCTGTTTCTGGCCACCCGAGAGCGTCATGAACCACGCACCGCGCTTGTCCGCGAGCCCGAGCTGCTCGAGCAGCCGGTCGCCGTCGGAGGCCTTTCGCCGATAGAGCGCTGCCCACAGGTGCATCGCCTCCCAGACCTTGATGCGCTTCTGGAGCTGCGCCTGCTGCAGCTGGGCGCCGATGCGGTCCTGGAGTGCGTACACGTCGCGGAACGGATCGAGACCGAGGACCGAGATGTTTCCCCGGTCGGGAGTGCGCAGCCCCTGAACGCACTCCATGGTCGTCGTCTTCCCCGCCCCGTTAGGCCCGATCAACCCGAAGATCTCGCCGTCGAAGACCTCGAACGACACATCGTCCACGGCAACGGTGGACTTGTAGGTCTTTCGACAGCCGGACACTTGGATAACTGGACGTGGAGTTTTCATTCAGTGGCGACTGGCGACTGGCGACTGGCGACTGGCGACTGGCGACTGGCGACAGAGCGGGAACGGGGAACCGGGAACAGAAGCTCCGCGGAGCCTCGGTTCCCGGTTCCCAGTTCCCGGGCGCGCGTCGGGCGCGCCGCCGATTCCCTATTCCCGATTCCCGATTCCCGACAACGCTTCCACCACCTCCGTCGCGCTCGCATACCTCGCCGCGGGGTCCTTCGCGAGCAGGCGGTCCAGCACGACGCCGACTTCCGGGGGCAATCCATCACGCTTCTTCGTGATGGGAACCGGCGTCTCGGTCAGCGTTCGCATCAACACCTGGGGCTCGGGCCCCGTGAACGGCGGCTCGCCGCCAAGCATCTCGTAAAGAACGGCGCCGAGGCTGTAGAGGTCCGCCCGCGAGCTCATTTCCACGCCGCCGCTCGCGTGCTCCGGACTCATGTAGCCGGGTTTGCCCAGCGTGAGCCCGGTTCCGGTCATCGTCATTTCCATAGACCGCGAGATCGCGCGGGCGACACCGAGGTCCAGGAGTAGCGCCCGTGGGCCGTCGACGAAAATGTTCGTGGGCTTCACATCCTTGTGCAGGATGTCCGCAGCGTGCGCCGCTCCCAACGATTCGGCAACCTGGCGAGTGATCGCGATCGCCTCCGCCAGCGGCAGCGTTCGGTCGCGGTTCAGGCGCGTGCGGAGCGATTCGCCCTGCAGGAACGGCGTGACCAGGAAGATCCGTCCCGCGGCTTCCTCGATGGCGATCGGCTGGACGATTCCGGGATGCTGGACGGTGGCCGCCTGCAGCATCTGTTTCCGGAAGCGTGGGAAGTCCAGCGCGGACGCGAGCGAGGCGTCGAGCGCCTTCACCACGACCGGCACATCGCGCACGGCGTCATGCGCCCGGTACACGGTGGTCTGAGTACCTCGGCCGATCTCGCCCTGGAGGATCCAACGGTCGGCGACGGCGGTCTCGAAGGCGGCGGTGAACTGCGATTTTGACATAGGCATCCACGTGCTACTGGGAGGTTGATCTTAGAGTTACGGTCGGGGTGGGGCAAGCACGACTGACTGCCGGGGACGGGCGACGCGCGACGGGCGACGGTTAAAGGCGGAACCCTCGGGATGTTCCAACAGCCAGCATCAGCCAGCAGCCAGCACGAGCAGCCAGCAACCAGCCGCCGTTTCCCCCGTCGCCCATCGTCCGTCCCCGTCCCCGGCAGTCATCAGTCACCAGTCACCAGTCGCGATCGTCCTTAGGTTCGAATCCACGACTTGAACCACCCGTAGACCGAGGACGCCCTCCCATGAGCGATCGCTGGGAGCGACTCACCGACCTCTATCATGCCGCCGTCGCGCTGCCCGCGGACGAGCGTACCGTGCTCCTTGCCGAGGAGTGCGGCGACGACCCCGTCCTCCAGGCTGATGTCGCGCGGATGATTGCTGCCCACGATCGCGCGAGCGCCGGGCGTCTTGCCGAGCCGCCCGCCACCGAGACGAACGACCGATTCGGGCCCTACCGGATCCTCAAAGAGATCGGCCACGGACCGACGAGCACCGTCTACCTCGCCGCGCGCGACGACGGACGGTTCAAGCAGCGCGTCGCCGTCAAAGTGATCGAGGGCGAGATGGATCCCGTCTTCGCCCTCGAGCGCCTGCGCTCCGCCCACCAGGCGCTGAGCTCGAGCGATCGTGCGAACGTCGCCTGGCTGATCGACAGCGGAATAACCGAGGAGGGGCGGCCCTACGCCGTGATGGAGCATGTCCAGGGCGAACCTGTCGACGTGTACGCCAACGGACGCCAGATGTCGGTCACCGAGCGCCTCGAGCTGTTCCTGCAGATCTGCAAGGCCGTGTCACACGCGCATCGGCGCCAGGTGACACACGGCGCTCTCAAACCGACGAACGTCCTCGTCACGTCCGGCGGCGTTCCGAAGCTGCTCGATTTCGGCATCGTCGCCGCGCCGGACACGCCGCACGTCGATATCCGCGCGTTAGGCGGCGTGCTCGACGCGCTCTTGGGCGGAGGTCCGTCCAACGGCGAGCGCCGGCCGCTGCGTGGCGACCTCGAGACCGTCGCGCTCCGGGCGCTCGCGACGAGTGGCGATCGGCAGTACGACTCGGTCGAGGAGTTCGCCGGCGACGTTCGACGCTGCCTCGACACCGTGTCGAATCGCCCGCGTCCGGAGACCGCACGGCCCACGCCACCAACCATCAGCAATCGCCCCGGCCGCGGACCCGTTATCGCCTGGACGCTCGCCGCCGTGGTCGCTGCAGCGTTAGGCATCACGGTCGTGCCGCTCATGACCCAGCGCCGCGTGGTCACCGCGGCGCCGGCTCCGGCCGACGCGCCGGCGACCAGCGGTCGCGTCCTCGTCACCGACCTCACCGACAACATCGGCGACCCCGCCCTCGTCGCCGCGCTGAGTGACGCGTTGCGCGCCGGTCTCGCCGAGTCACCATCTATTCAGATCGTGTCCGGCCGACGAGCCAGCGTGACGTCGTCCGTGGCCGGCAGCATCACTGCCGCCGGCGCGGGGTTCACCATCAGCGTGCAGCTGACGCGCGGGCAGAAGGATGCTCGCCCGGCAGCATTCACCGAGACCGCCTCGGATGCCGGCGACGTCATGCGAGCGCTGGGGCGTGTGGCCGCAGGCCTGCGCAAGGAGCTGGGTGAGTCCGCGTCGAGCATCGCCGGCACGCCGAGCCTCGAAGAGGTGACGACGCCGTCACTCGACGCCCTGCGCTCGTACGCGAACGGTGTGCGCGCTGTCCGCAACGGCGACCGGGCGGGCGGCATCAAGCTGCTCAGATCCGCCGTCGCGGCGGACACCGGATTCGGCGCAGCCCATCGGCTCATGGCCGTTGCCTACGACGATCTCGGCGACCGCGCGCATGCGGCGGATGCGCTCGACCACGCGCTCGCGAACGAGACACGCGTCCCGTTCTACGATCGCAACCAGATGATCGGCAGTCACGCGGGGTTCGTTCAGGCAAACTACGCGAGCGCGGTGGACGCCTACAATCGGATTCTCCAGCGATATCCCGACGACGTTCATGCCCTGAGCAATCTCGGCGCGATCCACGCTGCGCGCCGCGAGTACGCCGTGCAAGAGAGTCTGCTCGTGCGAGCCATCGCCGTCGACTCGAGCGCGTCGTCGCTCTACACGGCACTGGCCTACGCGAACCTGAACCAGGGCGACTACAACGCGGCGCGGCGAGTGCTCGACAAGGCGGACCGGCGATTCCCCGGACTGCGCGGCAGCCGCCTCGCGGCGATGTCGCTCTCGGCGTCGAAGCAGGACTGGGCAGCGGCGGAGCGTGAGGCGCGTGCGCGGGTCGCCTCGGCCGATTCGGACGATGCGCTCGACGGCGCGGAAACGCTCGCCAACATCGTCATGACCCAGGGCCGGCTAGCCGAGGCGGAGCAGCATCTCCGCCGCGTCGCGGCGTTAGGTGGGCGTGGCGGGTCCGAGAGGCGGTCGCTCGCGGCGGCAATACGCATTGCGTACGTCCAGCTGCGGTACCGGCATTCCCCGGCAGTGGCACTCTCCACGATCAACACCGCGCTCGCCCGTCATCCGCTGGCAAAGATGGACGAGACCGAGCGTCCATATGACGAGGTCGCGCGCCTCTACGCGGACGCGGGCCAACCCGAGCGCGCGCTCGAGATCATCACGGAGGCGACACACATGAGGGTGGACCGGCAGCGCGGCACCGACGACAACCGGCGCTGGACGGCCGGCGCGATCGCCATGGCCGAACGTCGCCCGTGGGAAGGCGAGATCGAGATTCACGGTGCGGCGGAGGGAATTACCTGCCCGATCTGTGCTCTACCCGATCTCGCCCGCGCGTACGAGGTGGCCGGCAAGCCCGACTCGGCGATCGCAACGTACGAGCGCTATGTCCACACGCCGTGGCAGCGGCGGTACGAGACCGACGCGCTCGAGCTCGGGTTCGCGCTCAAGCGGCTTGGCGAGTTGTATCAGTCGCAGAACGACCGCACGAAGGCGGCGGCACAGTACACGGCACTGCTGCAGCTCTGGAAGGGTGCGGACGCCGAGCTCGAACCGTTGCTTGCCGACGTGCGACGGCGGCTGGAGCAGACGGGCCAGGTCGTATCAAGCAGGGACTAGCGACATCGGGACTCGGTCGGGAGGCTATCCCTGGTGAGGAGACTTGCTAGGCGGCAGAAGGCTCCCGGCCGAGTCCCCAGCCCCCAGTCCCTGTTGTTCGGCGATTTCGCGGTCCGCGACCGCCAGTTCCAACTCGCTGGCGAATTCGGCCCCTAACGCGCGGTCGCTTCGACGAAGCCGCAGCTCGAGCTCCGCGGGATGATCGAGGCTGAGCCCAGCCGTGCCGGCGACTTCCTCGAACGCGCGGAGATCGGCGGCGGTCAACACGAGATGCGGGCCTGGCGGCCATCGCCAGCTCCATTTCACCGCGGCGCCAGCGATCGCGCTCAACGGGATCACGACTTCGCGAACCGGCTCGATCTCCTTATCGGATCGAATCGTCATCCCGACGTGGTCGGTCGACCGGGCGACGCGCCACTGCACGTGGAGCTGATCACCATCCAAACGCAGCAAGCCGTGAACGGTCTCGCGTGTCGTCGTGATCGCCATCCCGACCACATCGTGCCGGCGATGCAGCAGGAATGGAATGGCCGCCGAGTGAGGCATACCGGCGAATGTAGGCCGGGCTGCGCTCGCTCGCAAAGTTCGCCGTGTGCCAAGCGAACCGTTGTCACGCGCGTCGCGCAGGCACTGGGTGACGCCCGAGCACACCGGTGAGGATGAGCGTGACGACGATCTGCAGGGCGACGAGGCTCACGACCAGGAGCGGCCGACCCGCGAGGAACGCTTCAGGCCCGGGTATCGCCGCCGAGAAGAGCGAGAGGTTCGCCAGGTTCCCGAGCGCGACGAGCGCGAGCAGCCCACGGCGGCCACGGAAGAGCAACGCCGTGGCGGCGTGGTCGACGGCGAATATGGAATCCCGAGCGGACGCGTCGGTGCCGCGTTAGGCACCCACCTCGGCCTTCGTCGCGTCTCGACCAGAGCGGCGTGCCAGCGCGCGACAGAACGTGGCGGTGTCCGTGATGATCGAATCGCCGGCGAACGCGAGGCCCGCGAGCGAGCGCTCGCGCGCGGGCTCGTCGCGTCCACCGCAGGCATCGCTCACGACGACGGGGATGTACCCGAGGTCCGCGGCATGGCGCGCGGTCGGCTCGATCCCGACTTCGAGGGCGACACCGACCATCGCGACGGCCTGGATGCGGCAGTCCCGCAACACGCGATCGAGCGGTGTGCCCTCGAAGGCCGACATCGTGATCCTGTCGAAGACCGCCTCGCTTGGACGCGGAGCCATCTCCGGGATGAGGCGCGTCTGCGGCGCATCCGGGGGTCCATGCTCTCCGGCGTGACCGCCTTGAGCGACTTGGCGAGCCGCCGCCGGCGCTCGAGTCGGTTCGGCTATGTCTCGCGACGACACGCCTGACTTACCACGCAATGCCGTAATCTTCTCCGTGATTACTCGACCCGCCCCACATCGTCCGATGCTTCCTATCGAACAAGATCGCATTGATCGGCCCCGACGACCGCTCCACAAAGTCCAGCGTGTAGCCCATCTGCTTGAGCGCCTGACGCGTCGACTCCGGGAGTGAGGACGCCACCGTCATCCGCCCCGGCCGCGACTCGTGCGCGCCGAACGAGCTCCGCATCTGGTAGCTGTTCACGTTAGGCGCCTCGACGGCCTGCTGCACCGTCATCCCGAACTCCACCACGTTCAGGAAGAACTGCAGGAGATTCTGGTCCTGCGAATCACCGCCCTGCACCGCGAACGCGAGATACGGTGCGCCATCCTTGAGGGCGAGCGTCGGCGTCAACGTCACGCGCGGACGCTTGCCCGGCTCGATCACGTTGAACGGCCCGTCCTTCGCCTCGGTGACAAAGCTCTGCGCGCGCTGGCTGAGCCCGATCCCAGTGCGCCCCGCGATCACCGCCGGCACCCAGCCGCCGCTGGGCGTCACGGACACGACCCACCCTTCCTCGTCCGCCGCCTCGATCGACGTCGTGCCGGAAAAGAAGCTCTGCATGAAGGCCGAGTCGGCATGGATGCGCGCAGAGTCCGTGTGCGGGACGACGCGCCGATCCTGACCGCCACTCGCCGGCTGTGAGTCCGGGAGCACGAAGTCGCTGTTCTTCCAATTCTCGAGCAGCGACGTGAAAGGGTTGGTCCCGCCCTGGAACGGATAGGGGTCGCCCGGCTTCGCGTTAGGGTCGTTCTTCGTCCAGTCGATCTGCGCGAAGCGCGCCTTCGCGTAGTCCTTCGACAGCAGGCCCTTCACGGGTTCTTCGGGTGGAAACGCCGGATCGCCGTAATAGAAGTCGCGATCCGCGAACGCGAGGTTCATCGTCTGGTAGAGCGCGTGGATGTACTTCGGAGAGTTGTACTCCATGCCCTTCACGTCGGTGTTCTCAAGGATGTTGAGCCCCTGGAGGAGTGCCGC
Organism: Gemmatimonas sp.; assembly: GCA_021154285.1. Taxonomy (GTDB): domain Bacteria; phylum Gemmatimonadota; class Gemmatimonadetes; order Gemmatimonadales; family Gemmatimonadaceae; genus JAJKIV01. Next base: position 11,265 of record JAJKIV010000113.1, on the reverse strand, counting down.
ACCCTGCTGCCAGAGTGGAAGCTTGTAGACCTCGATCCCCTTGTAGGTCGTGTGCAGCGGCTCCTCGATCTTCACCTTCCAGCTCGCGAGGTCCTGCATCGTGAAGAGCCCGCCGTCTTCCCGCACGCCACGCACGATCTCCTGCGCGATGTCGCCCTTGTAGAAGCGGTCGTAGGCGGCGTAGATCGCCTGCTTCCTCGTCTTGCCAGCGGCCTTTGCGGTCTTCTCCGCGTCGACGAGCTTCCTTAACGTGGCGGCGAGATCTTTCTGCACGAACACTTCGCCCGGTTCCGGTGCTTCACGCGCCTCGCCCAGATGCGGGAGAAAGACGGCCGGCGAGTACTTCCACTGCTTGGTCCAGCTCTTCTGCCGTTCGATGGAGTTCGCGAGCTGGGCTTCGATCGCGTAGCCGTCGGCCATCTGAATCGCCGGCCCCAACACGTCCGCGACCGACAGCTTGCCCCACTCGGCCAGCATGGTCAGGAGCCCGCCCATTGTGCCGGGTGTGACGGCCGCGAGCGGCCCGTACTCGGGCGGCTCCTTGTAGCCCTTGGACCGGTAGAACGCCGCGGTCGCTCCGGTAGGCGCGACGCCTAACGCGTTCAGCCCGACGACCTTCTTCGTCTTCGGGTTGTAGATGAGCGCCTGCGTCTCCCCGCCACAGCCGAGCGTGTCCCACATGGTGCACCCGGCGGCGAGCATCGCGGCCGCGGCGTCAACGGCGTTGCCGCCTTTCTGATACATCATCGCGCCGGCGGTGGCCGAGAGGGGTTTGCCGGTGATGGCGAGCCAGTGTTTGGCGTGCAGCGGCGGCTTCTCGGTCTGCGCGTTGCGCGGATCGACGGGGCCGACGGGCTGGCCGGGTCCCTGGCGTCGCTGGGCAGCAAGCGACGACGCAGCAATTGCTGCGAGGGCGAGTGCTGTAGCGGCAAGGCGCGCTTGGCGAAAGCGGGAGTGTCGAGGCATGGAAGCGTGTCGTCGAGTCATCCCCTGAACTTCAGGCAGGACGCCACAACTTCAAGGGGGCTCGGCGTGGAGCACAGGCCCTGGGCGACGTAGATTGGCGTCACGTCGTTCTCCCAGCCTCGAGTTGCCCGTGCCTGTCAACAAGAAAGCCGCGTCGAAGAAGCCTGCCCCGTCGACCAAACCGCTTTGGCAGAAGCTCTTCATCAAGGGCGGGACGGTTCTGGTCGTGAACGCGCCGGCCGGCTACGCGAGGGTGCTCGACGGGAGCCCGGCGAAAGTGACTACGCGCACCGCGAGCACCGCGGACACAGTGCTCCTGTTCGCCGCTGACGAAGCTCAGTTCAAGGCGGCCATGCCGACAACGATGAAGAGCATGGGGCCGTCCACGAGCGTGTGGGTCGCATACCGGAAAGGCGACAAGGAGTTCCACCGAGATACGCTTGGCGCGCTGGCAAAGTCGTTCGGGCTCGAGCCCGTCTCGCTGGTGGCGATCGACGACACCTGGTCGGCGCTCCGGGTCAAACGGGCCTAACGCCGGTCGAGACTGGCTCGAGGCGTTAGGCGCCGTCAGCGCGGACCTACAAGCTCACCGTAAACTGGTAACAGCTGCTCTCGAGCACGACCTCCGACGTAGTCGCATCGATCACGCGGAAGTGAATGTCGAACGTCGCGCCCGTCGCAGCGGCCGAGAGGTCTCGGAAAAGCGAGGCCCTGCCCGTTCCGGTAGCGTCCGTGTCGATCGTCTGCGGCACCGCCCCCTCCCCGAGCGTAAGCCAGGTCGTGCTCGTACAGTTGTCGTCGATCGTGGTGTCGACAGCGCGCTGGAGCAGGTAGCTCCGGTTCGGCGCCAGGTCCCGGACCCACGTGTCGAGGTAGACGATCTTCTGAGCGTCGTTCGGCTGCCGGAACTTCACGTGGCCGAACCCCTGGCCGCGCAGGATCACCTCGAGGTTGAAGTTCGGCGTCTCGGGCCCCCAGGCGACGCCGTTCGACGCTGTGGCCGCTCGGACGCGGGGCGACGTCGGCAACCGCGAATCCGCGGCGCTCGAGCAGGCCATCGAGATCAGAACCAGGGTGAGCGGGAGAGCCCCCACCCGCCTTCGGGCGGAATGCATGTGACCTCCGATCGATGGAAATGGGCGCGCGGCCGCCGCCGTTGCGTCGCCCTGCTTCTGGCGACCCAATGGTCGTGGGATAGATTCGGCCACACGGTGACGGTTCAGCATCGCGCGGCGGCGTGATCCTGCCGTGATCCAGGCGTGACCGGCGCTGGTTACGGCATCTTCCCCATGGTCGACTCGCCGATGATTGCACTGCGCACGCTTGGCGCGCTCGACCTCCACGCCAGTGATGCGCGGGACGTTCGGGCAGTGCTCCGCCAGCCGAAGCGGTGCGCGCTCCTCGTGTACCTCGCGCTCGCCGGCCCGGAGCGGTTCCGCCGCCGCGACACGGTCGTCGCGCTCTTCTCGCCCGAACGCGACGAGCCGCACGCTCGCGCAGCGCTGCGGCAGGCGCTCAGCTTCCTGAGACGCGAGCTGGGCGACGGCATCATCGCCACCCGCGGTGAGAAAGAGATCGGCCTCGAGCCCGGAGCCGTGTCGATCGACGTGCGCGAGTTCGAGCGTGCGTGCCAGACCGGCAGCAACGCCGACGCCGTCGCGCTGTACCATGGCGATTTTCTCGACGGGTTCTTTCTGTCCGACGCCGGACAGGCGTTCGAGCAGTGGGTCGACGGGCAACGTGCTCGGCTACGGGGCATGGCAGCCAGGGCTGCGTGGGCAGTCGCCGAAACGCGGCGGGCGGCGGGCGACGTCTCGGGTGCCTTCGAGATGGCTCGACGCGCCGCTGGCTTCTCACCGGGGAGTGAGTCAGAGGTCGCACGCGTCATCGCGTTTCTGGACGCGGCCGGCGATCGGGCGGGAGCCCTCGCCGCGTACGACGATCTCGTGCGGCGTATCGCGACGGAATTCGAAGCGGAGCCGGCGCCTGAAACCCGTGCGCTGGTTCGCGAGATCCGCTCGCGAAGCCAGGCAGCCGGGCCGACGCCGACTTCCGCACGACCGGCAGCGCCACCTGCGGTGGGGCTGCCATCCGCTTCGGAAACGCTGCCGATTCGTCCCATCAGGCGCTCGGGCCGCGCCCTTTTGCTCGTGACCGCCGGCGGAGTCCTCACGGTCGGTGCGTTCGTCACGACGTTACGGGGCCACCACGTCGCTGCGACCCCACGCGCCCATTCGGATAGCACCGTATTCATTCCATCGGACACGACGCTGGTCGAGCGCGCGGGCCGCCGGATCGATCCGCGCGCCCGGACCCTGCACATCAAGGCACGATACTGGTTGAGCCGTCGCGGCAGGGAGAACCTCCTCAAGGCCGTCGCGACGTTCCAGGATGCCCTCGACATCGAGCCAACGTACGCCGCGGCCTACTCCGGCATGGGGGTGGCGTACGCGCAGCTCGGCTACGGCGGGTCGCTACGCCCCGAGGATGCGTTCCCGAAGGCGAAGGCCGCGGCATCGCGAGCGCTCGAGCTGGATTCCACCATCGCCGAGCCGCATGCGACACTCGGGTCTGTGGCGATGTACTACGCGTGGGACTGGGCGGCAGCCGACCGCGAGTACCGCCGCGCGTTGGCACTGAACCCGGCGTACCCCACGGCGCACGAATCGTACGGGCTGTTTCTTGCGGCCATGGGTCGCTTCGACGAAGCGCAGGCCCACGAGCGGACCGCGGGTGCGCTCGACCCGTTGTCGTTAGGCATCCAGTCCACCACCGGGTGGGTGCTTCATTACAGCGGAAAGCAGGCGGAGGCCGAACGCCAGCTTCGGATTGCTGTCCGGACGGATTCCACCTTCCCGGTCGCCCGCCTGTACCTGGGGCGAGTGCTGCAGTTCAACGGGCAGCTCGACAGCGCGCTCGCGCAGTTCGCCGCGACGGGCTCCCTGCGCGCCTGGGTCCCGACGGTCGCCGGCGAGGGATACGTCTACGCGCAGCAGGGCCGTCGCGACCAAGCGCAGGCGGTCCTCGACCGTCTCGCCGGACTCTCGCGAACGCAGTACGTCACCGCGTACGCCGTCGCCCTCGTGCATGTCGCGCTCGGCCAGACCGATTCGGCCTTCGTCTGGCTGAACAAAGCGGTGGACGAGCGAACGCACTGGGTGCTCTGGCTCAACCGCGACCGTCGATGGGACCCGATTCGGTCGGACGCGCGCTTCCGCGCGATCGTCCGGCGTGTGAAGCTTCCAGACTGACGACCGTTTTCGCGTCGTTAGGCGCCCGACGACGGCCGCATCGTGTAGCACCATGCCTCGCCCTCGAGCACCGTCTCGCCCGTCTGGCGCGTCACCAGGATCTTGAGCTGCGTCACCGGCTTCGTCGCGTGCACGCCCACCACCTCGGCCCGGGCCGTGATCGTGTCATCGACGTAGACCGGCGCCGTGAACTTCCAGGTTTGGCTCAAGAACACAGACCCGGGCCCGGGAAGGTCCATGGCGACGAGGGCGTGCAGGAGGCCTGTAGTGAGTCCGCCCTGCACGACGAGCCCGCCAAAGCGCGTCCCTTTGGCGAACGCTTCGTCGAAGTGCAGCGGGTTGTAGTCGCCGGTGAGCCTGGCGAACGTCTCGACGTGCTCGGTGGTGAGCGTCAACGAACGCTGCGCGGTCTGGCCAACCTGCAGACTCATGGTGTCCTCTCGAGTTCGACGGCGACCTTGACGAGGCTCGGTTGCACCGCCCGCGTGAACCGCGCACTCCACACGCTACTGTCGCCCGAGCGCAGCAGCATGACGAGCGTCGTGTCGCTCGAATATAGAAGTCTGACGGGTGTGAGTCGGCCGATTCGCTCCGCGCGCTGCACGCCCGCGTGAACGACGCTGTCCATCTGCGCCCCACTCATGGCGGCGCTCCCGCGGTTGAGCGTCGTGAAGTGCACGAACGCGTGCCCCTCCGCTCGGTTGTGCGCCGCGAGCCAGTCGTGGCCCGCGTGGCCGAGCGGCGTCTCGGGGAAGCCGGGCACCCCGCCTCGGCAGGCGACGAGGAACAGTGGCGGGAGCAGGCGGCGGAGCGCGACAGTCATGTTCCAGCCTAACGTTTCTCCGCCAGGTACGCAAAGCGCGACAGCCGTCGCTCGGCCGACACCGTGTGGACGCACATGAGAAAGCGCTGCAGCCCGTCGAAGTTCTCCTGCCCTTCCCGCTCGACGAGCTCGCGTGCGTACCGAGCCCGCGCGTCGTGTCGCCGCCGCGAGAGGTCGGCGGCATTCTGCGTGACGTCCTCCACGGCGAGCATGGTGAAACCGGCCGCCGTGAGGGCTCGTTCATTCTCGCCCGGTGGAACGAACAGGTAGAAGCCGATCGAGCTGCGCGTCGCGATCTCCTCGTGCGACACGGCTCCGGTGATGACGAGCGCGTCAGTGAAGAACGCTCGGCCTCTGGGTCGCAGCACGCGGTACCAGTCCCGGAGAACGTCGCCGCGGCCTTTGATGTGGCACATCGCGTCGTTCGACATCACGGCGTCGAAGCTCGCGTCGGGAAACGGGAGAGGGCGGCTCGCGTCGACGGTCTGAAAGCGAACGCGATCGGCCACGCCGCGCGCTTCCGCCAACGCCGTCGCGTTACGCACGCCGTGCTCGTTGAGGTCGACGCCCGTTAGGCGACAGCCGCGCTGGAGCGCGAGGTAGACGCCGGGCCCGCCCGAGCCGCTGCCCACCTCGAGCACGTTCGAGCTCGCGTCGACGCCAATCCTGTCGGCGAAGCCGAGCCACTCGGCCGCGGTCATCCAGCTGCTCTGACCGAGGTCTTCGCCGTAGGTCTCGCGGCGCACGGCGGCCTCGGCGCCGCTCGTGAAGTCGCCGTAGGCGTGGTCGTAGAGAATGACTGATGGCGTTGACATGTTGGCCTCCCGATTGGGACTGAAGCTAGCCTCGGGACTCGGGACTGGGGACATCGGGACTCGGCCTTTGCGGGAACTGGGAACGGGAACTGGGAACAGGGCACCGGGAACCGTGCCGCCGTGAGGAGCGTCGGTTCCCTGTTCCCGGTTCCGGTCCAGAAGTCCCTAGTCCCCTTGGTTCATCGTTTAGCTACATCCTCGCCGAGCACGGCCTTTACATCAATGATTGGCGTCCCGTCTATCGCCTCGAGATGCTTGACGCGCACGCGCAGTCCGTCGACCTCCGCCACCTTGACCCGGTGGAGTCCGATCGGATTCGGGCGATGCGGCGAACGCGTGTTGAAGACACCCTCCGGCGGCCTCGATGTGTCACCGCGTGGTTGAACGACCAGCACGGAGCGATGTGCGCGGTCGAGCCAGGTGAGCAACACCAGCGAGGTGCCTACCTGAATGCCTCGAAGCCCGGCCGCTACGTGAGGCTCGAATATCAGCCATGCCTCCGGCGCCCCTTCGTCCGCTTGTCGAGGGGCGGTCGCTGGGTCCTTCAGCGTCGACTCGACTCGGCCGATCGATTCGATATGGATGCGCATCTGAAATACCTGTCTATGGAAACTCGGGACTCGGTATGGATGCTACTACCGGCACGCAGGCTTGCCAGGCATACTCTGCCCGCGGACGGTGCCGTCTTTCCTTCGCGACCCGCCCCGTCAGCATGCACCTTCCGACATCCTGACGGAGCTACGATGAGCGACGCGCCCTCGCACCGCGAGCACGATCTCACCCGCCCGGACGGCATCAGCCGCCGCGAATTCAGCCGGCGTCTCAGCGCCGCTGCACTCGCGGCAGGAACCTCCATCAACAGTACCGACAGGTGGACCATGGCCGGTGAGGACGAGAGCGCACGCGCGCCGAGCGATCTGTGCTTCACCTCCGCGACGGACCTCGCGGCCATGCTTCGCTCGAAGAAAGTGTCCGCTCGCGAGGTGATGCAGGCGCACCTCGCGCAGATCGAGCGCGTGAACCCCGCCGTCAATTCGATCGTGACGCTCATTGCGGAGCGCGCGATGGCCGACGCCGCGGCCGCCGACGAGGAGCTCGCACGCGGGAAGCCGCGCGGGCCGCTGCACGGACTTCCAATAGCGCACAAGGACCTCGTCGAGACCAAGGGAATTCGCACGACGCACGGGTCCCCGTTCTTCCGCGACCACATCCCCGACACCGATGCGCCGATCATCACGCTCATTCGCAAAGGCGGCGCGCTGACCCTCGGCAAGACGAACACACCGGAATTTGGGGCGGGCTCGCACACGTTCAACACGGTGTTCGGGGCGACGAAAAACCCGTACGACGTGACGCGCACCTGTGGGGGATCGAGCGGCGGCGCGGCGGTGTCGCTCGCATGCGGCATGGTGCCTATCGCTGACGGCAGCGACACCGGCGGATCGCTTCGCAATCCGGCCGCGTTCTGCAACGTGGTCGGCTTCCGTCCATCGCCGGGTCGCGTGAGCGCGGGACGCGGCTCGTGGTCGCCGCTCTCGACGAGCGGCCCAATGGCGCGCTCGGTCGCGGACGTGGCACTGTTTCTGAGCGTGATTGCCGCACCCGACAAGCACAATCCGTTGGTGCTCGTCGACGATCCCGCGCGGTTCGCCGGCCGGCTCGACCGCGACTTCAAGGGCACGCGCGTCGCGTGGTACAAGGATCTGGGTGGCATTCCGTTCGAGCCCGAGATCACGCGCGTCGTCGGCGATGCTCGTCGCACCTTCGAGTCGTTAGGCTGTGTGGTCGAGGAGGCGGAGCCGGACTTCACTGGCGTCGACGAGGCGTTCCCCACGCTGCGTCACCTCTCGTATCACACGAGCTACGCGGCGCTGGCAAAGCAGCGGCCCGACTGGATCAAGGACACGATCCACTGGGAGATCGACGAAGCGGAGCGACAGACGGCGGCCGACGTAGCGCGCGCGTCGGAGCGGCAGGATCAGTTCTACAATCAGGCCGAGGCGTTCTTCTCGCGCTACGACTACTTCGTGTGCCCGGTCACGCAGGTCGAGCCGTTCGATGTGACGATCAAGTATCCGACGGCGGTGGCCGGCGTCCCGATGGCGACCTACATCGACTGGATGCGAAGCTGCTGGTACGTGACGTTCATGGCGACGCCCGCCATCTCGGTGCCCGCAGGGTTCACGAGCACGGGATTGCCGGTCGGGCTGCAGATCGTGGGGCGTCACCGCGATGACTGGAGCGTGCTGCAGCTCGCGCACGCGTTCGAGCGAGCGACGGGGCACGGACGGCGTCGCCCCAAAGTCGCGGGCGTGTGACCCACATTCCAGTGCGAGCCACTCGATGACCGATACGACGCTCACCAACCTCGCTGCAGGGTTGGCGGATCGGTATCGCATCGCGCGCGAGCTTGGCTCGGGCGGCATGGCGACCGTCTATCTGGCGCATGATCTCCGACACGATCGTCGGGTCGCCATCAAGGTGTTGCGTGCCGAGCTCGCCGAATCGTTAGGCCGAGAGCGCTTTCTGCGGGAGATCCGACTCGCCGCAAAGCTGACGCATCCACACATCCTCCCGCTCTACGATTCCGGAGAGGCCAACGGGTTCCTCTACTTCGTCATGCCGGTGATGGAGGGACAGACCCTTCGGGACCGTCTGCGCCAGGAAGGCCAGCTGCCTGTCGATGCCGCGACGCGCATTGCGAGCGAGGTCGCGGATGCGCTCGACTACGCGCATCGGACCGACGTCGTGCATCGTGACATCAAGCCGGAGAACATCCTGCTGCATGAAGGTCACGCGATGGTCGCGGACTTCGGCGTCGGGAAGGCGATCCTGGCCGCGGCGGCTGATTCGACGACGCATACGCAGATCGGCGTCGTGGTGGGCACGCCAGCCTACATGAGCCCCGAGCAGGCCGCCGGCGATGCGATCGACGGACGGAGCGACCTTTTCGCGTTAGGCTGCGTGCTGTACGAGATGCTGACGGGCGAGGCGCCCTTCACCGGCCCGAGCATACAGGCGGTTATCGCGAAGCGCTTCCACCACACACCACCCGCGGTTACTGCGACGCGCCCCGGGATTCCGGCAGGGGTGAGCCGCACGATCGAGCGTCTGCTCGAGAAGGACCGTGCCGCCCGGATCGCGACCGGCGCGCTCACGGTTTCTGCGCTGCACTCGCAGCAAACACCTGGGCCGGCGCCGAAGCGGACCGATCCCTCGGTGGCCGTCCTCCCATTCGCCAACATGAGCGCGAGTGCGGATGACGCCTATTTCGCCGACGGGATCACCGAAGAGATCATCAACGTGCTCGCGCAGATCGACGGGCTTCGTGTGGCCGCTCGCACGTCGTGCTTCGCCTTCAAGGACAGGAATGAGGACCTGCGCGTCGTCGGCGAGAAGCTCGGCGTGCGGCATGTGCTCGAGGGGAGCGTTCGCAAAGCCGGCCCACGCCTGCGCATCACGGCGCAGCTCATCACCGCGGACGACGGCTATCACGTCTGGTCCGCGCGCTACGACCGTGAGCTCGTGGATGTGTTTGCGCTGCAGGATGAGATCGCCGGCGCGATTGCCGCCAAGCTTCAACTGTCGCTCCTCGAGTCGTCGGACCGCGGCGAAACGCGCGCCGGACCACGCAACGTCGAGTCGTATGAGCTCCTTCTCAAGGGACGTGTCCTGCTCGCCCAGCGCGGACGTGCCATTCTCGATGCGCTTCCCTGCTTCGAGCGCGCGATCGCCCTCGATCCGGAGCTCGTCGAGGCGCACGCCTTGTTAGGCGACGCCCTTCGGCTGAAATGGATCTACGGCATGGCGCCGGCCATCGAGACGGTTCCGCGCATGCGCGCGGCCCTGGACCGTGCGCTCACACTCGATCCGGAAAACGGGCAAGCGCTGTCCACGCTCGCGAACATTGCGTCCGTGCACGACCTGGACATCGAGGCGGCGGTAAGACTTTACGACCGCGTCCTCGCTCGCGAGCCCTTGCGCGTGCAAGCGTTGACCGAGTGCGCATTCGTGCTCGCGCTGCGCTCGGACACGGCGGCGCAGCGCATCGCGCAGGCGCTCCAACATCTCCGGACGGCCAGACGCGCCGATCCGCTCAACGCCTGGGCAGCCGCGCTCGAGGCACTCTCACTCTCGTGCGTGGGCCTGAACGAGGAAGCCCTTCGTGAAGCACGCCAGGCCGTAGCCCTCGACCCTCAGGCATTCACCGGGCGCTGGGCGCTGGTCTGGACGCTCTCCCTCCTCGGACGCGACGACGACGCGATGGCGGCTGCGCACGAGGCGCTCCCAATGTCGGGGCGAAACCCTCGCATCCTCGCCGAGATGGCCGCGATTCACGCCAGACGTGGAGAGCGGACTGCCGTCGAGTCCATCCTCGATGAGCTGCGCGGTCGGGCAATCAGCGGATTCATTGAGTCGACAGTGCTCGGGCCGGTGTACGCCTCGCATGGCGACATGCCAAAGGCCCGCGAACTTGTCGCGCGGGGCATCAGCGAGCATGAGAACTACTTCCAGTTCGCGAAGTCTCCGGCATGGGCACCGTTTCTGTCCGACGCCGAAGGCGCCGCCATGCTGCGAGCCATCGGCTACTGCCCCGGGGCCACCGCACGAGAGTCGCGGTGATGCACCTCTCCACATCGGTGGCGCGCGGGTAAGTGCTGCGCCGTTCGCTCACGCGCGTCGGGCCGGCGCTCGCACTCGTCATCGTGGTGGCTGCCTTCGCGGTGCTGACCGGGGAGCCGTCGCACTACCTGTCGCCGCTCAATCTCCGCATCGTCCTCTCGCAGACGGTCATCGTCGCCCTCGGCGGCATCGGCATGACGATGATCATCGTGAGCGGCGGCATCGACCTCTCCGTCGGGTCCGCGATCGCGCTGACCGGTGTGGTGGCCGCGTTAGGCCTGGTGGCTGGCTGGCCGCCGCTGATGGCCATCGTGGGGGCCGTCGCCATGGGCGGCCTCGTGGGGCTCGTGAACGGTGCGCTCATCACCGGGCTGCGCGTCGTGCCATTCATCGCGACGCTCGGCATGCTCGGGATAGCGCGCGGCATGGCGAAGTGGCTCGCGAACGAGCAGACCGTCAACGTGCCGGCCACCTGGATCAACGATCTGCTGATCACGTTCCCCCGGCAGAAGTGGTTGCTCGTTCCTCCGGGTGTGTGGGTCGCGCTCGTGCTGGCGCTCGTCGCGGCCGCCGTGCTCAGGCAAACCGTGTACGGACGACGCGTGTTCGCGCTGGGGTCGAACGAGGCGGCCGCCCGCGCTTGTGGCATCGACACGAATCGCCTGCGCCTCATCACGTACGGGTCCGCGGGCCTGCTGTTCGGGCTCGCCGGTGTCATGCAGCTCTCGCGTCTTCGCCAGGGTGACCCGACGGTCGCCATCGGCACGGAGCTCGACGTGATCGCCGC
>JAJKIV010000112.1 GCA_021154285.1 Gemmatimonas sp. | reverse complement strand
GGCTCGAAGAAGACGCCATACAGGTCGGCGTCGCCACTCAGCGGGAGTTGACTCGTCAGGGCCGCGTTCGTGACACCGGGCACCTGCCTGACATTGTCGAGCGCCTGCTCGAAGAACCGAGCCGTCGCGCCTTCGGGGTCGAACCGGTGGCCCGTTGCCTGGATCTGCATCGTCAGCACGTTCGACGCATTGAACCCGACATCGACCGCGAAGAGCCGTTCCACGCTGCGCAGCAGGAGGCCCGAGCTCACGAGTAGCACCAGCGCAATCGCGACTTCGCTACTCACGAGCAGCGCACGCGTGTGACCGAATCCGCCGACCGTTCGACGCGACGCCTGCTGGAGATCCTCGCCGGGATTTACGCGCATCGCCTGGAGTGCGGGCGCCAGTCCGGACACAACGCCGACTATCGTCGTGACGACGAGCGCGAACGCGAACATCGTCCCATCGATGCCGATCGCCGCAACGCGCGGAAGCTCGGCCGGGCTGAGCGCGACGAGCGCGCGGAGGCCGAGCACTGCGACGACGAGACCGAGCGTGCCGCCTATCGTCGCGAGGAGAAGAGTCTCGGTCAGCAACTGCCGCATGACACGAGCGCGAGCGGCACCGAGCGCCGCGCGCAGCGAGATCTCCCCGCGTCGCCGCGCGCCGCGCGCGAGCAGGAGGTTCGTGACGTTCACGCTCGCGATCACGAGAACGAGCGCGACCGCGGCCATGATCGCCAGCAGCGCCGAGCGCACCCCGCGCGTGAGCTCACCACGAAGCGACGTGGCGTCGAATCGCGTCGCGGGGTCGTACGTCTCCGGTCGCTGTTCGGCCAACACGGCGCGGCCGATCGTTTCCACCTCACGCGTGGCGCGATCGACGCTCACGCCAGGCGACAGGCGGGCGATGGTGCGCAGATGGTGTCCCCACGCTCGTCCCTGTGTGAGATCGTATTGGAGGGGAGCCCATAACAGCGCCTGCGGCGCCAGCACGTTGTCGAAGCTCGCCGGCATGATGCCGATGACCATGTAGCTGTCGTCATCGAGCGTGACCGTCTTGCCGACGATGGCGTGGTCGGCCTGGAAATGCCGTCGCCACGCGGCGTCGCTCAGGATCACGGCGCGCGGCCCGTTCATTCGATCATCGGACGCATCGAAATCGCGGCCCATGGCCGGCGCTATGCCTAACGCGCGGAAGTAGCCGGCGCTGACGCGCTGGCCTTCCAGTCGTTCGGGTTCACCGCGTCCGGTGATGGTCGGCTGCCACGACTTGAAGACAGCGACCGCGTCGAAGGACCGCGCGCGTGTGGCGAACGCGTGGTACATGCCGAACGTGCCGCCATTCGCCGCGCCGTCGGTCCCCAGCTCCCGGATCGCGACCACGCGCTCGGGATGCGGGTAGGGCAGGGGATCGAAGAGGATGGCGTTGACGACGCTGAAGATCGCCGTGGTCGCGCCGATCCCGAGCGCGAGGGTGAGGGTGGTGACGAACGTGAATCCGGGCGACGACCTGAGGCGTCGCGTCGCGTAGCGCAGATCGGCGAGCGTGGAGTCGACAATGTTCTCCCATCCGTACCCGCGAACCTCCTCGCGGACGTTGGTGGCGTTGCCCAGCTCCAGTCGTGCTATGCGTGCGGCATCGGCGCGCGACACGCCGCGACGCTCGTACTCGGCCGCGGCCTGCGCGAGGTAGTGCTGGACCTCGTCGTCGATCTCTCGATCGGTGGCGGAACGATTCGTGAGCGCGCGGAGCCCGCGGGTCAGTTGGCGGAAGAGACGCATGTGGACGTCACGCCTCGGCTTTGAGGAGCCGAGCGACGGCGGACACGCGGCGGTTCCAGTCGGCCGTCTCCTCGTCGAGCTGCTTTCGGCCGGCGCGGGTGAGCGCGTAGTACTTCGCGCGCCTGGCGTTCTCGGTGTCGCGCCATTCGGCGTCGAGCCAGCCGGCGCGCTCGAGCCGCTGCAGGGCGGTGAGGAGCGATCCGGGGTTGACCTTGAAGACCCCGCGCGAGATCTGCTCGATGCGCCGGGCGATGCCGAATCCGTGGAGGGGCTGGAGGCTCAGGGTCTTGAGGATGAGCATATCCAGCGTGCCTTGAATGACGTCCGTGTTGTCTTCCATGTCTCGACAAGTAAGTCTCGCTCCTCTTGATTGTCAAGATATGGAAATCAATATGAGGCGACACTGATTGAGATTCGCAGGGCCCGAACGACGCAGGGCCCTGCGTCGTTACGGCGGTGCGCCGTTATGTTCTCACGCGGTGATCTCGTCGAATGTCTCGACTGCCGTTTCGCCTTCTCTGGCCGGCTCCGGATTCCCGGGGCGAACGCACAGCATGGCCTTGAAACCCGCCGCGCGCGCCGCCAGCAACTCGGCGTGGACGTCGGAGAGGAACAGCAGCTCGTTAGGCGGCCGGTTGAGCTCCGCCGCTATCTGCCGGTAGCTGTCCGCCGACCGCTTCGGGCCGATCGTCGCGTCGAAGAACTGGCTGATGCGTGGCGTCAGGTCTCCCGACGCCGTGTGACCGAAGATGAGGCGCTGCGCCAGCACGCTGCCTGACGAGTAGATCGCGACGTCGATCTCGCGCGACCGCCACCGATCCAGGGCAGGGGCGACGTCCGGAAAGATCTCGCCCCGTAGCGAGCCGTCCGCGAAGCCGCCTTGCCAGATGAGCCCCTGCAGCAGCTTGAGCCCCGGAGACTTGCGGTCGCGGTCCATGAGCCAGAGGACGTACGGCTCGAGGTCCACCGCGTTGCCGCTGCTCACGTCCGCCGGCAGCGGCGGTGGTGAGTCACCGCGCCGCACGTCCTCGGCATGCTCTTCCCGAAGCAGTCTGTCCGCCTCGGCCAGAAGCCCCGACGGCCCGTGCGTCTCGAGAAAGTCACGCAGGTGCGTGCGGGCATACGGGAACAGCACGTCAAACACGAACGAGATCGGCGTCGTGGTGCCCTCGATGTCGAGCACCACGCCGCGCACGCCGAGCGAGCCTAACGCGACCGTCACACCCGGAGGCCGGGGTCGACGCGTGTGGCGGGAATGTACGACGGGCCGAAGCAGAGCGGCTGGAACTTCGTATCCTCCCCGCTCTCGGTATAGTGCGGCGTCCAGCCCGACTTGTCCTGGAACAGGCGAATGGCGCGAATGCGCTTGTCGCCACACAGGTCGAACCAGTGGTGCGTGCCGCGCGGAACACGAATCAGGTCGCCGGGCTCGACCTCCAGCGCGAACACGGGCTTGTCGCCGGGGTGGATGTGGAAGAGTCCGCGGCCTTCGACGATGAGGCGCACCTCGTCCTCATCGTGCCAGTGCTCGCTCGAGAAGCGCTTGAGCATCGCGTCGAGGTTCGGCGTGTCCGGCTTCACGTCGATCACGTCGGCCACGACGTAGCCCCCCCGTGCCTTGAGCTCGTCGATCTTCGGTGCCCAGGCGGACAGGATGTCATCAGCGCTCGAGTCGGGAGTGAGTCCCGGCGCCGAACCGGCGTGCTCGTACTCGATTCCGTGCTCGGCGAGAAAGCCGCGAACGTCGTCGGCGTCGGTCAGCGTGCGATTCTCTTCAGGAACCTTGAGCAGGGCCATCATGTCCTCCGCGTAACCGGTACGCCCGCGTGCGTCCGATGGTCTCGAGCAGGAACTCGAGGATCTCGATATGTCGCACCGCGTCCGCAAGCGTCGCGCCCCACGTGTAGATACCGTGACGTTGGAGCAGGATCGCGTGCGCGCCCGGGTGCTCGTCCAATATGCGGCCCACTACCGACGCGAGCCGCGTCATGTCCTGGTCGTTGGGGACGATCGGGACCCATTCACGATGCTCGTGTGTGCGCACGCCGTCGAGTCCCTTGAGCATCTCGTAGCCTTCGATGGCGAGTCCACGGTCGAGCCCGTGAGAGTCGGAGAGCACCGTGCCCCACACCGAATGCGTGTGGAGGACGGCTCCCGCGCCGCGCCGCCGCACGATCTCGAAGTGAAGCAGCGTCTCGGCCGACGGATTCCCGATTCCGCCGTGAACGGCGCAGGTCTCGTCGATGTCGAGAATGTGGGATGGCTCGAGCGCGCCCTTGTCGACCGAGCTGGCCGTGATCGCCAGGCGGAGCGGGTCGCGTGAGGTGACGACGCTGAAATTCCCGCTCGTGCCAAGGACCCAGCCGCGCGTGTGGAACCGCCGGCCGGCCGCGATGAGGCCCTCCGCGGCTTGGGTGTGGCTCATGGTTGGTGGAAAATGGGGTCAGAGTCGAATTTCATCATTCTTACGCGGGCGTGGGAATGATGAAATTCGACTCTGACCCCATTTCCTCGCAACGACGAACTGCCGTGATACGCGTGCTGGTTGTGTTGAGTACCCTCCTCGGGCTGGCGTGCAACTCGGACACGTCGGCACCGGTCGAGCAATTGGGTGCCGACACCGAGTCGTACTGGCCGGCGGCGTCGTGGCGTACGGCGTCGCCCGCGCAGGTCGGCGTCAACGCGTCGGCCATCGCTGGACTCACGGAACGGCTTCGCGCCGGGTCGTTAAGCGCCGAGCATTCGCTCGTCATCGTGCGGAAGGGCTACGTCATCGCCGACGAGTACTTCGCCGGCTGGACCGCCGATTCGATTCACACCGAACAGTCGGTCACCAAGAGCGTGACATCGCTCGTCACCGGGATCGCCATTGCGCGCGGTGACCTGCAGGGCGTCAACCAGCCGCTGGTCGATCTGTTCGCTCGTTATGCGCCGATCGCCAATCTCGATGACCGCAAGCAAGCGCTGACGGTTCGAGACGTTCTCACCATGCGGACCGGCATGGACTGGAACGAGGACAGCTACTCGGGATCACCGCTCGAGCAGCTCAATCAGCTGCAGACGGACTGGCTGCGCTTCGTGATCGACTGGCCGATGCGCGAGCAGCCAGGCACGCGATGGCAGTACAACAGCGGCGGCGTCATCGCCCTCGGCGGCGCGATCGGGTTGGCGGCGGGAATGAACACCGCGGACTACGCCCGCACGTATCTCCTGCGTCCAATCGGTATCACGGGCGACAAATGGGTTCGTGGGTTCCCGGATCTGCTGCCGCACACTGGCGGTGGGCTGTACATGAGCACCCGCGACCTCGCCCGGGTCGGCTACCTCGTGTTACGACGCGGAAAGTGGAACGGGACGCAGATCGTACCAGACGCATGGATTGCGGAGTCCACTCGGCCACTCGTGACACCGACGTATCGGTTGGGCGGCCGGACGTCGAGCTACGGGTATCTCTGGTGGCTCTACACGCTCGACGGGGGCCCGCCTGACGCAAGCACGACCGACATCGTGATCGCGGCATCCGGCGCGCAGGGGCAGTGGCTCTTCGTCGTCCCGAAGTACGACCTCGTCGTGGCGATCAACGCCGGAATTACGAACGGGCCGGATCCGGCGCTCGACATGCTGTTCGAGACGATCCTGCCTGCTCTGCGATAGCCTGGCCTGACCCGGCGTTACGAAAGGCGGCCGAGGAGGCTCAGGGCGTTAGGTGTCGCGGCGAAGCGGGCCGTGTTGTCGAAGATGCACCAGACGTCGCGCGCGCGCGTCGCGTACTCGCGCATCCGAGCGGCCAGACGATCGAGGTAGGGCTCGTCGTAGTTGGAGTAATAGATCTCCGGTGAGCCGTGGAGTCGTACGTAGGCGATCTCCGGCCAGCCCGCCGGCTCTGCGGCCTCGGGCACGACCGCGGGGTCGGCCGCGACCTGCCCGATGCGAAGCGCGTATAGGCGGGCGGCAACATCGGGCGTGAACCAGCTCGCGTGCCGCGGCTCGACCACGGCGGCGCCGTCAAAGCGTGAGCGGAAGTCTTCGAAGAACGACTCGACGGTCGCTGCGTCATACACGAGGCTGGGCGGCAACTGCACGAGCAGGCACCCGAGCTTCGGGCCGAGGCAGGTTACTTCGGCGAGGAACGTGTCGAGTAACGCGGCGGCGTCCGAGAGGCGCTGCTTGT
Organism: Gemmatimonas sp.; assembly: GCA_021154285.1. Taxonomy (GTDB): domain Bacteria; phylum Gemmatimonadota; class Gemmatimonadetes; order Gemmatimonadales; family Gemmatimonadaceae; genus JAJKIV01. The sequence continues at coordinate 1,955 of JAJKIV010000112.1, read as the reverse complement.
GGGTGATGGCCTTCGGCACTTTGGCCGAAAATCGGAAGTCGTCGGGCACGCTCTCGGCCCATCGCGACCAGGTCGCCGGCCGGTGCGGCTGGTAGAAGCTCGAGTTGATCTCGACGGCCGGGAATCGAGCGGCGTAGCGCTGGAGGTGCGAACCGTCGGCAGGGAACTCCGACTTATGGGCTTTGGGAATCGCCCACCCTGCACAGCCAACTCGATATGCCGTCACGGCTCGCAATGGGGTCCGAGTCGAATTTCATCGTTTCAAGGCACGCGCGGACGAATCCAACGCAAGGAATCGACCGATGTCGTGAGGCAACCGAACGATGAAAATGGACTCTGACCCCAAACGAACCCAATTAGCGCCACGCAGCGAGGATCACGCCGGCGATCACGAACGCCATCAGGTTGAACCCCGAATCGATCAACCACAGCGCCTTCGGCTTGCCGGAGAACAGCGCCGTTCCGAAGCTCGTCGCTCCGGCGAACCCGAGCCAGCAGAGCGCGCCGATGAGGGCGCCGTCGATCGCAGTTGCGGTCGCGAAATTCCCAACCACGAGCGCCATGACCCACGCCGTCGCGAGCCCGCACAGAAACACGAACACGTAGCTGACCGGAATGTTGCCGGCGCTTGCCCTGAGCTCCTCCGAGGATTTGCCGATCAACGCGACCCAACGCTTCGCGAACAGCACGGGCGAGTACCAGAGGCCGCCGAGCAGGAAGATCACGACGCCACTCACGAGGACCGCGACGTTGTTGACGACGGGGAAGGACATGGCGCTCTCCTGAAGGGTTGTCGACGCCATCGAGCAGGCCGGGCCCGATAGTTTCCTGTGGAGCCTGACTGCTGCGTCCGACCGACCGTAACCCACGTCTGCCTATGTCACCTGTCCGTTACGCGGGCGGCGTCCTGGATCGCGCGACCAAGCTGCGCGAAGATGAGGACTGGATCTCCGCCGCCCTCGTGAGCGAAGCCGCGATGGCCGTGCTTCTCCAAGACGATCGGAACTTCGTGACCCGAGCCGATCGGCGCGAGGATACCCGCGCGGCCATTATCCCACTCTCGACCGTGGGTGAACGCGTGGTGACCAGCGGCGCCAGCTGGGTGTTCCTTGGGCTCGACGGCGAAGTCCCGATGTTCGGTGTCGACGTGTCGAGTCAGCTGATCGGGGAAGTCCCCGAAATCCGCGATGCGGGTGAGTTCGCCGATCTTCGCAAGATCGGATCGCTCGTTCCGCCTGCGGAGGCCGCGATGCTGGCGTACGCCCGAGCGATGATCGCGTGGCAAAAGCGCCATCGCTTTTGCACGGTTTGCGGATCACCCATGGAGAGCCAGCGTGCAGGGCACCTACGGCGATGCACGAACCCCGACTGCAAGCTCGAGTCGTTTCCGCGCACGGATCCGGTGGTGATCATGCTCGTCACACGTCCGTCGTCCGGCGGTCAGCCCGAACGCTGCCTCCTCGGCCGTCACACACGGCTGCCGCGCGGCGCATATTCGTTGCTCGCGGGATTCGTGGAGCCGGGTGAAAGTCTCGAGGAGGCGGTGGCGCGAGAGATGTGGGAGGAGTCCGGCGTCCGCGTGCTCGACGTCCGCTATCAGGCGTCGCAGCCCTGGCCGTTCCCGTACACGATGATGATGGGCTTTCGCGCGGTTGCCGAGACCGAAGAGATCGTCCTCGACACCGATGAGCTCGAGGACGCACGCTGGTTCACGGCAGCGGAGGTCTCACAGTTCGGCGAATGGGGGGACGAGACCGCGACCTTCCGAGTGCCGCGAAGCGACAGCGTCGCCAGGTACCTGCTCGACGCATGGATCGCAGAACAAAGTCGCTAAGCAACAGCGACTGGTGACAGGTTACTGGTACGGGTAATTGGTTCTATTACCTGCAACCAATTCCAGTAACCAATAACCTGTGCAGTGCTTCTACCGTTTGGGCCAGAGGACGCCCTGGTTC
>JAJKIV010000111.1 GCA_021154285.1 Gemmatimonas sp. | reverse complement strand
CTTGTCGCGAGACTCCGCGAGCACCGCCGTTTCCTGCGGCCAGTGGGGCGCGGGAACGAGCTCGCCCGGCGCGGCAACGACCCCGTCGAACGCGAGGCCCAGGTGAGCAGCCAGGTCGTCCGGATCGCCGTCCCCAACGACTGCGATCACCGCCGGCGCACGCATGACGCGGTCGCGGTGCCATGCTCGCAACGCGCCCGCATCGATCGCGCCTAACGTCTCCTCCGTGCCAAGGACGGAGCGGGCGTACGGGTGCGCCCCGTAGGCGGCCTGCATGGCGAGACGCACCGGGTGGCGGTACATGTCGTCGCGCTGCTGCGCGACGTTCGCCAGCGCAACCGTGCGTTCCGTCTGGAACGCGTCCTCCGGAAACGTCGGGCGCTGCGCGACGTCCGCAAGGAGGTCGATTGCCGCCGCCACACGCGGCGCGGGAACCGATATCGTCCAGCCCACGCCGTCGGCCGTCGCACTCGTTCCGATGACTGCGCCCAGCAGCTCCGACTCCTCGGCGATTGCCGTCGCCGAGCGCCGCTCGGTTCCCTTGAGTGACGTGCGAACGAGCAGCGTGCTCAATCCCGAGAGGTGTGCGGGCTCCGTAGCGGCACCGCCGAGCGTGTAAAGGCCGACGTGCGTGATCGGCGCGCCGCCACGCCGCCTGACGAGTACTGGAACCCCGGCCGCTGTTCGATAGAGCCGCACCGCGCCGTCCTCCCGCTCGAAATCGATGGGCGCGAGCGCGGCTGGTGTCGCGGGTTCGGTGACGCCGCCGGCCGCCGGAAGCGGCTCGGCACGCGCGCCGTCGAGCAATGCTCTCGCCGCCGCGGCGTCCTGGGCAACCGCAGGCGACGTCGAGGGCCGGTACACCACCCACGCGGCCCGGTCGGGCGTGAGATAGCGTTGGACCGCATCCGTGATGGCGGCGGGCGTGGCGCCCGTGATGTGCTCGTAGTATCGATCGCCGAGCTGCCAGTCGCCTAACGCCTCCCACTCGGCCAGGTGCGTCGCCTGACCCTCCATGCTCTCGAGATGGCGGAGCCATCGCGATTCGAAAACGCGCTGCGCGCGCGTCACCTCCTGGGCGGCGATGCCCTCGTCGCGCATCACGCGCACCTGGTCCCAGATCGCCCCGGACGCCCGCCCCACTGAGGCTGGCGGCATCTCAGCGTGAATGACGAACACGCCGATGTCGGTCGGCGTGTAGTTGTAGGCGTTCACGGACGCCGCGAGCTGGCGCTCGCGCACGGCGCGATAGAGGCGCGACGCTCGCCCCGATCCGAGAATGTTCGATGCCAGATCGAGCACGGGCGTGTCGTCGTGCATCGTAGGCTGCGTCCGCCATCCAAACACGATCTGCGTCTGGGCAATGTCGGCCGACAGCTCACGATACCGAAACCGATCCTGCCCCGTTTCTTCGGGCCCGGGCGTCCGGATCACCGGCGCCGACTCGAGGGCGCCATACAGACGACGGACGTGCCCCAGCGCCTCAGCGACGTCGATGTCACCCACGATCGAGAGAATCGTCGACGACGGCCGGTAGAAATTCCGGTAGAAGCGAATGAGGTCGTCCCGCGTTAGGCGCCGAAGCTCGGGTTCCCGCCCGATCCGCCAGCGTCGCATGCGATGCCGATCATGAAGCAGCTCGAACAGCGTTTCGGTCGTGACGGCCGACGGATTGTCGGTCTTCCGCTTCGCCTCCTGGATGATCACCTCGAGCTCACGGGCGAGCTCACCAGCGTCGATCACCGAGTTGGCGTACGCGTCGGCCTGGATCTCGAGGCCCGCCACCAGCCCGGACGACGGGAGGACCGTGTAGTACACGGTGTGGTCGTAGATCGTGCTGGCGTTGAGGTAACCGCCGCTCCCCTTCGTTTCCTTGGCGATGACGCCGACGCCACGCGTCGGCGTCCCCTTGAAGTACATGTGCTCGAGCACGTGAGCGATGCCGACGACGTCGTCGGTCTCATCGAAGTACCCCGCCTTCACGTGGGTGACGATCGCGACGACGGGCGCCGAATCGTCTCGGCGGACGAGAACGGTAAGCCCGTTAGGCAGCACCTCGCGCTCCACCGAAGCGGGGTCCAGCGAAACCGGGCGCGAAACGATCGAGGTCATGAGCGAAAGGGACGGCGGCGAAGAAGAACCATCGCGGCAACGATACAGGCAAGTCCGAATCCCGCCGGCCACGCAAGCGCGCGGGGATCGATGGCCAAGCCTCGCGCAAACTCCCCGCGGAGTGTCACGAGAACGTGCGCAGGAGGTAGTGCGAACTGCAAAATTGCCGCGACAGGGCCCACACCGGCTGCGGACAACTCACCAGCGAAGTGGTCGAGCGCCAGATCGGCCGCGAGCACGAGGACGAGCAACGGCAGGTAGAACGCGGTCACTGTCGAGAGTAGAAACGCGAGCCCACCGACCAGCAGCCAGGCGAGTGCGACGTAGCCCGCAACTCCCGGCAACGACACAGGGTGCACCGCCACCGCAAACACCTCGGCGCCTACTATGCCGAGAATCACGGCGCCGATCCCGGCGAGGACGACTCCCTGCGTGTAATAGCGAACGGGGCTCACTGGACGCGAGAACACGAGACGGTCATACCCGCGCGCTCGATGACGCGCCACGACACCGTGTGCAGCGGCGGCACCTGCGACGAAGGCAAAGGCTGCAAGCACGAGCTCGAACGTCTGCTGAATTCGGTCGCGGGCGTCGATGCCACCGGCAGGATCGAGGTCCGATAGCGTTATCCCACGCGCGGCGGCGAGCCCCCACGCAACGAGCCCGCTCGCGATCAACGTCGGCAGCGCCCGCGTCACGAAATAGTCGCGTAGCTGATACCCGGCGTACGCGGTGAGCCGACCCTTCACGTCCCCACCTCATTAACGGCCAGCGCATTCGTGTCTACGGCCGCGTGAGCCGGCGTGACAGCCGCAAGGAGCGCCCCTCGGTCGAGGAGCTCGCGCAGGCCGTGATTGAGGGGCCCGAAGCCAGCCACGCGTACCGCATACGTCGATCGGCCGAGCGAGATCGCATTCGGAAACACGGCGAGCACGTGCTCGCCGCCGTGATGCAGCGTGATGTGGAAGACGCCCTCCGCGTCCGCCGGCGTTGCCCGTCGCGGTGTACCCGGACGGCGCGTGCGACCGCGGTCGATGAGCGTCACCCGATCCGTGAGGCGCTGCAGCTCCGCCGTATCGCGCGACGCGATGAGAATCGCGCGATCGAACGCGCGCAGCCTAACGATGAGCTCGCGCAGGCGATCGAGCGACTCGGGGCCCATGCCGTCCAATGGCTCGTCGAGGATAATGACGCGGTGGTCCGCGACGATCGCCTGCGCCAGCCCGAGTCGCAGGCGCGCGTCGCCCTTGAGCGACCGCACTCTCCGCCGTCGATCGTCGTACAACCCGAGCTCGCGCATCGCCGCTTCGACGCGGTGCTTCGTGTACGTCGGCCGGACGCCCGACAGCACGGCCAGACGCGTCAGGGCGTCCGCCACTCGCCAGCCGCCGGGAAGCGCGAGCGGTTGCGGCATGTACGCGATCCCCTCGCGCTCGACGAATCGCCGTGGCTCGATGCCATCGATCCGTACGCTGCCGCTCGACGGTCGCAGTTGGCCGGCGGCGATCGCGAGGAGCGTCGACTTCCCGGCACCGGCCGGTCCCGAGATGCCCCCTACCTCACCCGCTGCGACACGAAACGAAACGTCGTCGAGCGCACGCGCCGGGCTCGCGGGCCGCGACGCGAACGTTTTCGAGACGTGACTGAGCTCGATCACCGCACCCGCGGCTGAGCCCCCGGCATCTGCGGTGCCAGCGTCGGAAGCGGTTGACATTGAGTCCACGGGCCCGGGCCCGCGCGCTGCCAGAAATTGTTCGCTTCCTGCACGCGGCCGAGACGCATCAACACACAGCCCAGGTAGCCCTGCGCGTTTTTATCCGCAGGGTTCAGCTGAACCGCCCTGACGTAGAAGTTCCGGGAGAGGTTCAGCGACTGGAGCGCGCCCGGGAGGTTGCCGGTGGACAACTGACCCGTGGCCTGCGCGAGCAGATGCGCGCCCATCTCGCGTTGAGCGGTCGCGTTGTTAGGCTCGAGCGAGATCGCGGTCTGCAGCTCGCGCACCGCCGCTGCGGCATCCCCTTCGTCGCGCGCCATGCGGCCGAGATAGATGTGCGGGTCCGCATCCTTCGGATCGTCCTTCATCGCTTGAGAGAAATGGTTCCTCGCGCCGTTCCGGTCACCAGCGGAGTATGCCGCGATTCCCGCCTGCAACGCTGAGGAAGAACGACTGACGGTGAAGTAGTAGATCCCGCCGCCAATGGCGGCCAGCAACACGAGCAGGCCGATGAGCGCGATCAGCGGAAAGCCACGGCGGCGTCCCGCCCCGGGAAACGCTGGTACGTCCGGAGCTGGCGCCGCCGGAACCGCACCAGGGACGGCAGCAGCAACTGGCGGTGGCGGTGGCGGCGCCGCCCGCTCCTGCCGTAACGCGGCTTCGAGCTGCTGAAATCCCGCTCGCGCTGCGCCGATGTCACCGTTCGACGGCCGATAGTCCGTCCGCTGCGCGCGTTCGTGCGCGGCGCTGAACTCGACCAGCGCGTGTGCCTGGTCCAGCGTCAACAAGTCGCGCTGACGGACTTCCCTGATGAGTGGCTGTCCGGACAGCGATGCCGATCCAATCAAGGATCGGAGCGCCGATTCGGCTGCCTGCCAGCCTTCAATAATGTCAGCCGCGAGATCCTCTGGATCGCGCGAGAGATCAAGACGACCTATCGCCGGCCTCGCCTGATCGAGTGCGGCGAGAGCGGCCCGTTGTTGCGAAGTTGTCACGGCCGAGGGGTGGGCTTACTTGACGATGCGCAGAAGTCCCGCGTCGGCGCTGCCGCGGATGAAGCTTTCCGCGTCGCGCGTCGGGATAGTGACGCCGGTGAGGGAGTAGCCACGGCGTGCTTCCGTCGCCATGAACTCCTGCATGGAGCGACCCACGAAGGCCGTGTTCGCGTCGCGCATCATCTGGACGATCTCGTCCCAGCTGCCGCGGAACGGCTTGCCTTCCCGAGTGAGGACTTCGTGCGATGGCTCTTCGCGACGCAACGGCGTCCCCCGTTGGTCGGCGAGGGTCGAGAGGAGACCGCCGAACAGCTCGAGCTGCCCCTTCGCTTCCTCTGCCGCCTGGTCGGCGGCCTGCTGCTCGATCTCCGCCAACATCTCGTCGATGTCATCGGGCTCGCCAGCAAGCTCGTTCAGCCGCTCTTCCCAGGGCTTGAGCTCCGGGTCGTCGTCCTTGAGGTG
>JAJKIV010000110.1 GCA_021154285.1 Gemmatimonas sp. | reverse complement strand
CGTGTTCGACGTCGCGGGGGTGACGACGATCTCCTTCGCCATCCCTTTCATGACGTGAGGTTTGCCATCAGGCGAGGGAATGACGCAGATCATCGCGTAGCGACCTGCCACGAGGCGCAGGATCGCGTTCGATTCGCCGCCGGGTCCCGGAGTCTGCGGGCCGCCGGCGTCGTGCGCCCACGCTGGTGGCGGGCTGTCTGGCTGCATCGCGGCGAACAGGTCAGTCATCGTCTTTCCCGCATCCAGCCTGACGAGCATCACGTGGTGCATCTCCGTACCACGATTCAGCAGACGAAGCTCGGTGAGCCCCGCCGGAATCGTGTCCGGTGCGGCGAACGAATAGTCGCTCGCCGTCACGGTCACCGTCCGGATGCCATCGCGCCGGAGGATCACGGCGTTTGCCGCAGTGACAGACGCCGGGCGCGCGATCGCGCCATGGTCGGCGCGCGAGGCCTGACCACCAGCGGTGGCGGCCACTGCGATCAGCGAAGCAAATGCAGTCAGATACTTCATTGGAGAATTGGGGTCAGAGTCGAATTTCATCGTTTGAACGCAGCCGTTCGACGGGAGCCGCGGCCGAGTGGGCGCGCTTCGCCGGACGCCGGAATCGTATGCGACGGGTGCGAGCACCACATGAGTCGAATGACCCGGGGCGACACGTGAGAGGATTCGCCCGAGCCGTTCGTTTATCCGTGCATGGAAGCCGGTCTTGACGACCGCTAACTCGTCGCTCTGGGCCAGCGAGCGCACGTCTGCTCGCGAGCCCTGCACCTTTGGAGCAGTCATGTCCCTCGCGTACGACGCACCCGGGGTTGGGTCGGGCTCCGACGCCCGCCACCTCGAGGCCCTGGAGCGCGCCATCTCGGTAGCGCTTTCGCCGCTCGACTTTCCAAACGCCATCCATTGGGGCGACGCATTGACTGCCGCCCTGTGTGCCCTGGCCGACGCCCCGGCCGGCGCCATTCTCCTTCCCGAGGCAACGCCCCGTTGGCGAGCCGTCAGCCGGATCGCCAACGCGGTGGGTCACGAGGCCGAGTGGGGGCTGCACGAGGAAGCGACCGAACGACTCCAGCAGCCCGGTGCCGAGGACCTCGTGCTCTGGGTGCGTGATGATCTCGCGACGGACGCGACGCGCTCGGGCAATCCCTCGCCGACCGGGACACTGGGCCTTCGCATTCGCATCCCGAGCGGTTCGGTCGCTGCGGTCTGCATCCATCGAGATCTCGAGCTCGGACCCGCACCGTACCAGCTCATCGCTGCGTTGCGTGCGATCGCGCCTGCGTTCCGCGCCGGCATTGCCGCGTGGATCGGCTCGATCGCGTCGAGAAACAACGTCGTCCGGATGCTCGACTCGCTCTCGGACCCCGCGATGCTGTTCGATGGCTCTGGTCAGCTCCTGCACGCCAACGTGGGGCTCGATCGTCTGGTGGGATCGGCGGATGCGGCGCGCTTGCGGAGCGAGGCACAGCGCATGGCATGGACGTTCAGCGCGTCCGCGCGACGCCGACCGCAGGGGAAGCTCGCACCGGATCGGTCACCCGCCGACGCGCCTTCCGGTCACATCGAGCGCAGCGTACGTATCGGCGCGGCGGTCTTTCACCTTCGCGGCTCTGTCGTCGGCCAGGAGCTGATCGGTGCGGAGCCAGCGCTGCTCGTGACGATGTCCGCATCGGCGATGGAACCTCTGAGCGACAACGTCCTGCACGACCAGTTCGGCCTGACGACGCGCGAGATTCAGGTCGCGCGGCTGATCGCGGAAGGCCTGTCGAACAACGAGATCGCCGACCGCCTCGGTGTCCGCTTCTTCACGGCGCGAAATCACGTTGAGCGAACGCTGGCGAAGTTGCAGGTGGCAAGCCGCCACCGCGTTGGTCCGCTGCTGCGCAACGAGTCGCCGACGGACTCGCGCTCCGGCCGGGCGTCCGCGGCCTGACCATCGACACGGATCATCGAGAACAGCCGCGAATCGAGGCCGACACCCTTTCGGATGCCGGCCTCGTTATGCATCGTGACTTCGCCGGCCTTACTCCGAAGCCACCTTGTCCTTTGGCTTCCCAGCGTTCTTCACGTACAGGTCGAGCCACGCCGTCCACCGCGCCCACTGGTCGAGAACCGTCTCCTTCGTCGCCGGCCCGTGGTCCTCGTACGGGTACATGTACAGCGACGCGACTTTCCCGAGCCCCTGCAGCGCGTGCATCATGCGGATCGAGCTGATCGGATCCGTGCCGACGTTCTGGTCTTCGATCGAGTGGTACATGAGCAGCGCGCCCGACAGCTTGTCGGCCTTGAAGAACGGCGACATGTCGAGATACGTCTTCTGCCCTTCCCAGAAATCGCGGCGCTCGTTCTGGAACCCGTTAGGCGTGAGCGAGCGATTGTACATCCCGTCGCCCGCAATCCCGGCCTTGAAGAACGGCGTGTTCACCATCGCGTTCACGGTGCTGAACGCGCCGTAGCTGTGGCCGCCGATGCCCACGCGACTCCGGTCGATGTAGCCCTCCTTGTCCAGCTCATCGAGCACGGCGCTCAGGTTCGAAACGAGATCGGTCACGTAGTTGTCGTTCATCCGGCCGTTCGCACCCATGATCGGCGGATCGAAGTTCGCGACGGCGTACCCCTGCGTCACGAGATACTCGATCGTCCGCGGGCCCGCCTGCGGGAACTGGTTGATGTTGTTCGTCCGCTGCGTGCGATCGTATCCGCCCTGATCGGTGAACTCGTACGGGTAGAACCAGAACATGGCTGGCAGGCGAGTTCCCGGCCGGTAGTCCGACGGGAGCGTCAGGTTCACCATGAAGTGGTAGCCATCGGCGCGCGTCACCGGGATCCGCTTCCTCACGGCCGCCGTGAACTCCGGCGTGTAATCCTTGTTGTTCGTGAGCTTCGTGAACTGCCCGGACGCGCCGTCGCGCAGGTACGAGTCAGGCACCTGCGTACGCGACTCGCGTGAGACCACGTACTTCGAGAAGTCATCGTCCAGCGCGGCCGTCACCGTCTCGTACATGTCCGCCTGACCCTCGAACACGCGCGACTTCTGGCCCGTCTTGATCTCGACCTTGTCCACGAATCCGTGCGGGGCCGAGTCCTGCCACGTCTTGAAGTAGCGAGTGCCTTCGAGGAACGCGTACTTCCCATCTGTCGACAGCTGGGCGACCTGCCCACCATTGCGACCACGCTTCGCCACGATGGTGCCGGGGTTCTGATAGAACGTCAGCGAATCGGCGCCATTGCCGCCGCGACCGCCACCGAACCCACGCGTCGCCGTCACCGTCGCGTTGAGGCCGCGCACGCGCCAGATCGTGTACTTCTTGCCTGGCTCGTCGAAGTAGACCGCATACACGTGGCCGGTGCCATTCGTGTTCTCGGCCACGAATACCGACTTGGCATCGTCGGTGAACAGCACGCCACCAATGCGGTTGTCGCTCTCGAGCAGCGCCTTCTTCGATGACGCGTCGAAGGGCGGCGTCCACTGGTAGAGATGGTCCTTCCGCTTCGCGCGTCCCTGGCCGGGCTGCGCGCTGGCGTCGGCGGTGTCAGCGGCCGCGCCGGCACCGCGCGGCGGCGGCGGATCGTACTGCAGGTAAGAGATCCCCTGACCGTTAGGCATCCACGCGATGTTGCGCGGCAGGCTGTCGTTCGCGCCTGCGCCGACCGGGCCGAAGAAGTCGTCATCCGGGCTCGCCACTTCGCGCAGCGGACGGGTCGCGACCACGGCCAGCGCCTTCCCATTGGTATCCCAGATCTGATCCGACGTGCCGAACGAGTTGTACTGCACGATGTAGGAGAATGGCTTCTGCATGAGCGTCACGTGGAAGTACTTCCCGTCCGGTGACGCATCGACGGCCGAGATCATTTCCGGCGCGCCGATCTTCCTCACTGCCCCGCTCGACACGTTGATCGTCGCGAGCTGGCCGGTGACGTAATACTCCATCAGCTCCTTCTCGAACGGATCGCGGAGCAGGCTCGCGAAGTTGCGGGTCTTCTCCTTCTTCTCATCCGTTAGGCGGACGAGCGGCCCGGGCTCGATCGCCGGCCGTTTCGGCTCCGCCTTGCGTGCATCGGGAATCAGCACCGTGACGAGCTGATTTCCATCCGCCGTCCAGTCGACTGTGGTTACGAGCGTCGCGAGCAACGCGCGCGGTGACACCTGTCGGGATTTGCCGCTCGCGACGTCGGCGACGTACAAGCGCGAAGCATCATCGAAGTTCGCGATGTAGGCGACCTTCGACCCGTCGGGCGACCACTGCGGGCTGCTCACGCTCGCGCCCTTCGGCGTCTCGATCGTATGTGATTTCCCGGTGCTCGCATCCACGATTTCCAGGCCGCTCGATCCGCGCGTCGTGAGAACCCGCGCGCGATTCGCCTTGAAGTCGACCTGGAGCCCGGCGAGGTAGTAGTGTGGCTTGCCGAACGTCTGCACGCTCGGCATCCCCTCGCTCTGCAGCTTGAGGAAAGACTTCCGGTTCGGGCTCTGGTTGTCCAGCGTCACGTTGTTCTCGCGTGGCGCCGTCACGAGCCGCTCGATCGCCGACGGCGGCTTCACGTACGTCTCGGCCGCGAGTCGCTCTTTCGGCGGAAGCTCTTCCTTGCCGTTGTTGTCGGCGCTGTTCTGTTGCGCTCGCGCGCCCGGCGCGACCGCGATTGCGAGGGCCGTCGAGAGCCCGAGCGCTCGCGTGGACATGCGACGGAACGAAAAGGCCATGGACACTCCAAGGATGGGTTGGGGCGCCTGCGCGGGAGAAGCACAGGGTTCTGCCGTGCCATACGCACAAGCTGCCGGAAACGCGGCACCCTGGCAAACCCCGCGTGGAGACTGGCTTGCGAACAGGAAGTCGCTCTGCACACCGTACGGCGCGTTCGCCGCGCGGGCTCGCGCGACCCATCATCCCCGACGGACCCGTCGTTATGAAATCGCTGTTCCTGTTTCGCTCGCTGGCCGCGACTTCGGCGCTCCTCGTCTCGGCGTCCACAGCGCCAGCTCAGTCGTCGGCGGCACCGCGTCCGGGCGCGGACGTTGTCGCATCACGGCGCGGTGTTGTCGTGTCCGTTTCAGGCATCGCGTCGGACGTCGGCGCGTCGATCCTCCAGCGCGGCGGCAACGCCGTGGACGCCGCCGTGGCCACGGCGTTCGCCCTCGCCGTCACCCATCCGAGCGCCGGGAACCTGGGAGGCGGCGGATTCATGATCGTGCGAATGGCTGACGGGAATGCGACCTCGTTCGACTATCGCGAGCGTGCCCCGGCCGCGTCGACGCCGACGATGTACTTGAGCGCCGACGGAACGATCGACCGGTCGCTCACGCGGGCGGGATGGCTCGCCCCGGGCGTCCCCGGGACGGTTCGAGGGCTCGCGACGGCGCACCGCAAATTCGGCAAGCTCCCGTGGGCCGACGTCGTTCGCCCCGCGGCACGACTCGCGTCACGCGGGTTTCCTCTGTCGAAGGACCTGGCGGCCAGCCTCAACTCCGCGGTCGAGAAGTTCATGTCGGCATTCCCCTCGTCAGTGGCGGCGTACGGGAAGCGGGGCGGAGGGACATGGAACGCGGGCGACACGATTCGACTCCCGGACCTCGGACGCACTCTCGAGGCGATCGCGGCGAACGGCCCCGACGCCTTCTACACCGGCTGGATCGCCGACAGCATCGCAGCGCAGATGAAAGCGAACGGAGGACTCATCACGAAGGCCGACCTGGCCGGCTACGAAGCGAAAGAGCGCGCGCCCGTTCGGGGAACGTTCAATGGCTATGAGATCATCGCGATGGGTCCTCCCAGCTCCGGCGGGACCGTCATGCTCGAGACGCTGAATATCCTCGAGCACTTCGGCGTCGCGAAGATGGATCGCTGGTCTCCCGACTACCTCCAGCTCCGGATCGAGGCGGCTCGGCGTGCGTACGCGGACCGGGCACGCTGGCTCGGCGACCCGGACTTCGTGACGGTGCCGGTGGCGCGCCTAACGTCGAAGGCCTACGCCGACACGCTCGCGCGCGGGATCAAACGCGATCGCGCGTCGAAGAGCGTCGACATCGGTTCGGACATCCTCACGGTTCGCACGGCGGAGTCGAACGAGACGACGCACTTCTCCGTCGTCGACGCCCAGGGCAACGCGGTGTCGAACACGTACACGCTCGAGGGCGGGTACGGGTCGGGCGTCGTGGTTCGCGGCGCCGGGTTCATTCTCAACAACGAGATGGGCGACTTCAACAAGAAGCCGGGTGACACGAACGTCGGTGGCGACATCGGTACGCCGGCGAACCTGATTGCACCCGGGAAGCGGATGCTGAGCTCCATGTCGCCCGCCATCGTGACGCGTGATGGGCGTCTCGCCCTCGTCACGGGATCCCCGGGTGGCCGCACCATTCCGAATACGGTGCTCGATGTGGTACTGGGCGTGACGGCGTTCGGCGAGTCGATTCGTCAGGCGGTCGACGCTCCGCGCCTCCACCATCAGTGGCTTCCCGACTCCACGACGATCGAGGCCGGCAAGGTGAGCGCGGCGACGATCTCCGCGCTGCGCGCGCGCGGCCAGGCCGTGCGCATCGCGGACGGCAGGCAGGGCGACGCCCACTCGATCTGGGTGGACCCGAAAACCGGCATCGCGTATGGCGCCCCCGACCACCGTAGCGCGGACTCGAAGGCCAGCGCGCCGCGTTAGTACGCTTCGTTAGGGGTCAGCATCACAGCGTACGGTGGAACGGCCGGCGCCGCGCCGACGCCCGCGACGGCGAACCCCGCGCGCATCGCCATCGAGGCACTGGCCGACGGGCTTCGGTCGCGCGATTTCTGGCTGCTCACCCTGACGTTCGTGATCTGCGGGGCATCGACAAACGGCCTCGTTGGCACGCACCTCATCCCGGCCGCACATGACCACGGCATTCCCGAGGTTCGTGCGGCGGGTCTGCTCGCGATCATGGGCATGTTCGACCTCGCCGGCACCACCGCGTCGGGTTGGCTCTCGGATCGATGGGACAACAGGCGCCTGCTCGCCTGGTACTACGCGCTGCGAGGTCTGTCACTGCTCTTCCTGCCGTTTGCGCTCGGCGCTCCAGGCACAGCGCTCTGGGTCTTTGCCGTGTTCTACGGGCTGGACTGGATCGCCACCGTGCCGCCAACGGTGAAGCTGGCGACGGATGCATTCGGGTCGGCGCGTGCGCCGGTCATGTTCGGCTGGATCGCGGCCGGACATCAGGTGGGCGCCGCCGTGACTGCGCTCACCGCCGGCTGGATGCGCACGACGTTAGGCGACTACCAGGTGGCGTTCTGGGCCTCCGGCGGCCTGTGCCTCGTCGCCGCGCTGCTGGCGCTGCAGGTTCGGAGGCCAGCGGCCGCCCGCGCAGCGGCGTTAGGCACGCCAGTGCCCGTGCTGGACTGAGAAGAAGAACCACAGAGGACACAGCGGTCACGGAGAACCGCTTCGTGTTCTCCGTGACCGCTGTGTCCTCTGTAGTGAATAAGCTCTTGGTGAGACTAACGCCCCCGATCCTGCAGCGCGTACGCGAGCGAATCCACGCAATGCGCGGCCAGCTCGCTCGAGTCGTACGCGTACCCGGCGACGTCGTCGCTCTTCCACTGCCAGTCGTCGACCCGCGTGGCGTCGGCGCGGAGCACCGTCTCGCGAAGCGGGATCGGATTCGGACCGGCAGTGGCTGCCACGCCGCGAGCCATCTGCCCTTCCCACTCGATGATCATGAGCCGCCCGGTCGCTACCGTGTCGGGTCGCGTACGAACCCACGACAGCGTCAGCGCCACCGGCCCGAGTTGCACCGTGCACCGTCCCGGCACGCGATGGACCTCGAGCGGCACCTCGGTATCATCCCGATTCACGGTCGCCGCACGCTTCGCGACCTCCGACGCCAGTCGGTCGAACTCGCGCCCGAGGTGCGTGATCGCCCGATGCGACGCAAGGAAGCTGTCGCGCTGCTGCGTGGACCGATCATCGCCGACCAGCGGAATCGTGACGACGTCGTCCGTAGCCCGGCGCGTCGCTCCTCCGAGGCCCGCCACACCGCCGACGATCCAGTCCGCGCACTCGCCGACGTCGCCAAGCGATCTCGCGGGCGCCTTTCGGAGCCACGCGGGCACGTCGGTGCGATCGAGGAGCACCACGCGAACCGACTCGGGACCGCTCGTCGTTAGGCGGCGTTTGATGGCCGCCGCGTCTGCTTTCGTCGTCGGGTCCTTGCCCCACAGGTGCTGGTACAGGACGACGACCAGGCGCGCGGACTTGCCAAAGACGGACGCGCGAGGCGCGTCGAGCAGGTCGGCGGCAGTGCTCGTCCAGACGGGACGCTGCGGCGGGATGCTGGGCAGCCGAAGCGTCAACTGTCGCTCGAGCTCGCGGAGGACGCGGGCGTCGTAGTCGGCCGAGGACACGGCGACATCGAACGCGAAACCGGAGGGCTTGCTGATCACCGGTCGATTACCCCTTGCAGAAAGTGAAGCGACCGCGAGCGAGGTCGTGCGGCGAGACCTGCACGCTCACGCGGTCACCGTCGAGATCGCGAACGCGGAACCGACGCTCTACCTGCTCGGGCGGCTCGGCCGCCCACGACGCCGCGCCGCGGCCATCTTGAGCTGTCGCGCCTCGCTCGGCTTCACGTAATGCCGCTTCCGGCGGAGATCCTTCAGAATCCCGGCCTTGAGCACCTTCTTCTTGAATGTCTTGAGCGCCCAATCCAGGCGGTCGCTCTCTTCCAGCGTAACCTCGATCATTGCAACTCCGAGGTGAAATGACACCGCGCCCGATGTGAGCGTGGGTAGTACAGGCCCTCGGCAAGCGAACGACCGGCCCGGGCGCGGAAACCTCGAGCCGGCCTGCCACCAGCCTCGTCAAAGACAAAGGGGCCCCGCGAGAGCGACGCCCCTCTAGTCGACGGAGTTGTGCGCTTTTGCGCGTGTTGCCGCTCGGGAAACGTACCCGGCAGCACCGGCGTCGTCAACGCGACACACGCCACACAACGAGTGCACTGGGCGGGTCCTGACCCACGAACCCGTGTCCAGATATTATTCTACGTACCTAGACATGATATGGACACGAGTAAGGCGGTCGCCGACCCAAGCCCCCGTCACGGCTGTTCAGGGGTTGCCGAGTAGAATGCTGGACACGACACGTACCGGAGACGCCGAACGGGTAGAGTTCCGTCAGGAGGACGCGACCCGGTGGTCCCTGCGAGCGATCCAACGCGTGAACGTTCCACGCGGCGACGTGTTCCACTTTTTCTCCGACGCCGCCAACCTCGCGCGTATCACGCCACCGGAGCTGGGATTTCATATCGTGACACCGCAGCCCATCGCCATGCGTGCCGGGGCGTTGATCGACTATCGGATTCGACTGTGGGGAATCGCGATGTCGTGGCGGACGGAGATAACCACCTGGAATCCGCCGATCGAGTTCGTCGACACGCAGTTGCGCGGGCCGTACGCCGAGTGGGTGCATCGGCACCGATTCATCGCCGTGACCGACGGCTCCACGCTCGTGGAGGACTACGTCCAGTTTCAGCTGCCGATGGGCCGCCTCGGCACGATTGCTTCCCCGATCGTTAGGCGGCAGCTGCGCCGAATCTTTGACTACCGCCGCAGCGCGATCGCGCGACTGGAGTCGGGAATCGGGAATCGGGAATCGGGAATCGGAAACCCTCGGGAACCCATTCGCATCGAGTGAGGCGTCCCGAGGGTTCTCCGTCTCCCGCTTCCCGTCTCCCGGCTATTCCCGATTCCCTACGGCTCGACTGCCTGCGCAATGAGCGTCGGCAACGCGCCCGGCTGCGCTCCCGCTGTCACCGACTTGAGCTCGAGCGTCAAGGTGAACTTCGAGAACTTCGCCTTCACCTGCACCGGGTAGCGGTTCGCGTCGTCCGTGAACCACACCTGCGCCTGACCGTCGTCCGAGAACATCCCGCTGGTGCGGATCGTCGGTCGAACAACCGTTGTCGCAAACGTGCCGGCAGACACCTTCACCGTCTCCTGCCGAAGTCCAGTCAACACCACTGGATTCTTGTCGGGGCGGAAGTAGCGGTCGTCCCGACGCGTTTCACCAACCTGAATGCCTGCCGTACGGACAGCGTAGATGAACGAGCCGTCGTCGAGCGGATTCGCAACGCTCGCCCGCACCGAATCGCCTTCCTTCTGGTATTCGGCCCGCTCGGGGTAGATCTCGTAGACCGTCGTCCGCTTGTAGTGACCCTCCGAGATCTGCTGGCGGTGACGCAGCGACGCGAGCGTCTGGACGTCGATCCAGCTCTCGTAGCGGTCATGCACCCGGAAAAACGGGATGCCACCGTCCACCGAGAACACCACGTGATACGCAGGCCGACCACGAACGATCTCGATGCCGTCCACACGCATGCGCGCGGTCCCCGCACTGATGGCGCCGAGGCTCGCCTTGTACGTCAGCTCCTCACCGACCGCATACGGTACCACCGCAGCGTTGACTGCCGCCGCCGCCGAGCGAACCGCCTGCACGTCAATCGACTGCGCGACGAGTGCTGCCGCCGAAACCATCAGCATGCCTAACGTGGCAACGATGCCTGCCACGAGTCCCATGCGTCGTTCTTTCGTGGTGCGCATTGTCTCATGCCTCCCGTTTCTCGGACCGGCCCCGAGAAAGGCCTCGCTCACGTACGTCGTCCAGAGCCGACCGGATTGCCGTACGTTTCGTCTGAGAATCATGCATGACAGCGAGGTTCATATCTGAAGAATTCATCCAACAAAAAAGATTCCCTATCTCAACGAGCTCAACACCTTCGCCAGAGCCAGCCGCTCGGTCGGTCCAAGCGACTCGGCAAACGCTGCTTCGACTTCCGCAACCACTCTGGTGCCGGCCTCGGCCTTTTCCTTACCAAGCTCCGTGAGCTCGGCTCGCTTGCTACGCCGGTCCGAAGGGTCGTCCACCCGTCGAACCAGCCCGTCGGACTCGAGGCGATCCACCAACGTGGTCACGTTCGAGGCGACGCACTGCTGCTCCTCGGCGAGCAGACGCAGCGGCACCGGGTCTTTGGACTTCGCAATCTGCGACAGCACCTTGTACTTCGCCGCCGACAACCCGACGGCCTTCAATGCCTCCTCGAGCCGGGCGAACTGCGCCCTGCCTGCATCGAGCAGCATGAAGAAGATCGGGTCCCTACGCTCGGTTTCTTTCACATGTGTACTTTACACGCGCTGTCCTTCCGGCGCAAGCCCTGAGCTTTCGTTCACGAGCAGCCGAAACACGTCAGGGCGGGCGTAATGCCCCACAACGTCCAGATCGAACTTGCCGCGAATCGTATCGCCAAGGTCGATCTCGGCCGTGAGGATCGCCTCCTCATCGTATACAGGGCCCGCGACGATCTCGCCCAGCGGATTCACGATGCAGCTGCCGCCGCGCGTGACGATCGCGGCGGGAGAGTCCGCGACACCACCCGGATAATCGGGCGGATAGTCGCCTCGCCGCGCGAATTGATTGCAGCTCAGGACAAAGCAGCGCCCCTCGAGCGCGATGTGACGCATGCTCGCGAGCCAGCCATCGCGACTG
>JAJKIV010000109.1 GCA_021154285.1 Gemmatimonas sp. | reverse complement strand
GCCGCCAGGACCACGAAGACGCCGGCCCCGATCAGGATGTACACGATGGTGAACACCTTCCCGATCGACGTGCGCGGAGCGAAGTCGCCGTAGCCCACCGTCGCCAGGGTCACCACGCAGAAATACAGGGCGTCGAGAACGCTCCAACCTTCCGTCCGGACGTAGAATGCGGTGCCAATGAAAAGCAGCGCACCGTACAGCACGAGCAGCGCGCGGAACTGGGGCTCGCGAAAGCTTCGCGCGATGCTCTGGCCGAGCCGGGCGAGACCAAGAACGAGCGAGAGCACGGGTCTTCCCTGAAAGCGGTGTTGCCTAACGCAGCGGGGCAGCGTGCCTCCGCCGCGCGGGAAGTATGTGTTCCGCAGTTCTCGCCGGCCAGTCATTGACCAGGCGCCGTCGAGCGCATCTATTGTGTACGATCCGCGCCGAGCGTTAGCCGGCTCCCCTGCCGGTCATTTCACCTTTCGATCCGTCCGCTACTGATGTCGCCCAGTCGTCGCGAAGCCATTGCGCAACTCGCCGCACTCGTCGCGCTCCCGCTCCAGCGGCTGGAAGCTGTCCGCGGCGACCCGCTCGATGGGACCGCCGCCGACTACCAGGCGGGACTCCGGCGTGGCGACTGGACCGCTGCGGAAATCACCGCTCGCGCGCTCGACCGCTGCCGATCGGCGGGGAACACCTGGCACGCGATTGACGCGCTTGCCGACACGGCGCCGGCGGACGCCAAGGCGGCCGACGCGCGGCGCCGCGCCGGCAAACTCCGTGGGCCGCTCGACGGGGTTCCGGTGTTCGCCAAGGCGATCTACGACATGAACGGCCTGCCCACCACCGGCTCCAGCGCCGAGTGGGCGCGCCTCTTCCCGAATCCCGTTAGGCGCGATGCCCTCGAGGTGGCGCGGCTTCGAGCGGCGGGCGCGATCGTCCTTGGCAAGACGGCCGCCGACGACTTCGCCTACCACGGCAACGGCACGAGCAGCCACACCGGGCAGGTGCTCAACCCCCACGATCCAACCGGCACGCGCACCCCGGGCGGGTCGAGCGCCGGTTCAGCCGTCGCCGTCGCAAGCGGCATGGCGTTCGCAGCGTTAGGCACCGACGACGGTGGGTCGAACCGCATTCCGGCACAGTTCACGGGCGTCGTCGGGATGAAGCCGACGTTCGGCCTGGTGCCGCGCACCGGCGTGATTCCGACCTGGCCCTATCTCGACACGCACGGGCCACTCGCACGCTCGGTGGCAGACGCGGCACTGTTGCTCGCCGCGATCGCCGGGGCGGACGCATCGGACCCGCTGGCACTCACAGGGGCATGGGACGGGACGCCACTCGCGCACCTGCGTGACGACGCGCTTGCCGGAGTGCGCCTCGGTATCGTCGAGGAGCACGCCCCCCGCGCTCAGATGACCCCCGACGCGCTCGCAATGTGGGATCGCGCAGTGAGCGATCTCCGCGCCGCCGGGGCGACGGCCGAGGCGTTCGCCGCCGCCATCACCCGCGTCAACTATCGGGACGCGTTCACGGCTTCCGCGCACGACCGTGGCGACGTGGCCGTTGACGCGGATTCACCCGCTCCGACCGCGAACGCCCTGCTCCGCTACTTCGCCGGCCGCAGCGACGACCCACGAGCAGCGGTGCGGCTCGGATACCCGGCCTACCGCGCATTCTACGATGTGCTGCCTGCGACATACGAGGAGTGCGAGCCGCTCCTCGACCGCCCGATGGTCGATGATCCGGCCGGACGATCCTTCGCCCGTTCACGCGCCGAGGTCGTGGCGAAGCTCGCGGAATCGATGCGCGCGGCAGGCGTCGCAGCAATGGTCTACCCCACCATGCCCTTCAACGCCACGCGCGCCGTCGACAAGTGGCCGGACATCCGCACCCCACTCGGCTACGGGAACTGGCTCGGGCTACCGGAGGTATCGGTGCCGGCGGGAATGGGGGCCGACGGGATGCCCGCGCTCAACCTGTCGATCGTCGGGCTGCCGGGCGACGATGCGCGCGTGCTCGCTTTGGCGCACGCGTACGAGAAACAGTCACGGCGCTTCGTTCCACCACCGCGGAAGTAGGCGTATTCAACACGCTGAGAAGTTGGGTGAACCACTGGAGGAAACGGGGTCTGACAACTGATCACCGAAAACTGGTGACTGACCTCCTTGGGACTGGCCCCGGCGCCGCCGGATGGCCGGCCCGGTGCTCGGCGCAATTAGCCATGTGCGCGGCGTCGGGCGCCGACTCAGTAGCGTCGCCCGAAGCCTAACGGGTAGAGTGGGAGCGCGCTGTCGTGCGGCACGTCCGACCTCTGGGCCAGGACGGCATCCATCGAGGACGGCAGCTCGAAGGGCAGCTTCCCCTCGGGTTTTGCTCGTCCGGCGAGCACGTCGAGCAAGGCGGCGTCGCTGACGCCGAAGTTCGCAATGACGGCGCGCGCTCGTTCCTTGAGCGGGGTCAGGATTGCGGGACGATCGAGGTACACCGTCACCACAGTCGGGACGACGCTGCTCACCTGTTTGAACGCCTCGTACTCCGGCTCACCATCGCGGAACGCGAGACTGCCCTCGTGCTGCATCGCGCCGAAGATGTACTGCGGATGGAGCCTCTCGAACGGCGCCGTTAGGCGGACGATCGCGACATCGGCCTGCTTGGGATCGGCGACGACCGTCCATCCTCGCTGTGCCGCGGCTTCCGGCGATATGCCGCGAAGGTACACACGCAGCGCGGCGGCGTTGGCCTTCGGCCGCAGCGGCAGGATACCGCCCTGGTTCTCCAGCAGTACCAATGCCCGGCGCTGGGCATTGAGGGCCTCGGTTCGGAACACGTCGGTCCCGACACCGCGACCAGCGTTCGCCGGCTCGACATACGGATCCTCGAACAACCCCAGGGCGAACTTCCCGACCAGGATGCGCTGCACCGAACTGTCGAGACGCGCTTCCGTCAATTCGCCACCTCGCACCGCGTCAATCAGCATGTCCGCGCGTTCAGTTCCGCCGAATTGGTCGACTCCGGCTTTCACGGCCTGAACGAATCGCGCGCGCATTGGCTGGTCTTCGACACCCCACGGCGTTCCGACATCGGCGAACGACGGGCGCTCGCCCTGCGGTGCCCCACGGCGACAGCGGTCGTTGCAGTCGTTCGTGATCGCCCAGTCCGTGAGAACGATCCCTCGAAACCGGTACCGCCCACGAAGCGCGTCCGTCAGCAGCTGGTGATTGAACCCCGCCCCGACCTGCTCGACCGGCTTGCCGTCCAATGTGGCGCCCTCGAGGATCGAGTACGTCGGCATCACCCCGGCGACATTGGCGGCGAACGCAGCGAGAAACGGGCGCACGTGATACTCGAGGTTCCCTGGTGAAAACGCGGCGAACCGCCCGTAGTAGTTGTGGCTGTCCAATCCATCCTTGGCCGCGCCGTACCCGACCCAGTGCTTGACGACGGTTTGGACGCCAGCCGAGTCGACGCCGTGCGTTCCGTGCTGGAAACCGGCGACGTAGGCGCCTACCATGCGACCCGCCAGGTCGGCATCCTCGCCGAACGTGCCGTTGATGCGGCTCCAGCGGGGCTCGGTCGCCAGGTCCGCCTGCGGCGAGAGCGCCATGTGAATGCCGACGGCGCGGTACTCCTGCCGGGCGACATCGCCGAACCGCTTCATGAGCGTGGTATCGCCTAACGCCGCGAAGCCGAGCGGCTCCGGCCATTGCGAGAACTGCCCTTCCGTGGCGCTCGCGCCCAACACGTACTGGAAATGATGACGCGGATCGGTGCTGATCGTGACCGGAATCCCAAGGCGCGTGCGCTCCGCGATCTCCTGAAGGATGTCGTTCTGGGCTGCGAGCGTCGCCGGCGCGCCACCGAGCCGCGTGATCATGCTCGTGACCTTGGCCCCATCGATCAGCGCGCGATTCGCGGTCGTATCGTAGCTTTCCCCGAGGCCAGCCATCGCCAGCGGGCCGGCACCACGCGCGGTCCCGTGCATCATGGTCCCGGCCTTCTCCTCGAGCGTCATCCGGCCCACCAGATCGCGCGCCCGGGCATCCGGCGTTAGGCGCCAATCCTCGTACGGGTCGACCGCGCCGCTCCGGTTCAGGTCCTTGAAGCGGAGTCCCTCGCGCTCGATGATCGGCGCGCCACGCGTGCCGAGGTGGGGTTGTGGCGGCGGTGCACTTCCGGCAGCCCGAGCATGCGGCGAGATGCCTGTTGGGGCCGTTGGTGCCGCAACGCCTATCGCGAGCAGCGCAGTCGACAAACGAGAAGCGAACGCGGTGGAACGCATCGTCGTGCGGATTGAAGGCGGGAGGGCGCCGAACCGACTCCGACGATTATTCCATCACGGCGTGGCCACCGCCAGCACCTCGGGTCTTCCGCACGAGCACGAGCAGCGGGATGATCGCGAGGATGATCACCGCGCTCAGGACGTACACGCGCGAGTACGCGATGACGCTCGCCTGCCCCAGCACCTGGGCTTCCATGAGGCGATAGGCGCGACCCCTCGCCGTCCACGCGTCGGCACCCTGAGCCATCATGCCCTGGGTCAGCGACTTGAGGCGTCCCGCGCTCGTCGCGTCGATGGACGTGATGTGCTCCGCCAGCACGGCGTGGTACTGCGCGGTGTATCGTGATAGCAGCGTTGCTATCCCGGCAATACCGAACGATCCACCGAGCTGACGGAAAAAGTTGTAGAGGCCCGTGCCCTGCGCGAGCTCACTCGACGACAGCTCAGCGAGCGTGATCGTCGTGAGCGGCACGAACATGAGGCCGAGGCCAATGCCCCGGAAAATCAGTGGCCAGAAAAAATCACCGCTGCCGCTTTCTCCGGTGATCAGGGAAAGTTGCCAGGCCGCCATCGCGAAAATGAGCGCGCCGATCGTGATGAGGATCCGCGGGTCCACGCGATTCGTCAGGCGTCCGACGATGAACATCGATATCGCCGTAGCGAGCGCACCCGGCAAAAGGGCAATGCCGGCCTGCTCCGCCGTCATGTGCAGGTTACCCTGCAGGAATACCGGCAGCGTGAACGACATGGCGTAGAGCCCGATACCCATCACCACGCCGAGGAGGGTCCCGACCCACATCTGGCGATGACGCAGCACCCGGAAGTCGATAACGGGCTCTTTGGTCGTGAGCTCGCGCCACAGGAGGGCCGCACCACCCACGATGCCAGTCACCGTCAGACTCGTGATCAGGTGAGAGTCGAACCAGTCCTCGCGCTGGCCGTGCTCGAGCACGTACTGCAGCGCCCCGACACTGACGGTGAGCAGCGCGATGCCGATGTAGTCGATGCGCCCGGGGCGGCGCTGGTCAGGACGGTCATGCACGTACGCCGCGATCATGACGGCGGCGAGGATCCCGACCGGGATGTTGACGTAGAAGATCCACGGCCAGCCGTAGTTGTCCGTGAGCCACCCACCTAACGTCGGTCCGATCGTCGGGCCCACCATGACACCCACGCCAAAGAGTGCCATGGCCATCCCCGCCTCCTCGGGCGGAAATGCCTCGAACAGCACGGCCTGCGACACCGTCATGAGCGCGCCGCCGCCGATGCCCTGGATGATGCGCCAGAAGATGAGCATCCCGAGCGTGTGGGCCGCGCCGCAGAAGAACGAGGCGGCCGTGAACAGGACGATCGATCCGACGAAATACCGTTTGCGCCCGAACAGCTGGCCCAACCAGCCGGTGAGAGGGATGACGATGACGCTCGCGAGGATGTAGCCGGTCGTCACCCACGCGATCTCGTCGAGTGAGGCGCCGAGGTTCCCCATCATGTCGGGGAGCGCGACGTTGACGATCGAGCTGTCGATGACCTGCATCAGCGCCGCCAGCACGACCGCGAACGCGATGAGGTAGCGATGTTCCTCGCCGTGACGAGCCTCGACTACCGGCTTCGCCGCGGGAACAGCTACCGGTGGGGTGGGGCGAACGGCGTCGTCGAGACGCGTAGCGGTGGCGCTCACCGGGCAACTCCGAATTGCATACTCTCGGGTAGAATAAGAATCGTCGCATGAGCGACGAGGGCGGTGGTCATGTGGTCACCGCTTGAGCCGAAGCGCGCCGCTACGACCGCTTGGACGAAGACTGTGAAGGAACAGCTCCAAGGCGGAATCCACGAGTCGTTCCTGCTCGACGCCGGCATCCGGAACGCTCTCGGCGTACTGTTGCCACACGGTCTGCTGCAACAACCCGGAGACGAGCAAGCGCGCCGCTACATCTGCGTCGGCGTCCGGACGAAATTCTCCGCGCTCCTGGCCTTCGCGCACCAGCGTTGCGATCAATCGCATCGAGGCGGTGGGCCCGCCAACGAGCCAGCGGCGAAAGGCATCTGGCGCCTCGTGGGCAATACCCTGGAGCAGCAGCGTTACGACGGCGAGCCGTTCCTTCGTGACCGACCCGAACCACCGACGCACGACGAGCCGCAGGCGCGTGGATACCGGCGCCGTCTTGTCGCGCACGATCTCTTCTATCCTGCCGAAGGCCTCCTCGCTGCGCTGTTCTATCGCGCGGAGCAGGAGTGCTTCCTTGTTGGCGAAATAGTGGTAGATCGCGCCCTTCGTGACGCCCGCCGCCTCGCCGACATCCTCGAGGCGCGTGTTTCGGTAGCCGCGCTCGGCGAACACCGTGAGCGCGGCATCGAGAATCTCCTGCGGGCGTTCGTCCGGCCGCCTTTCCCAGCGTAGTGCTTTCGTTCCCATGATCTGACTGACGTTACATACTCACCAGTATAATACTTTGAACGGGCACCTCTGGCCAGTGGCTCCGGTTCCCGCGGTGATACGATGAGCGGGGGCGAAAACGGCGCGTACGGGGTCAGACTCCTTCCGGGTCATTCCATTGCCTTGGCAATGGAATGACCCGGAAGGAGTCTGACCCCGTACGCATCTTTACACCGCCGGCGTAACGAGTCGCGGATTCAGCCGCTGGTGCCAGTATGGATAGATCGGACGGCGATCGCTCACGGCGTCGAGCCTTGCTACGTGCGCGGCGTCCAGCCGCCAATCGGCGGCCGCGAGGTTCTCGCGCAGCTGCGCCTCCGAGCGGGCCCCGATCACCACGCTCGCCACCGTCGGCCGGCTGAGCACCCAGCTGATCGCGACCTGCGACACCGTTTTCCCCATCTCTCGCGCGATGTCCTCGAGCACCGCAACGATGTCGAATAGACGTTCGACATCGCCGGCACGCTCGAGGCCGAGCTGGGCAACGCGCGACCCCTCGGGAATCGGCTGGCCTCGACGCACCTTGCCGGTCAGGGCACCACCTGCAAGCGGACTCCACGCAACGGTCCCGATGCCCTGGTCGATCGCGAGCGGCATGAGCTCCCACTCGTACTCGCGCGCGACGAGCGAGTAGTACGCCTGGTGCGCCACGTAAGGTGGCCAGCCGTACCGATCGGAGATCGCGAGCGACTTCATCACCTGCCATCCCGAGAAGTTCGAGCACGCGATGTAGTTGACCTTCCCGCTCGTCACGAGCGCGTCGAGCGTTTTCAGCGTCTCCTCGATCGGCGTATTCTCATCGAAGCCGTGCATGTAGTAGACGTCGATGTGATCCGTTCGGAGCCGCGTCAGGCTGTCCTCGCAGGCCCGGCGCAGGAAATGGCGCGATGAGCCGGCATCGTTAGGTCCCGAGCCCATGGGAAACGTCGCCTTCGATGCGAGGATGACCTCCTGGCGTCGCCCCGCGAGCGCGGCACCGAGGATCTCTTCAGCCATCCCGGTGGAATACGAGTTCGCCGTATCGAAGAATGACACGCCAGCATCGAGACACAGGTCGACGAGCCGCTTCGCTTCGGTGACGTCGGTGCTTCCCCAGGCGCGATAGAAGTCGTTGCCGCCCCCGAACGTCGCCGTGCCGAACGCGAGCACGGGGACGCGAAGTCCCGACTGCCCGAGCCGCCGAAATTCCATCGAGTATCTCCGAGGGCGTCCGAATTATTGCGGGATGACGACGCGCGCCTGCACCGGCGTCTGATCGGCCGTGACGAGCGAGAGCAACAATTGACCGTCGAGCAAGGCGACCCGGTCCGCCGGACCTAACGCCGCCGTTCCCGATTCCGACGTCACGTCGGGACCCGACAACCGCTGGATGACGCGTCCTCGGCTCGTGACGTCCCGCCGGATGAGCACCACGGCCTGAACCTTCGACTTCGGCAGGCCGTGCACGTCGAGGTCGTAGTCTAACGCCCCGGTTACGCGGTCGAATCTGAAGCGCACGGTTAGGTTGCGCCCAGCCGTAGCGGCAGTGGTCATGAACGTCGAGTTGGCCGGCGCCCGCCCTGCCACGAGACGCGGTGTCGAGAACGGTGCGCGCCGCCGCGGCCCGAGCTGTTCGAACGCGTAGCCCATCGCAACCAACCTGGCGTCCGCGAACGCGCGTCCGAGCAGCTCGATACCAACCGGGAGCGCGTCACTCGTGAAGCCTGCCGGAATGCTGAGCGCCGGCAAACCTGTCTGCGCGCTGAGCGCACACGTCGACCCGAGCTGCGGATCGCCGACGAGCACCGGCTTGCGACGCATCGTCGGGTACACAAGCGCGTCGAGTCGCAGGCTATCCATGATCGCGACAATTCGGTCACGCAGGATCACTTGCCGCGACAGCGCGCGGCGGTAGGCGCCGCTGTCGCGCGTGCCCACGCTGTCGGCCAGCCGGAAGCGCGCTTCGAGTGCCCCGCTCTCCAGCCCGGACGCGAGAATGTCGGCGATCGACGTGATCGGCTCGCCTGGCGTTTTCGCCAGATAGTCGATCATGTCGAACTTGTGCTCGTAGTTGATGACGCTCGTGTTCGCGATCAGGCTGTCGAACCCCGCGATGTCGACGCGCACGGTATCGGCGCCCGCCGCCGCCATCGCGCGGATGGCCGAGCGAACCGTGTCGAGAATCTCGCCGTCGGCGTCGGTGAAGTAACTCGTGAGAATTCCGATTCGAGCGCCGCGCAGGGCATCGGCTCTCAGCGAGTCGGTGAACTTCGGCACCGGACGTCCGGCGAGTACGCGCGTCGCGGCATCGGCCGAATCGATGCCGACGGTGGCGTCGAGGGCGATCGCGAGGTCGCTCACCGTGCGCGCGAGGGGGCCCGGGATATCCTGGGTGTGAGAGAGCGGCATCACGCCGTTGCGGCTCACGAGCCCCTGCGTCGGCCTCAGCCCGGCGAGGCTGCCGAACGCGGACGGAATTCGAATCGAGCCGCAGGTGTCCGAGCCCCAACCGACTGCGGCAAAACTCGCCGCGATCGCCGCGCCGGTTCCGCCGCTCGATCCGCCAGGACAGCGGCGCGGATCGTAGGGGTTGCGCGTCTGGCCACCTAACGAGCTGATCGTCGTGATCCCGGCCGCCAGCTCGTGCATGTTCGACTTCCCCATGATGACGGCGCCCGCTTCGCGGAGGCGGTGGACGATGAATGCGTCGGCCTTCGGCTGATGGTTCGCGAGCGCCAGCGAGCCGCCGCTCGTCGGCATGTCGAACGTGTCGAAGTTGTCCTTGAGGATGATCGGGATCCCGTGCAGTGGTCCGCGCACGTGACCGTGACG
>JAJKIV010000108.1 GCA_021154285.1 Gemmatimonas sp. | reverse complement strand
TACGGAGGATCGCGATGTAGTCGCCGCCAAACCACGGCTGCACCTCGCGGATCCGCTCGACATTCACGATCACCGAACGGTGAATGCGCACGAACCGCTTCGGGTCCAGCCCTTCCGTGAGCCCCGCGAGCGACGCGCGCAGGCGATGTCGAGTCTCGCCCACGTGCAGCACCATGTAGTTGCCATCCGCCTCGATCCAGTCGACGTCCGCCGCCGCCACGAATCGCACCCGGCCATCGGATCGCACGGCGAATCGCCCGATGTACGACGGCGCCCCGGGCCGCTGCGGCTCGGCCACTTCGTGTTCCGCGTCGATCGACGCGTCGAACTTGTCGATCGATGCACCGCCGGCAACGCGCGGAGCCACGCTCGAGCCTAACGAATCGGATGCGGGCGCCAGCGCACCCGCCTGCCAGCTCTGAACGAACTCGGCGAGACGCCGGCCCAATTCACCGTTCCGCCGCTCCTGTATCGTCGCCCGCGCGCGATCTACCGCGGCCACCAGTCGCTCGTCGGGGAACGGCTTGAGCACGTAGTCCAGCGCGTGGACCTCGAACGCGCGAATGGCGTGCGAGTCGAACGCCGTGACGAAGACCACCACCGGCATCGTCGCGGGGTCGAGGCGCTCGAGCACCGCAAAGCCATCGAGGCCGGGCATCTGCACGTCGAGCAGGACGACGTCGGGCCCGTGCTGGTGAATCGCCTCGACCGCCGAGTTGCCATCGCCAACCTCGGCCACGATGGTTACGCCCGGCACGTCATGGAGCGCGAGCCGCATGCAGTCGCGGGCCAGGGGTTCGTCGTCGACGATCAATACGCGGACGGTTCCGATCGCTGGGGCAGTCATCACGTTAGGCACCGGCGGCTGCAGTCTCGAGTGCCTCGCGCTCCAGAACACTCGTGTGGAACGGAAGGAGAAGTCGCGCGCGAACCCCTCCTCCGGGAGCATCCGCAATCTCGAGCGACGCCGCCTCGGGTCCGTACAACTCGGTGAGCCGCCCGCGCGTGTTGGACAGGCCGATGCCCTCGCGCGGGGAACGGCCGTCCGGCACGAGGCCTTCTCCGCTATCGCGAACCGCGAGCTCGAGGTGCAGCCCCACACGCCGCGCCGAGATTCGCAATTGCGCCTGCCCCGGCCTGCGGGCGATGCCATGCCGGAGCGCGTTTTCCACGAGCGGCTGCAGAATGAGTGGCGGCACGAGTGCGCTCCGCACGTCAGGGTCGATATCCCACGTCACGCGCAGCCGATCGCCGAATCGCACGAGCTCGATGTCCACGAAGCGGCCGAGATAGTGGATCTCCTCCGACAGCGCGACTTCGGCCGGCATCTCCCGGTCGAGCGTCGTCCGCAGCAAGTCACCGAGACGCGCGAGCATGTCCACGGCCGCGTCGTTCTCCCGTTTCCGAACGAGACCCGAGGCAGCGTTCAGTGCGTTGAAGAGGAAATGCGGGTTGAGCTCCATCCGGAGCGCGTGGATGCGCGCCTCGACGAGGCTGAGCTGCAGTCGCGCGGCGCGCCCTTCGGCCTGCGCCGCATCGAGCCCAAGACGCCGGAACCGCTCGTGGTACTCGAACGCGAAGTACACGCCCAGCGCGGCCGCGTAGATGACGACGTCGGTCGCCAGATAGCGGTTGGTGAACACGTAGATCGTCCTGCCGACGGTGGGGCCCCAAGTCGACGGGCCTGCGACCCAGTAATACGCCGAGCCGAACGCAGCGAGTTGGACGAGTGAGAGGACGACCGCGAGCGTGAGGTGGATCGCGGTGGCCTGACGCCATCGGCCGCCGTCGAACGGGAAGCGGCGGCCGAGCGCGATGATGCCCGGCATGCAGAGCATCCAGAGGACCCACCAGAGCGCCTCGTTGCGGAGCACGTAGATCATCGGCTCCTGACTGCCCTGGATCTCGAGCATGACGTAGTCCTTCACGCACTCGAGGAGCCCGATGGCCGCGCAGGCGCCGGCCGCGACGAGCGAGGATACTCGCCAGTCGAGCTGATCGGGGTTGGATGTCGAGGCCGATGACTCCGTCATATCGTGCGCAGTTTCCTACCGGACTTGTCGTCGCAGGTTCCGCGGACGGTACGGCTAACATAAGGCCCACGCGGGATTGCGTGGGCCGAACCGTGATATTCCGCGTCCCAACGGTGGCTCGGGTGGTCCTACTCCTCGCGCAGCGCGGCGATCGGGTCCACCCGCGCCGCACGCCAGGCGGGGAGCGCCCCCGCAGCCACGGCGACGACCGCGAGGATCGCCACCGAACCCACCATGGTGGTCGGATCGGACGCAGAAAGCCCGTACAGGAGGGAGCGCACGAGCCGCGTGCTCGCGACCGCCACGGCGGCACCGATCACCAGGCCCACGATGACCATTCCCGCGACCTCCGCGAGCACCAGCTGTACGACGCGACGGCGCGCGGCGCCTAACGCGATGCGGATGCCGATCTCATTCCGGCGGCGGGCCACATTGTACGACAGCGTGCCGTAGAGACCCACCATCGCCAGCATGAGCGCGACCGCGCCGAAGAATCCCGACAATGTCGCCATCAGCCGATCCCGGGTGAGCGAGGCATCGAGCTGCTGCGACAGCGGGGTGAGGTCAATGGCGATCGAGCGGTTGACCTCGACGACCGCGCGCTTCACGCCAGGCACGATGGCCGACACCGGGCCATCCGTCCGCAGCTCGTACTGCCGATACGGCGAGCTCCGTTCACTCTGCGCCATGGCGAGGTAGACGGTCGGCTGTGGATCTTCGCGGAGCTCCCGATACTTGGCGTCGCGGACGACGCCGACGATCTCCACTGGGGCGGCCACGGTGTCGTGCAGACGCTGGCGGTAGTACTTCCCCACTGGAGTGGTGCCCGGGAAGAACCGTCGCGCGACCGTCTCGTTGATGATGGCGACGGTCGGCGCCGTCGGTCGATCGCGCTCGTCGAAGTCCCGTCCCGCGATGAGCGACGGGCCGATGGCGCCGAAGAATCCGTCGGTGACCCGGTTGAGCCAGACCATGTTGTCTTGTGCACTCGTCGCGACGTGGCCGTCGACGTCGATATGACCGTTCCAGCCCATGCCGCTGATGGGCGTGATTTCCGCCGCGCCGCCCCCACGAACTCCGGGGACCGCGCGAAACCTCCGGAGCAGGTCGTCGTACGTGGAGCTCATCTCGGCGGGCGAGTACCCGGCGTTCGTCAGGTTGACCCCGACAATGAGGACGCCGTCTCGCCGGAACCCCGGATCGAGGCGGGCAAGGTTGCGGAAGCTGCCTAACAACAACCCGGCACCGACCACCAAAACGAGCGAAAGCGCGATCTGTGCGATCACCAGCGCCTTGCCAACGGAGAATCGGGAATGTCCTTCCAACACCCCTCGCCCGTTCGCTTTGAGCGTGGTCTGGGGGTCGACACGCGTGGCCCGCCATGCCGGCGCGAGGCCGAACAGGATCCCGGTCGCCACCGCTGCCGTAACCGTGAATGCCAGGACGCGTCCATCGACGCCCAGGTCGAGGAACACGGAATCCGTGCTGCGCGTGAGGAGACCGACCAGGAGCGACGTTCCCCATCGCGCGAGCCCCACGCCGACAGCTCCCCCTACCCCGGCCAGCAAGACACTCTCGGTGAGGAGCTGCCTCGCGATTCGCTGCCGCCCGGCGCCGATAGACATCCGAATCGCCATTTCTCGCGCGCGGACGGTCGCGCGAGAAAGCAGAAGATTCGCGACGTTGACGCACGCAATGAGCAGAACGATCGCGACAGCAGCCATGAGTACCGTCAACGCCCGGCGATACTCGCGCCGGACGTCCGAGAGGCCGGTCGCGGCAGACACGACTGCGAGCTTGCCCTGCCGATACTGTGCTTTCTCGGCAGGGCCCCAATCCTCGGGAACGGTCGACTCGAACACGACCGGCGCCAGCGCGGCCATCCGCGCGGCCGCGTCCCTCGGTGAAACGCCTGGCTTCAGGCGTGCCATGAGGTGCAGATACCAATTGCTGCGATTGTCGAGCTTCGGAGCCCGGCAGAGCGGCACGTAGACCTGAATGGATTCGCCGACGTTGACCCCGAAAAACGACGCGTCCGCAACGCCCACGATCAGGTGCGGTGTACGGTCGAGCGAAATCGTCTTTCCCACAACGCTCGGTGATGCGCCGAACTCGCTTTGCCAGAATCCGTAGCCCAATACCGCCACCGGCGGGCAGCCGCGAACGTCGTCCCCTCGGCCAAGGAGCCGTCCGGCCGCCGGCCTAACGCCCAACGTCGGGAAGTAGTCCCCGCTCACCCAATTCCCCCGGGCAGGCCGGACCTCACCGCCCGACGCGAGATTGAAATCGGTCCGACCAGATGCGAATGCGCCGGAGAACACATCCTGCCGGTCGCGAATCTGCTCCCAGATCGGGTTGGTGAACTCGCTCGCCCCCGGATCTGCGGGAAGGATCAGCCCGTCGCTCCCCTTCTCCTCGCCGAACGTGATGTGGAACAGCTCGTCGGGTCGCTCCACTGGAAGCGTGCGGAGGACGACCGCGTTCAGGAGGCTGAAGATGGCCGTGTTCGCGCCGATCCCGAGACCTAACGACAGAATCGCGACCAGCGCGAAACCGGGGCTCGCGCGCAGGACGCGCAACGCATACCGCACATCCGTCACGATCGACTCGAGCCACGTCAACAGATCAGCGTCGCGGGTTCGCTCCTGCTGAACCCCCGGGTTACCGAACCGCCGGCGCGCCTCGCGCAGGGCGTCCGCCTCGCTCATGCCGGCGGCCACGAGCTCGTCGGCACGCTCGGTCAGATGGAACTCCAGCTCGCGCTGAATGTCGGCCGACACGTGGTTCGGCCGCAGCACGTTGACGAAGCGACGGTACCATCCCATGGGAGTCTTGGCGCGTGTATCGTTAGGTGCCGCTCGTGAAGTGCTACTCGTCTCGCAGCGCGGCGATCGGATCCACACGCGCCGCGCGCCAGGCGGGCAGCGCGCCCGCCGCGAGTCCAACCCCCGCCAGCATCGCCGCCGCCCCGATCACCGTCGCCGGATCCGAGGCCGACAGCCCAAACAGGAACGACGTCATGACGCGCGTGCTGAAGAACGCCACGACCGTGCCCAGCGCGACGCCGATGATGACCAGGCGCACCACTTCGCCCAACACCAGCCGCATGACCCGCTCACGGCCGGCCCCTAACGCGATACGGACGCCGATCTCGTTGCGCCGGCGCGCCACGCTGTACGACAGCATGCCGTAAAGCCCGATGGTGGCGAGCAGCAGCGCGAGCGCGCCGAAGAAGCCGGACAGCGTCGCCAGCAGGCGCTCGCGCGCGAGCGACTGATCCACCTGGTCCGAGAGCGGCGTGAGCTCGAGAGCGATCGACCGGTTGACTTCCGCGACCATCGCCTTGACGCCGGGAGCGAGTCCCGAAGGCGCCCCCACCGCGCGCAGCACGTAGTTGGCATAGGCGCTCTGCACACTGTCCTGGCTCAGTGGCAGGTACGCGGTCGCCAGTGTCTCCTCGCGAAGCTCCTTGTACTTCGCGTCCTTGACGACGCCAACGATCTGGATCGGTGCGCCGAGGCTGTCGTGCTCCACGTGGCGGTAGTACTTGCCGAGCGGATTCGCCCCGTGAAAGAATTTCTTGGCGAACGTTTCGTTCACGATGACGACGGGCTGTGCGCCGAGGCGGTCTCGGGCGTCGAAGTCCCGACCGGCGAGCAGCGGCGTTCCCATCGCTGCGAAAAAGCCGTCCGTCACCTGGTTGAAATAGGCGAGCGCGTCATCGGCACTCTTGGGCGTGAATCCGTCGACTCGGATATAATCGTTCCACGAGCTCCCGCTGATGGGCGTGATGGCCGACGCGGCCGCCACCTGCACTCCCGGAAGCGCCCGGAACCGGCCGAGCAGATCGGTGTGCACCGCCCCATATCGGTCGGGACCGTACCCCGCGTTCTGCAGGTTCACGGAAACGATCAGCACGCCCTCGCGCTTGAACCCCGGGTCGAGCGTGACGAGCTTGCGAAAGGTGCCTAACAGCAGGCCGGCGCCGATCACCAGCACGAGCGAGAGCGCGATCTGGCCGATGACCAGCGCCTTGCCCATCGTGAACCGCGAGTGCCCTTCGGCCACGCCGCGCCCTGTGGCCTTGAGCGCGGCCTGCGGATCGATCCGGGTGGCGCGCCACGCCGGCGCGAGGCCGAACAATATCCCGGTCAGCATCGCGACGCCTAACGTGAACATCAGCACCGGGCCGTCGAGCCCGACGTCCAGGGATACGGGAAGCTGCCCACGCGACAACAGACCGATGAGCAGCGACGTCCCCCAGCGCGCGAACACGATGCCGGCGATCGCCCCGAGCCCCGCGAGCAAGACGCTCTCCGTGAGGAGCTGCCGGACGAGCCGCCGACGCGCCGCCCCGATTGCCAACCTGATCGCCATCTCGCGCCCGCGCGCCGCCGCGCGCGCCAGCAGCAGATTTGCGACATTCGCGCAGGCCACGACGAGCACGAGGACGACGACCGCCATAAGTACCATCAGCGCACGTTGGTACTGCCGGCGAATCGGAGAGAGCCCGTTCGCCGCCGCGACGGCATTCAGCCCGTTCTTCAGATACGCCGCCTTCTCGGCGACGCCCAAACGCTGCGGAACCGTGGCCTCGTACACCGCCGGCGCGATCGCCGCGATGCGCGTCGCTACCTGTTGCGGTGTCACGCCTGGCTTTCGACGGCCCACGACGCGTAGATACCAGTTGCTCCTCGACTCGAGCCCCGGCCGCAGGCATAACGGCACGTAGACCTGGGCCGATTCGCCGACGTTCACGCCAAAGAACGACGGGTCGGCCACGCCGACAATCGTATGCGCCGTGCGGTCCAGCGAAATCGTCTTGCCGACGACGCCGCGCGACCCGCCGTACTCGCTCTGCCAGAACCCGTAGCCGAGCACGGCGATGGGCGGACATCCGTGGACATCGTCGGCCCGTATGACCAGTCGCCCGAGCGCTGGTCGGACGCCTAACGTCGAGAAGTAATCGCCGCTCACCCAGGTGCCGCTTGCCCGTCGAACTTCACCGCCGGCCGTCAGGTTGAACTCCGTCCCGCTAAAGGCAAACACGCCGGAAAACACGTCCTGTCGGTCGCGGATCGCCTCCCAGAGCGGATTCGTGAAGACCGTTCCCTGCTCCTTGCCGCCCATCGTGACCTGCATGAGCTCCTCGGGATGCTCGACGGGGAGCGTTCGCAGGACGACGGCGTTGATGAGGCTGAAGATCGCCGTGTTCGCCCCGATCCCGAGACCTAACGACAGGATCGCCACGCCCGCGAATCCCGGACTCGCTCGCAGGGCACGCCCGGCATACCGTACGTCGGCGGCGAGCGACTCGAGCCAGGTGAGGATGTCGGTGTCGCGCGTGCGCTCCTGCTGCGTGCTCGGGTTGCCGAAGCGCCGACGCGCTTCGCGCCGCGCGTCAGGCTCAGGCATGCCGCTCGCCATGAGGTCATCCGCGCGCTCGGCCATGTGGAACTCCATCTCGCGCCGGATGTCGCGCGAGAGGCGCTCGGGGCGCAGCATGTTCGTGAACCGCCGGTACCATCCCATAGAGCCTATCCCCGTGAGCGACTCGTTACGCGTAGCGGAGGACGCGCGTGACGCCTTCGGTGAGGCGCGCCCAGCTCTCCTGCTCGGTGGCGAGCTGTTTCTTGCCGGCGGCGGTCAGCACGTAGAATCTCGCCTGCCGGTTTTTTTCGGTCACGCCCCATTCGGCGCGCAGCCACCCATCCTGTTCCATCCGGTGGAGAGCGGGATAGAGCGAGCCCTCCTCGACGCGGAGCAGGTCGGCGGACGCGCGCTGGATGTGCGCGGTGATCGCGTAGCCGTGCATCTTCCCCTGGGCAGACAGGGTCTTGAGCACGAGCAACACGAGCGTGCCCTGCAGGATGTCGTTGCGTTGTCTGGACATGGTGGCTGACAGAACTAGCTATCCATAACTATCTAGGGATAGCGTACGATCCCGGCCTTTGGTTGTCAACGTTGGCGACGTCAGTTGAGACACGTGAAGGGCCAAGACGGTTTGCCGTCGGACGAGTTGAAATGCAAGTCACAAGTGTGCGAGTAGTCAGTTTTCCGTGATCAGTCATCAGAGCCCGTTCCCTCCAGTGGGCTCGCGCGAGCGGTCGCGCTCTCCACCTCGAAGCGCGATGTCGTCCCGTCCCTACGCGCGTCGTCACGGCAACCCTGCGCCCAGCCTGGTGTACTAACTGGCTTGGGAGGTGTCGATGATGACTGTCTTTTCGAGCTTGGGCCGCCGCTTCCTGGCGCTCACTCTTACTGGTTCGCTTGCTCTACCGGCCTCGGCCGCGCTCGCCGCGCCGACTGCGAAGGACTCTACCGCTTCGGTCAGCCGCACGGCCGAGCTCACGGAACGCGACGTCACGGCGTCGAACGCGAAGATTCGGATGGCCTACGCGGATCTCGCGGCCATGTGGGCCAACGGGCTCGCGCGAATGCACGAGCGCTTTGTCGTCCCGCAACTGCTTCGCTACCGCGGTGCGGCGCGCAGCGCGTGCGGGATCATGCAGCCCAACAATGCGGCCTATTGCCCGAACGAGAACGCGATCTACTACGATGAGGTGTTCGTGGCCGCGCAGGCGAAAGCCGCCGCGCTCGAGCTGGGCACCGATGGCGACATGGCGGGCATCGGCGTCATCGCTCACGAGATGGGCCATGCCGTGGCAATGCAGCTCGGCTACGATGCACCCCGCCCGTACGACAACGAAGCCGCGGCCGACTGTCTGGCTGGCGCCTTCGCGCGGCACGCGGACGGCAGCGGTTCGCTCGAGAAGGGCGATGTCGATGAGGCGTTCTTCGGCATGGCTGCGGCGGCGGATCCCACGCCGGAGCTGACCGGCGATCGCCGGGTGGACCGCGTGATCCTGAGGAGGGCCGCCGTCATGGCCCACGGCACGAAGGATCAGCGGATGCAGAATTTCCGGACCGGCTTGGAAGGAGGAGCCGGGGCGTGTTTTGAGGAGTTGAGTGGAGTGAACTGACGAACTGCCGGGGACGGGCGACGGGCGACGCATAGCCCGAGCGATTCTCGTCCCAGCGACAGCCAGCGGCCAGCACGAGCAGCCAGCCACCAGCCGCTGTTTCCCGTCGCCCGTCCCCGATCGCCTAGCTTTTCAAACTCTCCACCGCATCGACACTCGCCGCCCTTTTCGATGGCCCATACGCCGCCGCCAAGGCTGCGGTCAGCACGATAACCATCCCCCACACGAACGCCACCGCGTCGAACGCAGGGATCATCGTCAGGTGGGACGAGATGAAGCGCGCGGCGCCTAACGCCAGCAACGCTCCCGCCACCACGCCGATCGCCGCCAACCGGATCGACTGACGCACGACCAACCCCACGATCGCCCGGCGCGTGGCGCCGAGCGCGAGGCGGATCCCGATCTCCTTCTCTCGCAGCGCGACCACGAACGCCAGGACCCCGTAGATCCCGGTGATCGTCAGCAGCAACGCGATCGCGCTCAGCGCCGACGCAACCCAGTGGGCGGCTCGGAACGGGTACAGCTGCACCGCCACCGACTCCTCCAACGTGCGGATCTCCACCGATCCGCTCGGGTCGATCGGCGAGAGGCGCCGTCGAATCGATGCCGCGCTCGATGGCCCGTCCGAACGCGTCGCGACGACCAGCGTCGACAGGTCGCTCTCCACGCTGCCAGGCTCGTACACCGTCGGATGATCCCGGCGTTCGCCGTAGAATCCGGCGACGACGTTCCCCACCACGCCAACGATGCGAACAGCGCGCTGGCCCGTCTGCCCCGTGTACGCGGAGGACAGCGTGATCTCCCTGCCGATCGCGTCCCCGTTTGGCCACAGCCGCTCCGCCGTGGCCTCGCTCACGACTGCCACGCGCTCGCGGTTGCGCGCTTCGTCCGCCGAGAAGGTGCG
>JAJKIV010000107.1 GCA_021154285.1 Gemmatimonas sp. | reverse complement strand
TGTAGCGTTTCACCCGCCATCGCCCGTCGGTCGGCATATGCGAGATGCCGCTGCCTTCGGTGTGGAAGGTGCCCTCGATCTCGTCGCCGGTGATCGTGCCGCGAAATGTGGTGGCGAGCGTGCAACCGCAGGTGGGGTCGCGATAGGGATTCAGCACGCCGCTGACCTCGTTTTCGCTCACGAACACGAAACGGATCGAGATGGCCTCGTCGGTGGTCCGCAACGCGTCCCACGAGGACGACGGCACGTTGGCCGTCGACGGGTCACCGTCCGGGCGCGACTGCATGATGACGTCGCCCTCCGCCGTGTCGGCGCCAGCCCGGAGGTGGAAGGCGATGAGTCCTCGCCGCCCAGATCCGCCACTGCTGTACTCGCCCTGCCAGTCCCCGACCAGGCGCGAGACCGACGGGGCAGGACCGGTTACGGGCGTCTTCATGATCACCGGCGCACACGCCGCACCAAGCACTGCGGCCACCAACGCGATTCGGAGCGGGAACATGGCCGTGACTCCTCGAGGGCCGTGAGTTCTTCGGATGACTCCGGGACAGGTCGAATGTGCAGTGCGCCGACTCCGGGCGCCGTCGGCGGTCGCCGGGAGTCCTGTCCGGAGTTCTCCGACATCGGCTTCGTGATCGACCGACGGACATCGAGCGCCGGCGGCGCCACGTTCGAGGTGGACAATGGCGACCCACCGTGAGTGGTCCGCCGCGGATGGCATCAGGGAGGCATCATGAGTACCGACGTCCTTATCGCCCCAGCAGCATCGGCGGATCGCACGGCGCGGGAATCCGCCGTTCCGGACACTCCATCGCGCCTAACGGGGCCGCGAGCGACGACGCCCTACGTCCGGTGGTTCGAGCACATCTCGAAAGCCGACGTCGCGGTCGTCGGCGGGAAGGGGGCGAATCTCGGCGAGCTGACGCGCGCGGGCTTTCCCGTGCCGTCAGGGTTCGTCGTCACCGTCGACGCATACCGGCGGTTCGCCGAGGCTACCGGCATCGGCAAACGGATTCGCGAACAGTTGTCAACGCTCGACGTCGACAACTCGGATGCGCTCCGGCGCACGTCGGATGCCATCCAGACGTTGGTCCGCGACGCGGCGATGCCTGACGACATTCACTCGGACATCCTCGCGGCGTACGCGCTTCTCGCGCCCGACGCCGGCCGCCCCGACGAGATCGTCGCTGTTCGCTCCTCGGGCACCGTGGAGGACACCGCTCAATTCTCGTTCGCCGGAATGTTCCAAAGCATCCTGAACGTCCAGGGCGCCGACGCGGTGATTCGCGCAGTGAAGGATTGCTGGGCGTCCGGGTTCACTGCCCGGCTTCTGTTCTACCAGGCGAAACAGGGCCTCACGGCCGAGCTGCTCATCGCCGCCGTCGTGCAGAAGATGATCGCGTCCGAGCGCGCGGGTGTCGTCTTTACGGTGAACCCCGCGAGCAACGACGCGAATCGGCTCGTCATCGAAGGTGCGTGGGGGCTTGGCGAGGTCGTCGTGCTCGGCGAGGTCACACCCGACCACATCGAGGTCGACAAGCGAACGCTCGCCATTGTCTCGCGGACCGCTGCGCGTCAGGACTTCATGCTCACACGCGACAGGTCCACCGGCCAAACGGTTCGCGTTGCACTCCCGGCGGAGGGCACCGAGGCACCGGTCCTCACCGACGACGAGATCCGAGAGATCGCGACGCTCGCTCGTCGCGACGAGGAGCACTACGGTGTGCCGCAGGACGCGGAGTGGGCCATCGAGAAGGGGAAGGTCTACCTCGTGCAGACTCGGCCGATCACCACGATAGCCGAGCGCCCCAAGGCACCCACCGAAGCGGGACGTGTGCTGCTTCATGGGCTGGGCGTCGGGCCCGGCTGCGTCTCGGGCCGCGCGCGCGTCCTGGCGTCGCCCGACGATTCAGGGGCGCTCGAAACGGGAGAGATTCTCGTCGCCACCATGACTTCGCCCGACTGGGTGCCGCTCATGCGACGGGCGGCCGCAGTCGTCACCGACGCGGGCGGCATGACCTCCCACGCCGCGATCGTGTCACGCGAGCTGGGTATTCCCTGCGTCGTGGGCACGCGCCTCGCCACGAAGGTCCTGCACACGGGGATGGTCGTGACGGTGAACGCGCGCGAGGGGGCCATCGTCGAAGGCGTATCGACGGACGCCGCGCCGGTCTCCGCGCCTAACGCGCAAGCGCCCGGCGGGGCCTTCGTCGTCGCCAACGTCCCTCTCATCACGGCGACGCACATCTACGTCAACCTCGGTGAGCCCGATCTGGTCGAGTCGATCGCGGCGCGCGACGTGGACGGCGTCGGGCTGCTTCGGGCCGAGTTCATGCTCCTGGCCGCGCTCGGCAAGACGCATCCGCGCGTGCTCCTGCGCGATGGGCGAAGCGAAGAGCTCGTTAGGCGTATGGCCGACGCGCTCACGCGCTTCGCCGTCGCGTTCACCCCGAGGCCGGTGATCTATCGCGCGACGGACTTCCGGTCGAACGAGTTCCGCGGGCTCACGGGCGGCGAGGAGTTCGAGCCGCACGAAGAGAATCCGATGATCGGCTACCGCGGCTGCTATCGCTACACGCGCGAGCCCGATCTCTTCGCGCTCGAGCTCGAGGCGGTCAAGCGCGTCCGCGCCAGCCATCCGAACCTGCACCTCATGATTCCGTTCGTCCGCACCGGCTCGGAGTTCCGCGCCTGCAAGCGCCTGATCGACCAGAGCGGCCTGACCGATGACCGGACGTTCCAGCTCTGGGTGATGGCCGAAGTGCCGTCGGTGGTGACCTGGCTCGAGGAGTACGTGCGACTCGGGGCCACCGGCGTATCCATTGGATCCAATGACCTGACGCAGCTCATCCTCGGCGTCGACCGGGACAGCGAGATCCTCGCTCCACTCTACGACGAGCGCGACCGGGCCGTGACCGACGCGATCGAGCGGATCGTGGCGGAGTGCAAGCGACTTGGCATCACCTGCTCGATCTGCGGTCAGGCGCCGTCGGTGCATGCCGAGTACGCGGAGCTGCTCGTTCGCATGGGGATCGATTCGATCTCAGTCAATCCGGACGCCATCGAGGCAACGCGGCGCAACGTTGCCGCAGCCGAGCGTCGCGTGCTGCTCGAGGCTGCGCGCCGTCATCCCACGCCTGTTCTGTGAGGTTCGTATGTCAGCCGAATCATTGAGCACCACGCTCACGACCGACCCGGACGTCAGCCCACCGCCGGAAGTGGTGTTACCGCTGGTTTCGTTGGGCGACCAGCTGCGCTATTGCCCGATCGTCGTCGCGGTCTCCGGAGAGTCGGCAGGCGCCGGGCCGGTACGGGTGGCGTCGGCCCTGGAGGCCAGGTACGGATCACGGGTGTCCGCCATTCAGGTGCTGGACGTATCCGACCTGCCGATTCCGACCCCGTTGCCTGCCGTCTTTACGTTCGCGCGGAACATCATTGGCGACGCGCCGTATGCCGAGGACGCCCGCGAGCGGCGGCAGCAGTTCAGCGACTGGCTGGGCCGGCCTAACGAGTGGCCGGTTCACGTCGCGGTTGGGGCTGCCGCGTACGAGATCCTGCGGTACGCGGAGTCCCACGGTGCCGCGATGGTCGTCATGGGCCTGCGGCATCACGGTGTCGCCGACCGCATCCTGCACGATGAGACCACGCTCACCGTCGCGCGACGTGCGCATGGTGCGGTGCTGGCTGTCACTCCAGCGCTTATCGGGCTGCCGCACCGGGCGATCGTCGGCGTCGATTTCGGTCCGGCGAGCATTCGCGCCGCGCGGGCGGCCCTCGACGTCCTCGGCCATCGGCCGTCGAAGGAAGGCACGATGCTGCGCCTCGTGTACGTCGACCGCAGCGGAGTCGAGGGCAGACGGGAGGACACCGCCGGGGAAGCGCTGATCAAGCATCTCGGGGTCGACGCGGCGTTCGAGCAGCTCGTCCAAGAGCTCGCGGCGCCACCGGGGGTGCACGTCGAGAGTGTCATTCGCCATGGCGTACCCGCCGCAGAGCTGCTTGCGTGCGCGGACGAGAGCCGCGCGGACCTCATCGCGGTCGGCAGCCTGCGACACGAGCGGATCGAGCGGTGGATTCTCGGAAGTGTCACGACCGAGGTCATTCGGGATGGGCGGTGCTCGGTGTTGATCATACCGCCGAGACACGAGGGCTGAAGCGTCGTACCGGGAGATCGCGTGATGTCTCGCGGAATGTCGATTGTCGCGCTCGTCGCCGCGGCGTCGGCCATCGGCTGCAGCCTGAGGCCAGCCGATGATCTGATCGATCGCCGTGTCACACAGGCAACGCCGGCCCCCGCCCTCGTTCCGCCGCCACCGGCGGTTCCGGGCCCGCTCGCGACGCGAACGGAGGCACAAGAGTCGTTCGATAGCGCGCGCGCCACGCTCGTCCGCGGGGACTACGACGAATCGGCCAGGCATCTCACGGAGGCCGCGGCATTCATGCGGTCACACGCCGCCCAGGCCGAGATCGGCGCCATCGCCGCGCTTCAGGGTTCGGCGAAGGAGCTGGAGATGCTCGTCGAGCGGCTCGAGCGCGGCGAGCCGCTCACGACGCGGATGCTGGACCGTGTGGTGGCCAACGCGAACCGCGCGGAGGGGCAGCATCATCTCACACGCGCGGCGGCGGTGATCGAGGACCGCGACTACGGGGCTGCGGGGGAAGAGCTCCTCATGGCCGTGGACCATCTGGAACGCTCGGCGCTCGATCTCCGCCGCCCTAACGATGCCGAGGCGGACGCTGCGCTCGCGGATGCACGCGCGCTTGGCCAAAGCATGGTGCGGGGAGGCGTGCCCACCCGCGACGACGCACGACATGTGACCCGCCAGCTGGAAGGAGAGCTCCGCCGGCTCTGCGCGATCATCGATGTGGAAGCGCGGGCCTGCGCCGTGGAAGTGGCGCGGTAGCGGCGCGCACACACGACCGGTCGCGATGACGGGAAATCCCTGACAACCCGTAGGCCGAACCCTGCTGGCTCGTTGATCATCGCTGCCTAACATGAGGCAGCATTTACGTCGAATCC
Organism: Gemmatimonas sp.; assembly: GCA_021154285.1. GTDB lineage: Bacteria > Gemmatimonadota > Gemmatimonadetes > Gemmatimonadales > Gemmatimonadaceae > JAJKIV01. Next base: position 20,726 of record JAJKIV010000107.1, on the reverse strand, counting down.
TCGACCGGAGGCAGTCGTGCATCTCCGTGAAAGCACTCGAAGGAGCTCAGCCATGGAGCGACCCGCTGTCGCAGCACCCACGACGGCGCTTCAGAGCGCGGCCGAGCTCGCGAGCCAGAGTCGATACGCGCGCCGAGGTATCGCGGTACGTCCTGACACGATCCGCGTACTGCTCGTCGATGACCACGCGATCGTCCGTGAAGGCCTGCGTGCGCTCCTCAAGTCCGCGCCGGACATTCACGTGATAGGAGAAGCGGCGAACGGTGTCGAGGCACTCGCCGTGGCGCGAAGGACTGCGCCGGACGTCGTCGTCATGGATCTCGACATGCCTGGAGGCAACGGCGAGGAGGCAACGGTCGAGCTCTCACGCTTCGACCCGGCGCCGAAGGTCCTCATTCTCACGATGCACAAGGAGGAGGAGCGGCTGGTTCCGCTGCTCAAGGACGGCGCCCGAGGCTACCTGGCCAAGGACTGCGCCGATCACGACCTCATCGACGCGATCCGCGTCGTCGCCTCGGGCGAGTTCTTCGTGCGGCCCACCGTCGCCCGCATCCTTGCGGCCAACGCCATGCATCAGCGTACCACTTCTCCAACCGACGAGCAGCGGAAGCTGTTCGAGATGTTGAGCCAGCGCGAGCGCGCCGTGCTGCGGCACGTCGCCGCGGGGTATAGTGGCGTCGAGATCGGTCAGATGCTGGGCATCACACCGAAGACGGTCGACACCTACAAGACCCGCATCAGTCAGAAGCTCGGTTTCACTCACCGCACCGACTACGTGCGCTTTGCGCTGCGCCTGGGGCTTCTCGGCGACGAGGGCGGGAACGCCTCGGGCTAGCGCTGCCCGGGAATAGCGGGTAGCCCGAGCGCCCGTTCGAGCGCCACATCACGCCCGTAAATATCCGGGTGGAAGCTCACCGACCCGTCCGCATCAGCGACCGCGGTCGCGTACCACACGAGGACCATCAGTGGCTCGGCAATCGAGACGTGAATCGTATGCGACCCGCGGATGATCGAATCGACCGCGGCCGGGTCGGATAGCGCCTGTCCGCGGAGGACGAGCTCCGCCAGGGCCTTCGGCTGCTCGACACGAACGCAGCCGTGGCTGTAGTCGCGACGGTTGTTCGCGAACAATGTCCGCAGCGGGGTGTCGTGCAGAAAGACGTTGTACCTGTTCGGGAACACGAACTTGATGAAGCCTAACGCGTTCGCCGGACCGGGTCGCTGGCGGATGCGCAGCTCGCCGGCAGCGACCCGTGCCAGGTTGTTGGCGTTCGGCGCAAACGTCGTCGTCGCGGCGTCGGGCGCGCCGCGTTGCACGATCTCGTACCCGTCCTCGGTGAAGGACTCGGGTCGACGCCGAACCATCGGGATCACCTCGGCGCGCGCGATGCTCGTCGGTACGTCCCAGTACGGCCGGAACACGACCTCGCGCATCGTCGCGGTGAACGCCGGCGTCTCGTGCCGCCCGTCCGCCTGGCCCGTGATCACGTTCAACGCGAGCACCGCACGCCGCGCAGCCGAGTCATCCTCGAACACCTCGAGCCGAAACGCGGGGATGTTCACGACGACGTAGCGACTCGGCGCCTGGTTCGGCAGCCATCGCCATCGCTCGAGCGTGAGCTCGATCTGTCGGATGCGCTGCGCGATCGGCACGCGGAGCTCGTGCATGGTGGCGGGGCCGATGGCACCGTCCGCGTCGAGTCCGTGGCGCCGCTGAAAGCGGGCGACGGCGGCGGGGAGCGCGCTGTCGTACAGCGGTACGGAGTCGACCGAGCCGGGCATCGCCGCGCCGGTGGACGCCGAGTCGAGATCGCCTAACGCTCGCAGCAGTCGCGCAAGCGCCGGCAGGCCGGCGTACCGGTCGCCGACACGGATGGTGGTGGCTGCGCGCTCCGGTGCGCGGAGCGTCGTGTCCCGGGCGAGGGCGCGGTATCGGGTGAGGGCGCGCTCCAACGCCTGGTACCCCATGTAGGCGGGCGTCGCGGCTGCCACGGCGGCCGGCACGTCCGCGGCGTGCGTCAGCGCCATGACCAGCCGTGCCAGCTCGCTCGGATCGACTACGTTAGGCGGCAGGTCGAAGTGAACGGTGGCTGGATCGATCCGCCCGAAGCGCATGTCGGCGAGAAACCGCATCACTGCGCGTGTCAGCGCGACGTCGAACCGCGCGGCCTCGGTGCGGGACACCTCGGCCGTAAACCAGAGCTCCCACAGTGCCGTGACGTCATAGTCGTCGCTCACGAGCCCATGCGATTCCGCCGACGCCAGCGCGCCGATCGCCGCGGATGCTTGTATCGTCGGTCGACCATCCGGACGACTCCAAAGCGGCCGGCTATCGGACGGCGGATAAAGCCGGGCCAGTGCTGCCTGCTCAACGGGCCGGTCGCCGGTTTCGCCGCCCTGCGCGACGAGCGCCCGCACCGCGGCCGCGAATGGATCCGTCGTCTGTGCTCCGGCCACACGGGCGGCCAGCGCGATCGAGACTGCTCCGAACCAACGTCGTGTCATCGTCGCTGCCTCCGGTGCTCAATGGCGTGACCGAGAGCGTACCTCGCCGCGTGACCCCACGCTGTCGGGGCAGCGGGTGGTCCCCGTGGTGTTCTCTCCGACGGCGCGACGTCCATTACCCGACAGACCTCCTGCAGCGCTCAGGCTATCGTAGACCCACGGTCCAACGGCGTCGCCCGCTGGACCCTGCTCGCTGCAACGCCACCTGCGTGGGAGGCCCTATGAGTTCGATTCATCTGCATCTCCTTCTCAATCACGTTCCGGTCATCGGCACGGTGCTTGGCGTTCTCCTGCTCGGCGTGGCGGTTGCACGCCGCAGCGACGAGCTCGGGAGAGTCGCGCTCTGGCTATTCGCGCTCCTCGCCGGCACATCGGTTCTCGTGTTTCTGACCGGAGAGCCTGCCGAAGAGCTGGTCGAGAAGCTGCCCGGGTTCTCGGAGGCGTTAACCGAGCGGCACGAGGAGGCCGCGCTGGTCGCCACGATCGTCTTGGGGGCGGTGGGACTGTTCTCGCTGGCCGTTCTGGCCGTCTTCCGCAAACGGCCGCTCGCCCGCTGGGCCACGCCGGTCGCGCTGGTTCTGTCGTTAGGCGCTGCCGCTGCGATGGGATATGCGGCCAATCTGGGCGGCCAGATCCGGCACACCGAGATCCGCGCCGCGACCAGCGCGACGCTGAATCGAGGCGGTAACGAAGGCGAACGGCCGGAGCGGTAGATGTCGTCGCCGAGCATCGACCTGAAACGGTACCGCCGTAATCGTCAGGCAGAGATCGATAGCGCGGCGGTCTACGACGCGCTCGCCGCGGCCGAGACGCGCGCGACGCTGTCGGACGTGTATCGCCGACTCGCCGCGACCGAGCGCGCGCACGCCCAGTTCTGGGCTGACCGGCTCCAAAGCCAGGGAGTTGCGTCGGCCGGCACGCCGAGCTGGCGTGCGCGCACGCTGCGGTGGCTCGTCAGTCGGTTCGGCCCCGGGTTCGTGCTGCCAACCCTCATGGGCGCGGAGTCTGCGGACTCCCTCGCGTACGGCGACCAGCCCGAGAGCGCATCCTCCGAGCTTCCCGCCCAGGAACAGTCGCACCGCCGGGTTCTTGCCGCCATCCGCGACGCCACGCCTAACGGCATGCCGGGACGCGAGCTCGCGACGCTCGAAGGACGGCACCGGGCCGTCGGCGGAAACGCGCTCCGCGCCGCCGTACTCGGCGCAAACGATGGTCTCGTATCAAACCTCAGTCTCGTCATGGGAGTGGCCGGTGCCTCGCTCTCGTCGGGCGGGATCCTCATCACGGGACTGGCCGGCCTCATTGCGGGCGCCGGGTCGATGGCGTTAGGCGAGTGGCTCTCGGTCCAAAGCTCGCGGGAGCTGTACCAGCGCCAGCTGGAGATCGAGCGTGAGGAGCTTGCCACCGCGCCGGCGGAGGAAGCGGAGGAGCTGGCGCTCATCTACCAGACGAAGGGCGTCTCCGCCGACGAGGCACGCGTGCTGGCCGAGCGCGTCGTCGCATCGCCCGCGACCGCGCTCGAGACCCTCGCGCGAGAAGAGTTGGCGATCGATCCCGCGGAGTTGGGTGGTTCGGCGTGGGTCGCGGCGGGAACGTCGTTTCTGCTCTTCGCCGTTGGGGCGATAATCCCGGTGCTGCCCTTCGTGGTGTTCGGCGGACGGATGGCGGTGCTCGCGAGCATCGGACTGAGTGCCGTCGCGCTGTTCGCCCTCGGCGCGGCCATCACGCTCCTCACCGGCCGACCTGTCGTCATGTCGGGTCTGCGCCAGCTCGGCTTCGGCCTTGGTGCAGCGGGGCTGACGTACGTCGTCGGCCGATTGATCGGCGCGAGCGTCATGCCCTGACAGGAGCGCCTTTGCCAGATTGCAGCAATCCAGCTTTCGTCGGCCTTATTGGCCGGCTGCCGCTCCGGTCGCCACGGTCTCAGCGAGGTCACCAGCCGCCACCACTGCAGGACGAAGTACTAGTACCGACCCGTGCGTCCCTCGGAGGACCTTGTCCGCCGCGCTGCCGAAAACCAACCGGGCCGCGCGACGGGCGTGTGTCGTGAGCGCGACCAGGTCTGCCCGGTAGTCCAATGCGGCTTCGACGATCGCAACCCCGGCACGCTCCGCAAAGCGAACGTCGACATCGACCGTCGCTTCGGGCCGCCGAGCCTTGAGGGTCCGCGCGACGCCATCGAGGTAATCGTACGCGTGCGTCACAACCTCTTCGGTCACCTCGTCAGCCTTCTGCCATGCAGGAGCGGCGTAGGTGTACGGGTGGAGCCGTACCGTGACTGGCCGCTCGACGCGAAGCAGGATGAAGCGCGCGTTGCCGCCGACGTCGGCCGCATGCATCAGGATCCTCTCAGCCTCCGCCGAGCCGTCCAGGGGAACCAGCACGCGCTCGAAACCACCGGACGGCGCGACACCATTGGCCTCGAGCGGTCTCACGAGCAGCACAGGAACCGTCACCGTGCGAACGACCGCGTCGGCGACGCTCCCGATCCATGCTCGGCTAAAGCCGGTGAGTCCGTGAGTGGTCATCACGATGAGATCGTGCAGATCCCTCGTTAGGCACCCCGTGATGGCCTCCGCGGCGCCGCCAGGAATCAGCGCCACGCTGATCGGTACCGTCGTGCCTGGGCGCACGCGGGCCGCGACGGTATCCAGGTATTCCACCGCCGCCAGTTTGTCTCCCGCACCGCCCTCCAGAATCGGCGGCGTCAGCTCGCTCGAGTACCGATAGTTGGCCGGATCCCAGGCGCGTACGAGTGTGACCTTGCCACCCGACGCTTCGGCCATGGTGAGCGCTACAGGTATCGCCTGCTCCGCGAATGGGGAGCCGTCGAGGGGAACGAGAATGGAGCGGTACATAATATCCTCGCATCAATCGCTGGTTGATTTCACCGCACGTCACGAGGCCGGATGCCAACGTTCGCACGAGATGTCGTGACGGGTCGGTTACGCCACGACCATCACGAGCGTGTGACCGCCACCGTGCCGCAGCTCCAACGCCTCGTTTCCGCTTCGGCTCTCCGTCGTCATCGCGATCGATTCGACGTTGGCAATCGAGTGCATGAGGTGCCGGCGTGTGCTCCTCGCATGGCCGACCATGATCTCCACCCGCTGGTCGTGCGGGTCGTATGTCACACCGATGAGCGCGCCGCGCCCGAGCATCTGCGCGCCCAGCTCCGGATCGTCCACCTCGACAGTGACTCGCCGGCCCTTGTTGCGACGGGTGAAGTCATCCAGGGCACCGATCCATGAACGCGGTGCGTCCGAGGTCGCGTTCCCCGTCATCCGGAGCCAGAGGGCGAGTGCCTCGGCCGCCGGCGGAGGTGGCGCCGCCAACACCGTCTGCGGCGCGGCGTGCAGGATGCTCGATGCGACGCTGCCGATCAGGAAGCGCTCGACGAGTCGCGGCCCGTGGGTCCCGACGGCAATGAGATCCGCGTCGGCAGCGGCGGCTCCGGCCAGGATGCCGTCGATGTCATCCCCCGTTCTGGTGAGCGTCTCGATGCTGACATCCTGTGGGACGTACGCACGAAGCTCGTCCCGGAGACGGCCGAAGAGAGACTGGACCGCGTCGGCGGGGTCGCCCCCCCGGACATCGCGCAGGGGCGCGTCACCGAGGAACGGCGATATCACGTGGAGCAGCGTCAGAGTTCCGCCCGGCGCAACGAGGAGCAGCGCGGCCTGCGCGGCTCGTACACTGGCGGGCGAAAAATCCACCGCCACCACAACGCGCTGTGGCAGCGCCGCAAACCCCGGCGGCACGGACAGCACCGGAACATTGGATGCGCGCAGAACGTGGACTGCCCGCTCACCGGCAATGATGCGGTTCACGCGCTGATGCGGTGCAGCGCCGACCACGACGAGCGTCGCGTTTCGTTCCTGCGCGACTACGGCGATCTCGTCGGCGATGCCGCCGAACCGCACGTGCACGGGCGGGATACCGCCTGCGGCGGATCTGGCAACGTATTCGAGAACGGCTGCCGTCTGCGCCTCGCGGCGAACGTCATCCACTTCGGGCAGATACATGGGCACGCCCCCGAACGCGTCCCCATAGGACATCTGTAGTGGAAGGACGGACACGACCTCGAAGGGGACATTCAGCTGACGCGCGAGGAGCCGCGCCGCGACCGCCGCCGCGGCGCTCTTGCCCGCGCCATCGGTGGCGAGGAGGATCGGGCCCCGGAGGGCGGGATTCGTTTGTGGCGTCCCCGGTTGCGTCGATGGCTCGACGCCGGTCGCGGAGCCTTCTTGGGCGGTCGTGGACATGATATCGCTCACTCGTTAGGGGACGTGTGCACCATACGCCGCCCACGGCCTCGGGAGTGTCGGCGGCATGGCCGATTCTTCGTCGGGGATGTACCGGTTCGCGAGTGTTGGCGTGTCGGATAATCGGGGACAGCGGCGTTGCCTTTCGCTTAACGTGCCCGCGTGACCCGGCGACCGTGCGTGAGCTGATCGGACGGGAAAAGCACCACCTCGTCGCCCGCTCGCAGGCCGTCGAGCACCTGTGCGCCCGTCGCATTCTGTTCTCCAATCTGCAGACGCGTGAGCTCCGCGCGGCCGCCTCGAAGCCGGAAGACCGCCCAGCCCTCGTCCTGGCGAAACAGTGCGCTGATTGGGACGATCGTCACGTCCCTTCCCTCCCAAACACTGATGCGCGCTTCGACACGGTAGCCGTCGCTGAGACCCGGCGGCAGACGCGGCAGGTCGATCACCACGTTGACGCGTTGTTCCTCGACACCTAACGCCGACACCCGGGTGAACGCCGCCGGCTCGACGCGGCGCACGCGGCCGGTGAGCCGCTCGCCGTCGCCCCAGCTGTCGATCACGGCGAGCGCGCCCGGCCGAATGCGCGACGCGTCGGCCGAGAGCACATCGACCACGAGCTCGAGCACCGTCGCGTCGCCGACCTCGAGGATCGGCGTCCCCACGACAACCACCCGCTCACTGCGCTCGGGCACCCGCAGCACGCACCCGTCCGCAGGCGCGCGCACGAGCACGCGAGTATTGGGCTGGCCGCCACCCAGTGCGACGAGCGCCGCACGCGCCTGGTCCACATCGGCAAGCGCCGCACGCGAGCGCGCTTCGGCGGCAGCCAGATCCTCCTCGCGGAGCCGTACCGTCAGCTGCGCGTCCTCGAGGTCACGCTCCGCGAGCGCACCGGCCCGAACGAGGCGATCCACCCGACCCGCCGCTCGCCGCTCCTGCTCCAGCGTCGCATGCGCCTGGCGAACGCGCGTCTCGGCGTCGCTCGTGAGCGACTGGGCCGCGGCGACCCTTGCCGTCGCCTGGCGTATCGCCTGGGCGTCGAGCGGTACCGGCGCGATACGCGCCACCACATCGCCGGCTCGGACGGCCGTTCCCTCCGGAATGTCAATTCGCTCGAGCCGCCCGGTCACCGGAGCAGTCACCATATACCGGTCGCGCACCCTCGTCTTGCCTTCTGCGTCTACTGTCACCTGCAGCGCCCCTCGCCTAACGGGTCCGATGTCCACTTCGAGCGGGGGCTCCCGAAGCGTCATCCAGCCGGCGACGCTCGCCAACGCCGCGCCGCCCGCCCACATGAGATGCTTTCGTATGATGCGCATGGTCACTCCCGCGTCTTGAGCACCGCGACGAGATCGAGCCCGTCGAGGCGCCGCCGAATGGCCAGTCCTGCCCCAATCGCGGCCACCAGCACGACGGCCGTCGCGATTGCGTACGTCGACGTGTGCACCACGGTCGGGACTCGATGTCGCTCCGCCTGAAACAGCTTCATGAGCCACGCCGCGCACAGGCTGCCGATCAGATAGCTCAGCGGAATTCCAATGGCCGTGACGATCGCCTGCTCGCCGAACAGCATCGTCCGTACTTCGCCGCGTGTGAAGCCAAGCACGCGCAGGCTCGCGAGCTCACGTCCGCGCTCCGAGAGCGAGATGCGCGCCTGGTTGTAGATGACCCCGGCGGCAATGACACACGCGGCGAACACGATGATCCCCACCGACGTCTTGATATTCTCGGCCATCGTCTTTCGGAAGTTCTCGAGCATCGCCGCGCGCGACGACGTCCCGGCAACGCCCGGCAGGCGCTTGAGGCGCGCATACACGGCAGCCTGCGCCGATTCGTCCACGGCGAGATATGCCCCCGAGGCCACGTCGCCCTCGCGAAGGAGACCATTCAGGACCCGCCGCTCGACGTAAGCCGATGCGCCGATCATCTCGTCCAACGTGGCCGCGACAGCCACGGGTCGACGTACGCTGCCTTGCTCCGTCAGCTCGACATCGACGGTGTCGCCGGCCCCAACACCTAACGCCTCGGCGAGGCTGAGCGGGAGCACCATGCCGTCCGGCGGAATGGCGTGGCGATGCCCTTGCATGTCGAAGAGGCCACGCAGCACACCCGTGCCCTCGAGACCAAGTAGTTGCGTCTTCCGCCATCGAGCGCCGTGCCGAAGGCGCACCGGGGTGGAGCGGAACGGCTCGACCACCATGGCGCCGTGCAGGCTTCCCAACTCGCGCGCCGCCCGTGCCGGTTTTGGCTCGACAAACGCGACGGTGACATCCTCGCGCTGAATGCGCTCGAACTGCAGTTCCATGAGGCGCCTGACGGCGTCCCACGGCGACAGCCCGGCTACCATCAACGCCCCCGCCAGTCCGACCCCGACGATGGATGCTGCTGTACGCCATGGTCGACGCTCGAGTGTGCGTAACACCATTCGCACCGATGTCGGAACGTGGCCGCCCAGCCCGAGCCGCTCGACCACCAGCGGGCGGTACCTGCCAGGGCTCTCCGGGCGGAGTGCCTCCGCGGGTGGCACGCGAACGGCACGCAGCACGGCGCCTAACGCGCCGAGGAGAGCCGCACCGCCGCTCACGGCGATGGCAACCGCGGCCGCCGCCCAGTCGTTCTCGTGAACCAGCGTCGGGAATCGGAACGCGCGTGCGTAGAGTGCCGTATACCGCGCCCCGAGCCACGCTCCACCTAACAAGCCGAGCATCGCGCCGACGGCAATGGCGGCCGCCGCGAAGCCGAGGTAATGCCGGCCGACCTCGGCGTCGGTGTACCCGAACGCCTTGAGCGCCGCGATCTCGTCGCGCTGCGTCGCGATGAGGCGCGACAACACGATGTTCAGCAGAAAGGCCGCCGTCAGGACGAAGAACAGCGGGAAGACCAAGCCGATCGCGCGAAGCTGGTGCAGCTCGTCGACGATCACCGCGTTCGACACCTGGTCGCGGCGACCGTAGGCCCCGGCATTGCCGTACGGCGCGAGCACGCGGTCCAGGGCGGCGATGACCTCCAGCTCGTTCGCCCCCGGCGCGAGCAGCAGCGTGACGTTGTTGAAGGCACCATCCATTCCCGCCGCGCGCTCGAGGGGGTCGCGCGACATCCAGAGCACGCCGAAGCGCCGGTTGTCCACCATGAACCCCCCGGAGCCCATCTCGTACACGAACTCGGGGGACGTTGCGACGCCGGAGAGCCGGAGCCATCGCCACCGTCCGTTGATCACCGCGCCGATGGAATCGCCGGGCTCGAGCCCGTTCGCTCGCGCGAACGCCTCGCTCACGAGCACCTCACTCTCCCCGGCCGGATAGCGGCCGGCACGAATTACGAGGTCGTTAGGCATCGGTCGCTGGATGGCCGGCACCGAGACGATCTGCCCGGTGGCCGGCTCCGCGAGACCCGGCACGTCGAGCGTGGCGCTCATGGTTACACGCGTTTCGACCGTCCCGACGCCTGCGATCGACGCAATGTCGGCGCGGACCGACTCGGGGGCGCGCTTGACCGACGCGAAGACATCGCCGAACCGATACTCGGTATAGTAGACATCGCGCGCGCGCGCGACCGCCGTGAGTGTGCTGCGCATCGACATCGCCGCCATCACACCACATCCCACGACCGCCGCGATGGACAGCACCTGCGTCCACGAGCGGCGGACGTCTCGAACGAGCTTGCGGCGAAGCGCGGTCATGTCGGCTCACCAGGAGAGGTCATCCGGCGAGACCGGTCGTTCGTTGCGGCTCTCCTCGACGATCCGGCCGCTCGAGAGACGAATGACGCGGTCCGCCATCCCGGCGATCACCGCGTTGTGCGTGATCACCACGGTTGTCGTACCGAGCTCGCGGTTCACCTGCGCCAGCGCCTGCAGCACGAGCCGCCCGGTCTCGAAGTCGAGCGCGCCGGTGGGCTCGTCGCATAGCAGCACGTCAGGCCGCTTGGCGATCGCGCGCGATGGCCACCCGCTGCTGTTCGCCGCCCGAGAGCTGGGCCGGAAAGAAGTCGAGTCGCTCGCCGAGTCCGACGAGGGCAAGCGCTTCCTCAGGCCGCATCGGTGAGTCGGCGATGTCGGTCACGAGCTGCACGTTCTCCCGCGCGGTGAGACTCGGGATGAGGTTGTAGAACTGAAAAACGAACCCCACGTGCTCGCGGCGAAACGTCGTCAGCGCCACAGCATCAGCTGTCGCGAGATCGTGGTCGGAGAACCGAACGTGGCCGCTCGTGGGCGTGTCGAGTCCACCGAGAATGTTCAGCAGCGTGGACTTCCCACTGCCGGATGCGCCGAGAATGACGACAAGCTCACCGCGGCACAGATCGAGGTCGACAGCGCGCAGCGCCGGGACTTCGACGTCGCCCATGTGGTAGGTCTTCGTGAGGGCTCTGGCCTCGAACACAGGTCGAGCTGCCGGCGGGCGCGGTGCGCAGCCGTCCGAGACGGGCGGCGGCTCGCCAGGCGAGACACGGGTGGCAACCGCCGACACGTCGTTAGGCTTCCACGGCAACCGCTTGGACATGTTCGACTCTCATAGCTGTTGTCTCACTATGCCCCGAGGCCCGCGCTGACGTCAGTCAGCGCGCTGCCGAGCCCACGTCAGGTAGAATCGGACACAGAATCGGGGCTTCCGCGACGCTCTCCTCGAGCTCGCCGGGCGACTGTGAGATAGCAACGCCGCGAGCGATCCGCGCGCGAGTCGTTGCGAGTCGTTGAACCCGCAGTCGACCGAGGAGGCTCCCATGCGCTTCCCCTCGCCGAACGACGACCTGTCGCGCATCTGGCGGCTGCTGATCCTTCGCGCCGGCATCGTCCTCATCCTGAGTGTGGCCGCGCTCCCGTGGCCCGTGGTCTCCGTGGGCGTAATGCTCATGCTCGTATCCGGAATCGCCGTCGCCGCCGGCATCCTCGACGCCGCGATGTCCGGCGCGCTGCAACGCCACATGGCGTCCAGCTGGGCACTCCTGCCCGAGGCGGTCGTTGGAATCGTGTTAGGCGCCGCCGTGCTGCTCTACCCGCTCGTTCCCCTCCCCATCATCGGCGGCCTGATCACGCTGTGGATGGTCTCGAGGGGCATCATGCTTGCGGCGATCGCGCGAGGTGCGGCGACCGATACGATGCTGCGGGTGGTGACCGCCGGATGGGCGCTCGCGAGCGTGCTCGGACCGGCCTTCATGATCGTCCATTGGGACGAGGCAGACATCTATCCGGTCGTCAAGCTGCTCGTGGCGTATGCGCTCGTGTGGAGTGCGCTCGAGCTGGCCGTTGGGCTGCACCTCCGAGGACGCGTTCGAGCCCCGGAACACGGCGCAGCAGTTCGCTCGTGACGAGTGTCGCCGCGGCGGAAATCGCAAGCAGCGCCGCGACTTTCTGCGGAACGCCGGTCTCCCACCGGACCACGACGTAGGCAGCGCCGATGATGACCGGCTGATGCACGAGATACCAGACGTAGCTCATCGCGTGAGCATAACGCAGCGGCGGCGTGTCGTGCCCGAGCCAGCGGCGCGCGGCGCCCAGGGCCGCGACCATCCATGCCCACGCGCCGACGGCATACACGGTCCAGAACAGGAGGTACCGCCCCGTATACGGTGGCGGGATACGGCCGGGAATGAGACCGAACCACGTCCCGAGCACCATGCCCACGCTCATTGCGACCGCGACGCCTAACGCGTACCGCCACTCCGTATCGATGTCGGCGCCGAGCCAGGCCGCGCCGGCGAGGATGTAACCATAGATGTAGGCAACGAACAGCAGCGCATGGTTCGACCAATCGGCGGCGAGCATGTGCCGTTCGGGGAAGAGCCCCCAGAGCAGCTGGCGCTCGATGACGAGCGGCAACGCGAGCCAGAAGATCCCGAATGGGCCGGCGCACACCCGCGCGACCCGCGCCACGACGCGGTCGTTTCGCGCGTGCTGCCAGTGCCGAAACAGCGGCAGCGCCACGAGTGAGTACGCGAAGAGGTGTGCGAGAAACCAGAGGTGGTGCCACGAGAGATTCCCGCGCGGGTAGATGCCGTCGAAGAATCGCGGCAGGAAGGCGACGAACGATCCGGCGAACTCACCGCGGAGCCGACGCTCGAGATAGACCTGCGGCGGGACGAGCACGAGCGTCCCGACCACCAGCGGGATGAGGACTCGAACGACCCGCTCGCGCACGTACTCGCCATTGGTCCGGTGCCGAAGCGAGTACCACGTGCTGACGCCGGCGAGCAGCATGACCAGCGGCATGATCCACGGCGCCAACACCACGGCGATCTCGCCCACGGCTCGGCTGCGAACGTCGTTGGTGATGTGCCACTCGTCCCACGGGTTGAAGACCTCCGCGACGTGGGTGAAGAAGACGAGAACGATTACGAGCGCCCGCAGGTTGTCCACGTACAGGAGTCGCGGGCCCTGCGATCGGTCGGACGACGTCGATGACATTGTCACTGGCTTCACCTAACGCGACGGTTACACGCGGACGGCCATGCCTCCGCATTGCATCTCGTCGAGATTCCACGAAGGGCTCATCGGCCGGCGTGGATTGCTCGGTGAGCGAAGCGAGAGAGGATGCACCCGCAACGCTGTCCCGTCAGTCGGGCATTCCGCGCGAGCGTGACGGCAGTCGTCCGACGGAGTACGAACGCCACTTGTGTCCGGAAAATCCCGACACGTGGGTCGGCGGCCTGGCGGATCGATGACACAACATCCGCCCGACTGCGACCATCCCTCGTGCAGCAGTAGAATGCTGCCCACATCACAAGGCACATTCCTTCCCGTGGAGCGGCGAGTAGGACTATGACGACGCTGAGACCAATCGATCTGCGTTGCCCGATCTGCACCAACGCCTTCGCGCGTGACGGGACATTCGTTAGGTTCGAGCCGCGTTGGGCACCACGCTGGTTGCGATCGCGGTGGTGTGGCCGCGCCCATGACGGATGTCTAGCGTCTCGCCGTCACCCATCGGTGTCGCGCTCATCGTGATCTCGTCGGGGTTCACGACCGACCGCGTCAGGTGCTGCAGCGGGCGGCTGGCGTCGCCCATCATGATCTCCACTCGGTGCGCGCTCGGCTCGTACGTCACACCCATGAGCGAGTACCCGTGGCTGGTCACGTGCGCGCCGGTCTCCGGATCGTCCGCCTCGAGCATCATCGTCCGCCCCGCGTTGCGCCGCGTGAACCCATCGAGCGCCGCTGCCCACTCCTGTTGGTGGCTGGAGCTCGTCACGCCGGTGACGCGGCGCCAGAGCTCCAACGCCTCGCCGGGGCTCGGCGGCGGAGACACGAGCACCGCCTGTTTTGCATGGTGCACCAGTCCCTCCGCCACGCTCCCGAGAAGCAGGCGCGAGAAGAAGCCGCCGCCATGCGTGCCCACGGCGATCAGATCGGCGCCGGCGTGCGCCGCCGACGAGATGATGCCTTCGATTGCGTCATCGGTAATGAGCCGAGTCTCGAGCTTCACATTCCGCGGGACGATTGGGCCGAGCTCTTCGCGCACCCGGTCGAACAGCGTGCGTGCTTCCGCGCCCGGGTCGTTCTCTGTGGCCGTGCTCAGCGCTGCCGGGTGAACCAACGGCGCCAGCGCGTGTGTCAGCAGCACCGTTCCGCCGTCGGCAACGACGAGCAGCGCCGCTTGTGCTGCCCGCACGCTGGCCGGCCCGAAGTCCAGCGCGGCAATCACCGTGTGCGGCAGCTCGGTAAACGAAGGAGGTACCGACAGGACGGGGCACTGCGCGGAGTGGAGTACCTGCGCGGCGCGATCGCCCGATGCCATATGGCGAAAGCGTCGATGCGGCGCGGATCCCAGCACGACCATCGTTGCCGATACATCACGAGCAAACCGGCTCACCTCGGCCGCGACGCCGCCGAACCTGACATGAACCCGCGGCGGCGGAGCGCCACCGGAGAACCGGCAGACGTAGTCGCTGACCGTGGTTTCGCACGCCCGGCGACGAATTTCGTCGATCGTCGGGTCGCTGACCACCACCACCTCAGGGACAGCCGAAAAGATCGGGGTCGGCTCGAGAACGGTCACGACCTCGAGGCGAAGATCCAGCCGCTCGGCGATCAGTTGCGCGGCTACCACTGCGGCACCGCCCTGGCCCGCTCCGTCGGTAGCGAGGACCACGGGCCCACGCAGCATTGGATTGACGTGGACTCGCCCGCGCGAGGGCCCGGGCTCGACCGTCATCGTTGCCGATCGTTCAGAGAGTGTGACCATAGGACCCTTTCCAATCCCATCGTGAAGGCACGGCTGCCGATACGGGAATGGCGCAACAACGCGCCCCGCACGTGCGACCAAGCTACGGCCGTCGCTGGGGGTGATCTGTCGGGTTTGTCCCTCGGATTCGGTCGGGGTTTCGGCGACCCGCGTCTCCGCCAACGCGTTCACACGCCGGGGTGAACCGCTTTGATTCGCTCCGGGGTGAGCGTCGCCCACGCAACGTGGCTACCGGTGTCCGGCGCCGCCTCACGAGTG
Organism: Gemmatimonas sp.; assembly: GCA_021154285.1. Lineage (GTDB taxonomy): Bacteria > Gemmatimonadota > Gemmatimonadetes > Gemmatimonadales > Gemmatimonadaceae > JAJKIV01. Next base: position 5,518 of record JAJKIV010000107.1, on the reverse strand, counting down.
CGAGGCACCTTCACTGAAAACACGGAGCCCACGCCAACTTCGCTGTGCACCGTGAGGTCGCCGCCCATGCCGCGGGCCAATTCCCGGCTGATGGACAGGCCGAGGCCCACGCCTTCGTGCGGCCGGTTGAGGGATCGGTCGATCTGCACGAACGGCTCGAAGATCGTGGGCAGGCGGTGCGGCGGAATACCCCGACCCGTGTCGCGGACATGGATCGACACGAAATCCGCGTCGGTCGTATCGCAGGAGACTGAGACCGTTCCTCCCGCGGGCGTGAACTTGACCGCGTTCGAGAGGAGATTGAGCACGACCTGCTCGAACCGGTCATGGTCCGCGAACACGCTGAGCGTCGGGTCGATCGGCGCGTACACGAACGCGAGCCCTTTGGCGCGCACTTGGGGCGCGATCGACGGTTCGAGGGCGACGAGCGCGGCATCGAGTGGGAAGTCGCTCCGGTTATAGTCGACGTGCCCGGCATCGAGCTTGGTGAAATTGAGGACATCGTTGATCAACGTGAGCAGCCGCTGCTGACTGCGCACGATGCGTCCGAGCGCCTCGCGTTGGGCGTCGGTGACGGGGCCGTGAATGCCCAGCTCGAGCAGGTCAACGTAGCCGGCGATGGCGTTGAGCGGCGTGCGCAGCTCGTGACTCATGACGGCGAGAAAATCGCTCTTCGCGCGGTTCGCGAGCTCCGCGGCTTTCGTTGCCTCGCGGAGCTGCTCGTTCGCCTGCTCGAGCTCCTCGGTCACGCTCTGCGCCTCTTCGACCTGTGCTTCGAGCTCCGCGCGTGACGCGGAGATCTCGTCGCGCATGGAGTTGAACGTGCGCGCGAGCTGTGCGACCTCGTCCTGACCCGCCTCGTCGACCGGACGTGTGACATCGCCGTGCGCCAAGGCCTGGGCCGCATCGGACAGCGCCGCCAACGGTCGCGTGATCCGTCGGCTGACGAACCACGATGCCACGCCACTCGCCAGGATCAGCCATAGGCTGAGGAGCCCAAGACGCATCATGGTGGCACGAACCCCGGCGAGCGCATTCTTCACGGGAAGGTCGAGCACCAGTCCCCAGGGCGTGCCGCGAATCGGGGCCTCCATGACGAACAACTCGCCAGCCGCGGGCCGGAACGCGCGGAAGACGGGAAGCTTCGCGGACGAATCGGTGCGCGTGAACGGCGTGGTCTTGTGTCCGCCTAACGTCGACCAGAACGCCGAGCCGCGGTTGTGGTAGTACCCCGTCACGTCCGCTCCGAACAACTCGCGAAGCGACTTTTCGGCCGCGGGCGTCACCGTAACGGGACGCAGCTCGGCGATGTATCCCAGCCGTTGTGTTCCGTCGAAGACCGGCGTGGAGATCCCGAAGAAGACACGGTTGCCGGATTCGTAGAACGCGCCGATGCGAACCGAATCGCTCCGCACGATGCCGGTCCCGGCCGCCTGGGCGGATGGCGAGAGCTCGGCGAGTTCCGCCGTTCCGGCAGCCGGGACCGAATCACGGCCGAGATGGACCAGACGGCGGCCGTCGTCGGTCCACAGCTCGATGGGGATCCCGGAATCGGGTGCTGTCTCCAACCGTCTGAGGGCCGCGCGTGCCGGCGCCGCCCATGCAGTGTCCTGGCGTGCGTTAGGCATCCGGCGATCGGGGCGCGGCATGGGAGCACCGGCTGCCGATCGAAGGGCGCCGCGAATGGCGGTGTCCGTCGCGACCCGGCGCAGCAGGGCCGCACGCTGGTTGACGCTCGTTTCGATCGACGTCGCCAACTGAAGCCCGGCGCGTGAGAGCCGCTCGGCGACCGCATCACGTGCCGCATCGGTGAGCGTCCCGTACGTGAAGGCGAGCGCCACGGCGAGTGCGACGACGAGGACGCCCGTCATCTGTAACGGCAGCCGGCGTTCGAGTGACCGAGACCGACCGAAGGGGAACCTCCGGAATCCTGACGACATCGGGCAGCGAAATGGTTGGTGAGTCAACCATTAGAGTCGCTCGCCAGCATGCTCCCGTCAATGTCGGTCAATGTCGACGCGCCCAGTTGTGGCCGCGACGTAATTACTCGTTCCGCGGGCTGCGCGGTGGCGCAATCGGGTGGCGTTGACGGGCACTTTTGGACGTGAATCATGATGAGATCATGACCCTGCGCGCTTTTGTCCGGCGTTTCCGCACACGAGAACGTGTCTCCTCCGACAGACGTGGAGTGGTGAAATAACCACCTTGCATCTCGGCGTCGTGGTCTCGCGGCGCTGACGAGTAGTCAGATCCGCTCCCGCCACTGGCCGATGAACACCGTCGTGACGTTTACGCCAAACCCCGCAGTCGATACAACTACGGCGGTGGACCGGGTGATCGCCGAACGCAAGTTGCGCTGCGGCGCGCCGCGATTCGACCCCGGTGGTGGCGGCATCAACGTCGCCCGCGTCATTCACCGTCTTGGAGGCGACGCGACGGCGCTGTTCTTCAGCGGCGGACCAACCGGCGAGCTTCTGCATCAATTGCTCGAGCGCGATGGAGTGGCAAACCGCACGGTTCATTCCGAGCAATGGACGCGCGAGAACGTTACCCTGCTCGAGGAAAGCTCCGGCCGACAATTCCGGTTTTGTATGCCGGGGCCCGAGGTGACCTGCGAGGAGTGGCACAGCGCGCTCGCGCTCCTGGCTCGGTGGGAGCCGACGCCGCGGTTCGTCGTCGCCAGCGGTAGCCTTCCGCCGGGAGTTCCGCCGGATGGATTCGCTCAGGTTGCGCGTACCGTCAAAGAACGCGGAAGCCGACTCGTTCTCGACACCAGCGGGCCGGCGCTCGTCTGTGGAGTCACCTCCGGAGTGTATCTCGCCAAGCCTAACCTGCGCGAGCTCGTGGAGCTGACGGGCGTGAAGATCGCGGACGAGGAACATGTAAGGGCGGCCGGCAGGTCGATCGTCGAGCGAGGGTGGAGTGAGGTGGTCGTGGTTTCGCTCGGTGCGGGAGGCGCGCTCGTGGTCACCGCGACGGACTGTCACCGACTCATCGCGCCGATCGTTCCCGTGCGCAGCCGAGTGGGAGCGGGTGACAGCATGGTTGCGGGGATCGTCCTCGCGCTCGTGCGCGACTGGCCTCTCGCTGAAGCGGTGCGCTTCGGTGTCGCGGCTGGCGCGGCAGCCGTGACGCAACCCGGCACGGAGCTGTGCCACCGTGAGGACGTGGAACGTTTGTTCGGGCGATCAGACCGGCACCTGTCCTAACGAGCCATTGACCTATGTCTCCGCCAATCGGAAATCCGTCCCCGACGCGAGTCGAGCTGGAAACCCGTCCGGCCGCAACGCATCGGAACCCCGCCCGTCGCGGGCCAGTGCTCTTGGCGACGGACGGACTGGGAAAGAATGGCGCGCCCGTCCTTGCTGCGCGTCGCATCGCCGAGCATCTCCGCGCGCCGCTCGAAGTCGTCACCGTCATCGAGTTGCAAGGCACCTATGGCGCGGCACTCAACGGCATCCCGGTCTACTTCCCGCAGCTCGACGACGAGCTCGAGGCCAGTCGTCTGGCAGACGTGCGCGAGTACGTCGCGCGGCATTCAACCATAGACGCGGCGCCGCCGCCTGTTCACGTGGCGTTTGGCTCCGTTGCCGCCAACGTCGCCCTCGTCGCGGCCGAGCGGGCGGCGACGCTGATTGTCGTCGGCGCTGCGCCGCATCAGCGACTGAAGCACATCGTCGCCGGCGAGCGCGCCGCACACGTCCTCCGGTCGTCGACCGTGCCGGTGTTGTCGGTCCCGCCCGGATTCGACGCGCTGCCGCGCAGAGTGATCGTCGCCGTCGACTTCTCGCCGGCCAGCACGCGCGCAGCCAAGACGGCGCTACTGCTCGCGACGAGTGGCGCGACGATCACCTTGCTGCACGTGCTCTCGCCGTTGTTGGGTGACCTGCCGCTCCGCGGGATCGGAAGCCGCGACCTCGACACGCCACAGCGGCTGTTCGGTCGACTCCTCGATGACCTACGTCCGTTCGTGCCCCAGGGCGTCACGATCGAGACGCACGTTCGGACAGACGAGGACGTGGAGGGGATCGTCGACACCGCCGCGAGCCGTGGGGCCGAGCTCGTCGTCGTGGGGACGCACGGGCCGCGGCTGCTCGGGCGGCTCCTCCTCGGCAGCGTGGCGTCGGGCGTGCTGCATAACGCGGCCCAGGCCGTCCTCGCGGTGCCCCCGCCACCCCCGGGGGAGTCACTCGAGCTCTCGCGCCGCATCACGGGAACCGCCACGTCCGAGCGACCGGCCGAGTGGGGCGGCGGGCTCGACGCCTTCACGAAGCGCAACGCGGGACGCCGTGTCGCCATCGAGGTCGACGACCCGGACGTCGGGGCGCGGATGCTCGGATACGGCGCACTGGTTGGCGTGACCTACGACCCGCACGATCGCCGTGTCGAGATCGCCCTCGGCGACCCGCTCGAGGCCCGGCGTCACCTCCTGCACTCGATCGAGCACGTGGACTACGTCGCACTCACGGCCGACGAGCGGGCCGGGAGCGAAACGCTGGAGATCTGGCACGACGGCGGCCAAACGCTCGTACTCGTGGCCTGATCGCACGCGGACCGGCCTAACGCGTCGGGCGCCATCGCGCGTTAGGCAGGCCTGGCGCGCTGGCGCTGCTACGGCTTACCGGCTATCGGACGACAAGAAGATCGATCCAACGTGCGCGGTGACCGTCTTGCGCGTCGCGACTACCAGGAGCGACTCGCCAGAGCCGACGAACACGGTCGCCATGAGAACATAGAACACGGTGGTGTTGTACGTTCCGAATAGCAGGAGCCAGATCGCGAAGAGGTAACCCATCAGGCCGGCCACCTTGGCGGAATACAGGTGAAGATCTCCGATCCTTCCGAACCGTACCCAGCTGACCACGAGCGCCGTGACTCCGAGGATGGCCCAAGTGGCCAGCCACGGGAGACGCTCGTCAATAAAGTCCGGCCGGAACCAGACGAGCCAAAGCACGGTCGAAGCTGTCAGGACGTGATCGGCAATGGAATCGAGCTGGCTGCCGCGTGCAGTGGTCCGATGCGAGCGACGGGCGATTTGCCCATCCAGTACATCCGTGAACGCCGCCGCGGCGAGTCCGATTCCAAGCCAGAATGGACCGCGCAAGAAAGCGACGATCCACAGGATCGGAACGCTCATGAGGCGAGCGAGCGAGAGCGCGTCCGGGATCGTCAGGCGAGCGGCAGCACGCTGCTCTCCTCCCGTCCTCCGTACGTGTCCTGTCATCGGCGCGATCCCGTCGTGGTCGCCCCTTGCTGAGTGCTGGCATTGCCAATGAGTCCGAGTTGCAGCGCAAAGCGCACGTAGTCGGTGCGGTGTGTGAGACCGAGCTTTCGTTCGATGCGGGCCTTGCAGGTGTCCACAGTCTTTGGCGTGTTGCCAAGGAGCCGAGCGATCTCGACGACGCTGTATCCTTCGGCGACACGCTGAAGCACCGAGCGTTCGCGCAAGCTCAAGGTCTCGAACTTCCTGCGCGCGTCGTCGAGGGCGAGCGAGGCGGCGCTCTGGAGTGCCGAGTTC
>JAJKIV010000106.1 GCA_021154285.1 Gemmatimonas sp. | reverse complement strand
TCGTCGAGCGTGGTCGCGCCGACGACGCGCAGCTCGCCGCGCGCGAGCATGGGCTTGAGCATGTTGCCGGCGTCCATCGAGCCTTCGGCCTTCCCCGCGCCGACGAGCGTATGCAGCTCGTCGATGAACACGACGAACGCGCCCTGGCTGTCGGTGATCTCCTTCAGGACGGCCTTGAGCCGCTCCTCGAACTCGCCGCGAAACTTCGCGCCGGCGATGAGGGCGCCGAGGTCGAGCGCTATCAGCCGCTTGTCGCGCAGACTCTCCGGCACGTCGCCGTTCACGATGCGCTGCGCCAGCCCCTCGGCGATCGCCGTCTTGCCGACGCCTGGCTCGCCGATGAGCACCGGGTTGTTCTTCGTCCGCCGAGACAGCACCTGCATAACGCGGCGAATCTCCTCGTCGCGGCCAATGACGGGATCGAGCTTGCCCTTTCGCGCCGCCTCGGTGAGGTCTCTCGTATAGCGCTGGAGCGCCTGATACTGGTTCTCGGGCGTCTGGTCTGTGACCCGATGCGTGCCCCGCACGGCCTCCAGTGCCTCGAGGAGGGCGTCACGCGTCGCGCCGAGGCCGGACAGCATCGTACGGCTCTCGGCGCCCTTTGTATCGGCGAGAGCCAGCAGGAGGTGCTCGGTCGAGATGTACTCGTCCCCGAGCTTCTTCGCCTCGTCCTCAGCTTTGTCGAGGATCTGGTTCATCTCGCGCGACATCGACGGCTGGGCCCCGCTCTGTTTCGGGAACCGCGCCATCTCGCGGTCGACCTGCTCTCTCAGCTGGGTGACGTTGACACCGAGCTTCTGGAGAATGGGGACGACGATACCTTCATCCTGCGTCAGCAATGCTGAAAGCAGGTGGAGGTCGTACACGAGCGGATTTCCCGCACGACGCGCGAGCGCGATGGCTTCGTTGAGCGCCTCGGCGGATTTTACGGTCAGGCGGTCGGCGTTGATCATCTCTTTGCAGGAATAGGGCGATCCCTCGCTGGCGCTCGGGACAGGCTGGGGACAGGGACTCGGCCTGTCGGGGCCCGGTCGCATGACCTCAAGTAGCTCGGTTCGTCGGGCAACTGCAATGCCGACGGCTGTACGCCAGAACGGCGTACCGTTACCGCGAGTTTCTCAGCGATGTCAGCGCTGTTGTGCCCCTGCGGCAGCGAGCCGTCGTAGTGCGGACCCGGCCTCGTCGGTGAGGCGCGCGATGGCTCGTGCGGTCGCCGCCGACAACCCTGCGACGACCGCGTCGATGCTCCTGGTCTGGGTTATCGGTTCCATCTCCTGGGCCGCGCCGGACCAGACGACAGAATCGTCGGCAACGCGAACCAGCTGAGCCACGAGTGAGACTGACGTGGTCACCGAGCCCGGGGCGTCGACCTCATCGAATTCGCGAACGGTTGCCCGCCACTCGTACTGCTCCTGCGTGACCGCGGAGGGAGGGTAGACGACGCGGCCCGATGTCAGTGAGCGCTGGCGCACGATCCCTTCTGTGATCGACCCCAGCATCTCGCCAAGCGGGATTGCCCACTCACGGGACGGGTAGGCCCCATAGGCAGAGGTTCCTACGCGGTACACGAGCGAGCCCGTGCCGTAGATGCCTGGCGTGTCATAGCGCGCGATGGCTACCGATCCGGTGAGCGGTGGTGCTCCGGTCGGTCGCCCCGCGCTGGCCAGCGAGTCCGGTATCGAGAGCCGATAGAACTCGCGCGGCGGCAAGCTGCCGCGAAAACAGCCGCTGGCCACGATCGCGGCCGCACACACGAGCGTAGTGGCTCGTCGTGGGCGTGAGCGCCGGTGCCTAACGCTGACCGGGTCAGTCACGGATTGGAGGCCCCGACGGTTTCGCCGGCAGCGCACGCTTCTGCAGCAGGCTGGCCGGGTCGCGCTCGAGTCGCGCCGACAGCTTGGCGAAATTCTCGGACGCGGAGTTGAGGTTTCGCACGAGCTGATTGACGCCGCCGCCCTGATCGAGCGCCTCGCGCAGTTCCACCACGAGCGAACGTGTCTCACGCAGCGTCTCGAGCGCTTCCCGCTGAGTGCCGCTCAACTGCGGACCAGCCGCTGCTACTGCCGTGTCGATTGTGCCGACGAGACGTTCCGAACGGGTGAGCAGCGTCGCGAGCTGCCGCGACGCTTCGTCGAGCCGGGAGAGCAAGCGCTCGGAGCCAATCGATGCACCCCGCACGAGCGTGTCGGCGCGGGCGAGCGTGGTGTCGAGTCGCGCGAGCGGGTTCGCCTGCGCCAGGCGGTCGAGCGTCGCGAACGCACTGTCAGCGCGGTCGAGCGAGTAGGCGAGTCGGCGCATCGCGTCCTGTACGCTCAGATTGTCCTCGCTTGGGATCATCGCTCCCTCGGCGAGCAGCGCCCCGCCCTGCCCCCCGGGTTCGAGTGCGAGATACGGTTGTCCGAGCAATCCGAGCTGGGTGATGCTGGCGCGCGTGTCGGTGCGCACGGGCGTGGTCCGCCGCACGCGTAGCCGGACGCGAATCGTGTTAGGCGGTGCGGAGTCTATCTCGAGAGATGTCACCGACCCGACCCGGACCCCGCCGTAGCGGACCTCGTCGCCGACGTTGAGGCCAGCCACGTTCTGAAACGCGGTCTGATACTCGCGCTGTCGATCGAGGAAAAACGGCCGACGCGCGAACAGCAGGATTCCGATGAACGCGAGCGTCCCAAGGCCGACGAATACCGCGACGCGATTGCGCTCCGGGCGACGGCTCACTTTGCCCGCCTCACGCGGCGCCTCGACGATCGACGAACCGGCGAACGGCTTCGTGCCGGCTATTGAGTAGCTCGTCGAGGCTGCCCTGTTCGACGATGCGGCCGTTCGCCAGCACCGAGACCACGCTCGGCCAGTGAAACGCGTAGCGCACTTCCTGAGTGCAGATCAGGATCCCGCAGCGATATCGTTCGTGAAGCGCTTGCATCGTCTCGTCGAGCTCAGCGGCGGCATGCGGGTCCAGGCCGTTGCCTGGCTCGTCGACGATCAGGACGGCCGGCTCCAGCACGAGTGCGCGCGCTAACGCCGCGCGTCGCCGATCGAGCCGGGTGAGCCTGTCAGGCGTGCGCTCGAGGTCCCCGGCAACGCCGACGTCGTGGAGCAAGCCGGCAGCGGTCTCGCGTGCCTGGTCGGCGCCGACCGTCATGTGCTCCGCCAGGGGAAGCATGACGTTCTCGAGGAGCGTGAGACGTGACACGAGCGCCGAACTGTCGAACACCACACCGACGCGGCGGCGCATGTGCCGCAGCTGATCCTCCGTCGCGCGCGCGGCGTCGAACGTGGAACCATCGATCGTGACTCGGCCGCTCACGGCTCGGTCCAGCCCGAGAATGAGGCGCAGCAGCGTGGACTTCCCGGAGTGCATGGGGCCGAGGACGACATGGCTCCCCCCGCGGGGGACCGAGAGCGACACGTGCCGCAACACAGGCGCGGCGCGAGGGCCCGTCACGTCGTCGACGCCGAGCGCTGTCGCGGCGGACGCGTTAGGCATTGGCGCGGTGGCGTCGCCCGTCACGTGAGGCCGGGGATGAAGTAGACGAACGCGTTCACGGCGGTATCGGCCCCGAGGACGCCGAGGAGACAGTAGACGACGGATCGCGTCGCGGCGGCGCCGATCGCGCTCACCCGGCGTTCGACGCGCAGTCCCTCGTCGGCTGCCACAATCCCGATGATCGATGCGAAGAGCACGGATTTGGCGAGGCCCACGCCCACATCCCGAGCGGCGAGGGATTCGTGCAGGTACTCGAAAAAGAGTGCCGTGTTGTATCCCAGCACGACGGACATGCCGAGCCACCCGCCAATCACAGCCAGCATGATCGCGATCGCGGTGAGCGTCGGCAGTGCGATGAGGAGCGCCGCAAGCTTCGGGACCACCAGGTACTTCACGGGGTCCAGCCCCATGACGCGGAGCGCGTCGATCTCGCCGTTCGCGGCCATCGACGCGAACTCGCCGGCGATCGCCGCCGCGCTCCGTGCGACCACGAGAATCGCCACCACGATGGGTCCGATCTCGCGGGCGACGAACCAGGCGAGCGCGCGTGCGCTCACGACCTCCGCGCCGTATGGCGCCAACTGATAGGCGGCCTGAAAGATCGTGATGAGGCCGACGAGGAGTGCGGACACGGCGACCAGTCTGATCGCGCCAAATCCGAGCACGTCGAGCTCGCGCGTCACGCTGGCGGTGACCGGTGTGGGACGCTCCGGCGACTGCGGCGCCAGCAGTGACGCCAGCCAGTAGGCGGACCGCAGCACGAGCCGCCCGCGCGAAATGAATCGACCTCCCAGGGGTGCGAACGTGGGCGAGCGTTCTTCGGCCGACGCGTCGTCGTCAGACGCTACGTTTGCTTGACGCATTGGAGACGGTCGGATAGCCTTGCGGCCTCATGAAAGCGCTGCTCGTTCGCACCCATGTCCTGTTCTCGGTGATGGTTCTCGCCGCGTTTTCCGCCTGCGGAGGCTCACGCGACCTGAATGGCGTGAGCGAAACGAGATTCGTGGCTGTCATGGCTGCCTTGAAGCAAGTGCGTGACAGGCCAGGACTTGACTCGGTTCGTCGCAAAGCCAGTCGCGACTCGATCTTGCAAAAGGAGGGCCTCACGCCAGCTCAGCTGGAAGGTGCGGCCGTGAAGCTGGCGCAAAACCCGGCGCGCGCGCAGACGGTATGGCAGGCGGTCGAGCAGCGGGCAAACGACACGTCGGTGGTGCGGCCACGGGGTAAACCGATGGCGAAGTAGGCACGACGCGCCCACTGCATAACGAGAGCGCCCTCCGGAGGAATCCGGAGGGCGCTCTGTCTAACGTGTCACGTAGTTGTCGGTTACTTCGTGACGAGCATCCGTTTGACGAGGCTTTGCCCGTCGATACGGAGCTCATAGAGGTAGACGCCAGAGGCTACCTCGTTTCGAGTGTCCATGAACTTGCCGTTCCAGTACGCGACGTAGTCACCGCACGTCAACATCAAGTTGGCGATCTTGACTCCGCCTTGCGCCACGTTGCCTGTCCCGCCCTGCAGCACCGGGATCGCAACCAGTTGCGATAGGATGTTGTAGATCCGCAGAGAAACCTTGAACTGCCGGCCCGGATCTACGCACTTCTCATCGCCGACTGTGAATGGGATCCGGGTTTCAGGGTTGAAGGGGTTTGGGTAGTTCTGCTTCAGCGCCCCTGTTTTGCTCTCACGGCTGGGGTTCTGGCACCCCTGTGCCGTCAGGACTCGTGGCATGAGCGCGCTGAGAACGAGCACAAAGCACAGTGCTCCCCAACGTAGCATCATGTTGACTTCTCCAACTGACGAAATAGGTCCGAGACGCTAACTCCTGAGCCAGGTTGACGGTTAACGAGCGTTCTTGGCGCGAACATAGGACCAGCGAAAACGCTTGTCAAGCAACTACATCACCGCTTTCCTGCGATCCATCACGACAAAAAGTCGTATTGCTACCTACGTGCCGTGGAGTACCCGTCCTGTCGAGCGCCGTTCCGTAATACCGCGCCGGTCGCAGTATTCCAGAAATGGTATCAAGTACTTACGCGACAGGCCTATCACGTCTCGAAGCTCGCCAGGCGTATACTCGCGACCCGCTACCATCCCGTTACGCAGGCGGTCCACCAGGGCTGTCAAAGCAATCGCGTCATAATACCGGTCTGACTCCACGGACACGACCGCTCCTTCCCGTTCCAGCATCCTGATGATGGGCACGACCGTGGGACCATGTGCCGCCGAGAGCTCGCCGACGCTGGGCGGTTCGGCGCCCGCGGTCCGGAGCGCCCCCACCAGTGCTGCCTTGAGATCGGTCTGATCGTTCGACAACGACGGTTTCCAACCCGTTCGCCGGACGAGCCCATTCTCGATGGTCTCGATGTGGCCGCTGATGACTGCCGTTCGGACGGCGTCATCCAGGAGCTCAGGCCGGCCGGTAATTCGCGCCCGAATCGTCTGAAGCAGAATACCCGGGTCGAGCGGGTTTCGTTGGTGATGCTCGGCCACGGCTTCGACGAGCGACGCGACGAGCGCATCGCGGTACCCCCGGTCGAAGATCCGGCTGCCGATCCGAAGCACGCCATCACGGTCTCGCTCGAGAGACGCCGACACGTCCGGCGGCGAAGCCCCGAGCCTAACGGGTAGCTCCGTCACACCGAGCCCTTCCCCGCCCGCCTCACGCAGCGCCAGGGCAAGCCGGGCATCGAACGAGTGGTGCGGTGCGGCCCACGGGCGGGCGCGCCGATGCGCCGGGTGCGGGTCCACCACGACGCCGCCGCCGAGCGTACCAATGGGCGAGCCGCCTCTGATGACGAAACGGTCGCCCGCCCTCGCCACTACTGGGGCGTCCAGCACCACCCGCCCGGGCTTGGTTTCCCCGGCCCCGAGCGGTCCACCGGGTGTCACCACGCGCGCCCCGACCTCGGTTGTGCCCAGGTGGAAGCGGACGGTGGCCCGTGGTGACAACGTCGCCACCGTGTTCCCGAGGAGCGTCACGTCGGCTCGCAGAACACGAGTCGGGTGCCACCCACCCTCCGAGACCAGCACGGCACCCCGCGTTAGGGCGTCGTGGTCGATGCCAGCCAGCGCCACGGCCAGACGGGTACCTGAGTGAGCGCGGTCGATGGCCGCACCGTGCGCCTGCAGTCCGCGGACGCGTACCGTCCGATCGCCGGGCATCACGCGCACGACGTCGTCGCGACCAACGGAGCCACTCCACACGGTTCCGGTGACGACCGTCCCGGTGCCGCGGATCGTGAACACGCGGTCGATCGGCATGCGAAAGACGTCATCATCCCGGCGCGGAGACAGCGTGGCTGCCGCCGTGGCGAGTGCCTCGCGGATCTCGGGGAGACCGGCGCCGGTCACGACCGACGTCGCCACCATTGGCGCATCGGCCATGGCGGTGCCTGCGAGGAGCTCCGCGACGTCGAGCCTAACGAGGTCGAGCCAGTCGTCTTCCACCAGGTCGGACTTCGTGAGCGCAACGACGCCGCCGCGGATCCCGAGCAGGCCGAGAATCGCTACGTGTTCCCTGGTTTGCGGCATGACACCTTCGTCAGCGGCAATGACGAGCAGCGCAAGATCGATGCCGGTTGCGCCGGCGAGCATGGTGCGCACGAACGCCTCGTGGCCGGGCACGTCGACGACGCCGGCGACACCGACGTTAGGCAGGGCGAGCGGCGCGAACCCGAGATCGATCGTGATGCCCCGCCGCTTCTCCTCGGGCAGTCGATCGGTATCGACGCCGGTGAGCGCGCGCACGAGGGCGGTCTTGCCATGATCGATGTGTCCGGCGGTCCCAATGATCATGTTCCGGCCTCGACCGTGCCCGCCCACCCATTTCGCTCCCAGACCTCGTACGCCCGGAGCGGACGTCCATCGGCGAGATGCTGGGAGAGAAACTCTCGCAGGAGCCGCTGGTGCGCACGCCGCGCCAGGTCATCGGCGACAGGCGCCCGAGCGCCGGCGACCCATGCGCGCAACGCGCCTCGAGCGTCCGACGGAAGGACTCGACTGCTTGCGGCGAGCGACGTGCACCGCCGACACAACACGCCGCCTGCCGGGTGACTGAACGACGCGGTCGCGTCGCCGGCGATCGGTGCGTGGCAGGACGCGCACGTATCGAGCGCGGGAGCAAACCCGAGCTCGGACACGATCCGCCACGCGCCGGCGAGTGCGGCGTCGATGCTCGCGCTGGCCGAACTGCCTCCGATCGCTTCAAAGGTCTCGACGAGCGCGTCGTAGAGCTCCGCGTGTCCTTCGCTCGTGCCGAACCGCATCCCGAGCTCCGCGATCGCGGATGCGGCGGTGAAGCGCTCGAGGTCAGCGGCCAGCTCTCCGCGCGAGCGTGTCACGTCGAAGCTCGCGAGCGTATGCAGCTCGCGTCCCACCTTCATGTAGATCTCGGCGGTGCCTGACGCGAACAGATCGAGCGCGGTGCCATACCGACTCTTCGGCCGCCTGGCGCCGCGCGCGAGCACGGACTGCACGCCCGCTTCTCGCGTGGCCAGCCGCAAAATGCGGGAGGTTTCCAAATAATCGAACACGTGGAGGACCACGGCATCAGTGCGCAGCGCGGGCATGAAGAAAGCTAGCTGATGGCGGCTGCTATTAGCCCGACGCGCCCGACCCCGACGGCCAGTCTTGAGTCGCCAGTCGCCTCCCGCCCGTCACCTCCCTCCAATCGCCACCTTCGCGCCTACCAGCACCGTACGGCCCGGCGCATTGAAACCGAACGCGGGCTGGTAGTCCTTGTTCAACGCGTTCTCGATACGGGCTGTCAGCGTCAACGGCGTGAGGGACGGCACCACGGACGACAACGCCCATTCGCCACTCAGGTCCAGCAGCGTGTACGAGGGCAGCGTCACGCGCACGTCGTTCGTGAAGTCGCGATCGTCGCGCTCACCGACGAACCGCACGGCTGCGCTAACGCGTGAGTGCGAGGTCGCTCGGTAGTCGGCGCTCAACGCCAGGGTTTGATCGGGGCGACGCAGAAGCCGCTCGCCGTTCACGAACGTCCCAAACGCACCGTTGCCCGCATCGGTGACACGCGTTCGCAGGAACGTCGCGTTCGCGCCGAGATCGAACCGTCCGACAGCCGGCGCGCGCACCTCGAGCTCGAGGCCTCGCGACGTGGCCTCACCGAGGTTCTGGTACGTGCCGAGAAAGTCAGTGGACTCGTCGCCGTCGACGTACTGAATGAGATCGCGGAAGCGCTGATCGAAGTACGTCGCGCTCACCACCGCACGTCCTGCGATCCGCTGTTCGGCCGCCACCTCCCAGCTCGTCGTGCGTTCCGGGCTCAGCTCCGCGTTCCCGATCGTGAACGCCGTCGAGAACGTCTCCTCGAATGCCGGCGCCTTGAACGCATTGCCCACGACGCCGCGCAGCGTCGTATTCTGCGCCACCTGCATGGCGACCGACGCGCGGCCCGTCGCGAACGTCCCGTACGTGGCCGTCTCATCGACTCGGCCGCTCAGCGTGTACGTGAGTCGCGACGCCGTACCGATCGCCTGGGCGTACACCGCCTTGTTGGTGCGGTGCTCGGCGAACGTCGTCGTACTCGCCGGGAAGGTTCCGAATTGACTCTCGCTGCGGCTTCGCACCTGTTCACGCTCGATGTTCCCGCCGAGGGAGACCGTCGCGCTTTCGCCGGTGCGCACGTCCGTGCGGAGGTCGGCGCTGCGGCGCTCGATCCGAGAGTCATCGTTCCCGTAGAACGCGGTCGAATCACCGGGGCTGTCCGGCGCGTTGGACGACGCACCATCGAGCCGAGATGCGGCGCCGACCAGGCGGAGATCGACACGTGACGTTAGGTGATGCGTCGCGTCGAGCCCGAGCACGGTGCGGTGATCCTTCCGAACCGAGTTGCTGTCCACCACGGCTCCGGAGCCATCGGTCGGGAAGTGATACGTGGCATCGTTCCACCGGCCCGTGAGATCGATGGTCGACTTCGCCGGCGTGAACGTGAGACGCCCGCTCGCCACCTGATTCCGAAAGTCGTTGTTGAACGGCAGGAAGCCGTCGGTCTGGCGGCTCGACGCGCCAAGCGAGTAGCCGACGGACGAATTCCCGCCTGCGACGCCGCCTTCTCCTTCCATGGTGCCGAACGTTCCGCCACGAACATCTGCGAAACCGCGGACGGGTCCGGTGCCGCGTCGCGTGAAGAGCTGGATCACCCCGGCGACCGCGTCGGAACCGTAGGCGACGCTCGCGGGCCCGCGAACGACCTCGATGCGATCGAGATTGTCCGTCGTGAGCGATGCGAAGTCGAACGCGCCACCCGGATTGTTGACCGGGACGCCATCGATGAGAACCTTCACGTAGTCGCTCTCGCCGCCACGAGCGAAGAGTGACGAGGTGGCACCGAACGAGCCGCTGCGCACGAGCGTGAGGCCCGGCACGGACGCCAGCGCGTCGCTCACCATCACGACGCCGCGTGCTCGAAGGTCCTCGCCGCGGATGACGGTCACCGCGTTTGGCGCCACGCTCTGGTCGACAGGCACCCGAGTCGCCGTGATGACGACGGGATTGAGCGTGGTGGTATCCTTCGCCTGTTGAGCGGCTGCGGCATTGAAGGCGAAAACAACGGCAAGAAGAATGAGTATCGTTCGCATCGGTGGCAGATGGCAGATGGCAGGTGGCAGGTGGCGGATTGCAGATGGCAGATCACAACTCGTTAGGTCACTCGTCTGCCTCGCAGTGGTAGTAACGCAGGCGCGCCCACAGCGGGGTCACGCGTGACGACGAGCGGCCATTCGTACACGCGCTCCAGGACGTCACCACGCATCACGTCGGACGGCGTACCTGCCGCAGCCACCACCCCGCGGTGAAGCAACACCACGCGATGCGCAAAACGCGCGACGAGATTCAGCTGGTGACTTACCACGAGGATCGCCTGACCTCGACGCGCGAGCGCGTCGAGCAGCTCGAACGCCGACATCTCGTGCGCGATATCGAGATACGTGGTTGGCTCGTCGAGCACGAGCGCGCGCGCGTCCTGGGCGAGCGCTCGCGCGATTCGCACGCGCTGCCACTCCCCGCCGGACAGTTCTTCCGTCGTTCGATCGGCGAATGGCCGCACTTCGGCGTCGTCGATCGCGCGAGCCACAGCCGTCGCGCCAGCCGGATCCGCAGCGCTCCAGAGATGAGCATGCGGATGTCGTCCGAGCGCAATGTAGTCGGCGACGCGCAACGGGAACGCGGGCTCCTCTCGCTGCGAAACGACCGCCACCCGGCGAGCCAACGCTCTGCGATCGAGCGTGGCGGCGTCCTCACCGTCCACCTCGATCGTGCCGCGCTGCAGCGCTACCCTGCCTAACAACGCGCGGACCAGCGTGCTCTTCCCGCTCCCGTTAGGTCCCACGATAGCCGTGATCGTCCCCTCCGGGGCATCGAACGACACGCCATCGACCGCCGGCGCGGCGGCGCGCGGGTAGCGTACCACGACGTCGAGGAACCTGATCATTTGAAGCGACGCAGCTGGAACAGGAAGAACGGCACGCCGCCCAACGCCGTCACGGCGCCCAGCGGCAGCTCGCTCGGCGCGCGAAGCGTGCGGGCCACGAGATCGGCGAGAATGACCAGCGTGGCGCCCGCCAGCCCCGCTGCACCAATCACCGCCCGGTGTCGGCTGCCGGCACGCGTCCGCACGAGGTGCGGCACCACGAGACCGACGAACCCTACCAGGCCCGCGGCCGCCACCGTTGCCGCAGCGAGCAGCGACGCGATCACGTACGCTCGCCGACCAGCGCGATCCACGTTCACACCAAGGCCTGCAGCGGCATCATCTCCAAGCGCAAGCACGTCGATCTCGGGCGCGAAGAGAAGCAAAGCGCCCGCGGAGAGGACGCCGTAGGCCGCGAACCAGCCGATCTGCCCCCACGTCGCGCCGGCCACGGAGCCCATCATCCACCAGAGTGCATTTCGCACGGAGTCCGCGGGCGCCGAGGCCAGCGCGATCATGATCACGGCGTTCGCGAACGCTCCCACGACCACGCCTGCCATGAGAAGCACCCGTGGGTCGGGTCTGCGCCCGCCCGCGCGCGCGATCGCCAGCACGAGCATCACCGCGGCAACAGCGCCAGCAAAGGCACCGAGGGGCACGAGGCCAAATGGCGCACCGCCGGCGACCGCCAGGACAGCGCCAACCGCCGCCCCACCCGACACGCCCAGCAGGTACGGCTCGGCAAGCGGGTTGCGCATCGTCCCCTGCAGTGCCGCCCCGCTCATGGCCAGCGCTGCGCCGACGAGCCCGGCGAGCACCACGCGCGGCGCGCGAATGTCCCGCATGATGGCGACAGCGGTCACGTCGCCTCGGCCACCGAGCGCGTTCCACACGTCGACCGGCGTTAGGCGTACGGGCCCGATCCCGAGCCCGGCGAGGGCGGCGAGCACCGTGGCGGCAGCGAGCACGAGGTACAGCAGGACGTGCCGGCGACGTTGGGTCACGGCAGCGATCCGGGGTGAAGCAGTCGCGCGAGCGACACGGCGGCCTCGCCGAGCCTAACGCCCGGACGGCCGACGAGCATCGTGTCCACGATGAGGATGCGTCCTTCTCGCACGGCACGCAGCGCACGCCACGCGGGGGCCGCCCGCATGCGCTCGCCTGACTCCGGACCGGCGAAGACGACGTCCGGGTCGCGCCGAACGACATCCTCAATGGTGACGTCGAACGCCGGCCGCGGGTCGTCGCCATACACGTTCTTGCCGCCGGCGATATCCACCAGCTCCGACAGGAAGCTTCCGCCGCCGATGGCGATCACAGGCGAGTCCCACGCCTTCCAGAATGCCGTTAGGCGCGGCTTGCCCTGAGTGGCAACCCGCACGCGCTCGAGCGTTGCCGTGACCGAGTCCGTAACGACGGCCGCGCGGGCCGTGTCACCCACGACTCGACCAAGAATTCCGACTGCTCGACGGAAGTCCGCGATGTGGTCGATCCGAAGCGTCAACGTTGGGACGCCCGCGGCGTGCAGCCGCCCCGCCGGCTCGCGATTGGACTCGCTCGCGTACAGCAGGACGAGGTCCGGACGGACGCCGAGCACGGACTCGACGTTAGGCGGTATCGCGCTGCCGAGGTCCTGCACCGCCTGCGCCGCCGTCGGGTAGAGATCGAAATGCGTCCGGCCGACGAGCCGGTCGCCCGCGCCAAGCGCGAAGAACAGCTCGGTCGTCGCTGGATTGAGCGAGACAATGCGGCGCGGCAGCGCGCGAAGCGCCAGCGTGTCACCAAAATCGTCGCGGAGGGTGACCGCGCCGATCGTCTTCGCGGCCGCAGTATCAGCGACCGCGGGCGTTCGGGAACGCAAATCACCGCACGCGACGACCAGCGCCGCCGCAAACGCGACGCACGCGGCGAAACCGAGGCGGAAATAGCGGTGATACACGAAAGGCATCCTTCTCGAGGAAGGATGCCTGGCAAATGAGACGCACGACGACGCGACTCAGAGCCACCAGCCCTCCCCCGAGGGCGTGTGTACGTGGCGCGGACGACGAGTCGTCTCCTGGCTCCGGGCTGCGAGCGCTCGCCTTCCCGACCGAAGTCAGTGGCATGCCGAGCGCGCGTCGAACTACCCGTTACAGTGGCGGGGCCGCACCGGCATTGCACCGGTTTCCGGGTCTCCGTCCGCTTTCGAATTGTGTCGCGAATCTAGACCGGGACTTCCTCCTTCGCAAGCGCGGCGGCGAGGCGTGTCTTGAGCTCGTCCCGGCGCTGCCGATACGCGTCGCGCTCCGCATCGCTCGGCGCCGCGACTCGCTCGAACGCGTCGTCGAGCTCCGCTACCTCGCGCGCGATGTGCGCGGCGTCATCCACCAGCGGCGCGTGCACGACCACTCGCATCGAGCGTCGCCTCGTTAGGGCAAACCCCAGCGCGAGCACCATGATAACCGCCGCGCTGACTACCGTGACGTACAGCATTCGGTTGCCACGCGGCGCCGTCGGCGCGCCGACGTTGATGATGAGCTTTGCGCCGGAGCGCACGTTCTGCCCGAGGAAGCGCCGGAACGTCCGCCCCTCGAGTGAAACAGGCTGTTGCTCCGTCAGCCCGCCGCCGCTCGCCGTCGCGCCCGGATCCTCCATCAGCACCTCGAACACGCTGACCGGATCCCCGATCGGGATCTCGAGCGGGAAGTCGGACGCCGGAACGGAGTAGGAGAACGCGATCTGGCGTATGCCCGGAGAGATCGAGGCGTAGACCAGCACGCGCCCGTCGCGGAACTGCACCGCGTTGGCGCCGATGTCGCTCTGTCCGACCTGGAAGTCTCTCCCGTTAGGCGAGACCGGCGCGCTCCACGTCGCACGTCCCTTCGCGCCGGCTACTGCCGTCACCGTGCTGTCGTTCGACAGCTCGAACACCTCGACGAGCGTCCGCCGGCCATCGACGCTGCTCGCCGACACCACGAGGTGCCTGCCGCGTGTCTCTATGCGAACCGGCGCCGACGTCGTGTCGAAGACGGTGATCTCCCCGTCGTCACCGGTCGCATTGCGCGGCGGCAACGGCGCAGTGAAGTACGCCACGCCGCTGTACGTGCTCGACGCGAAGTACACGGCATCGCCGCCAACCGGCTTGTAGCGGATCGAGTATCGCCCGTGCGCATCCGTGCGCACCGAGTCCACCGGTCCGCTGCTGTCAGCCGCAACGCGGTGCAGCGTCACCCACGCCTGGCCCACCGTGAGCATGCCGGAGCGGCCGGGTCGAACAACGCGGCCGCTGACTGTTCGCGGCGCCAGGGATTGAGGCGCCTGATCAGGCGTCGTTCGCGTCGCGGCCGAGTCCTGCCCGGCGACCGTTCGGGCCGCGAGCAGCGAGGTGACCAGCAGAACAGTGCGCGACGCCCGAATGGCTGACGCGCGGCCCCGCGCAACGCTCACAGATTGAACTTGCCGAAGTCTTCCGGACGAAGATTCTCGAGGTACTGCTTGAGCTGTTCGGCGTTGAGCTCTTCCGCCGTCTTTGCCGCCTCGAAGTCGTGGTCTTCGGCCTCGTCGGCATCCTCGCCCTCGACGGACGTGAGCAGCGACTCCTGGGCGAAGATCGGCGCGGAAAGTCTGAGCGCGACCGCGATGCTGTCCGACGGCCTGGCATCGATCTGGACGAGCACGTCACCGCGCATGATGTGCAGCTCGGCGAAATACGTGCTCTTCTGCACTTTCGTGATCTGCACTCGGCGGAGCTGACCGCCCAGGCCGACAATGAGGTTCTTGCAGAGGTCGTGCGTCATCGGCCGCTCGCGCTTGATGCTGTTGATGTGCATCGCGATCGATTCGGCCTCGGGTTGTCCGATCCAGATGGGCAACAGCCGTGATCCCCCCTTTTCCTGGAGGATCACGACATACGAATTGGTCGAGCTGTCGAGCCCCAAACGGGCGACCGTGACTTCCACCATCAAGCGATCCTGCCGAGGGTGATGCTCAAGCTTCCCTGAGGCGAAACATGCTTGTGGGCGCGCGGGGGTGGAAGTCGGCTTTGGACTACCCCGTGGCTTACTTGACTGCCTTCTTGAGCGCCGACGCGCGATCGGTTCGCTCCCAGGTGAAAAGCGTGATCGAGCCTCGACCGTTCTTGATCGATTCCGGCGTGCGGCCGAAGTGGCCATACGCGGACGTGGCCGAATAGATCGGCTTGCGAAGATCGAGCGCGGTCATGATGCCACGAGGCGTCAGGTCGAACGTCTCGCTCACGGCGCGCATGATGTCCGCTTCGGGGATCTCGCTCGTCCCGAACGTATCGACCATCACCGACACCGGCTCGGCGACGCCGATCGCATACGCGAGCTGAACCTCGCATCGACGGGCAAGCCCCGCCGCCACGATGTTCTTCGCGACCCAGCGTGCGGCATAGCACGCCGAGCGATCCACCTTCGACGGATCCTTGCCACTGAACGCGCCGCCACCGTGTCGGCCCATGCCGCCGTAGGTGTCGACGATGATCTTGCGGCCGGTGAGGCCGGCGTCGCCCTGCGGTCCACCGACGACGAACCGACCCGTTGGATTGATGTGATACTTCACCTTCTTGCCGCGCAGGTCGCTCGGGATCGCGGCTTCGATCACGTCGTCAATGATCGCACGGCGGATTTTCGTGTTCGAGATCTTCTCGTCGTGCTGCGTCGACACGACGACCGTGTCCACCGCCACCGGATGGCCGTCCTCGTACACGACCGTCACCTGCGCCTTCCCGTCCGGACGAAGCCACTTCATGCCCGCGCGACGGCAGTCAGCGAGTCGCTTCGTCAGCTTGTGCGCCAGCAGGATCGGCATCGGCATGAGCTCATCCGTCTCGTCGGTCGCGTAGCCGAACATCATGCCCTGGTCACCCGCGCCGCCGGTGTCGACGCCCTGCGCGATGTCGGGAGACTGTTTGTCGATCGTGCTGATGACCGCGCACGTCTTGTTGTCGAAGCCGTAGGTGGCGTCAGTGTAGCCAATGCGCTCCACCGTGTCGCGGACGAGCCTCGGGATGTCGACGTACGTCTTCGTCGTGATCTCACCGGCCACGCAAACGAGACCGGTCGTCACCAGTGTCTCGCACGCCACGCGCGCTGTGGGGTCGTCGGCGATGATGGCGTCGAGCACCGCGTCCGAGATCGCGTCCGCGATCTTGTCCGGGTGGCCCTCGGTCACGGACTCCGAAGTGAACAGGTGGCGATCGTACACTAGGACGTCTCTCGCTTCTGAATGTGAAAATCGCGCCGGCGTTCGCACCGGCGCGCAGCACCGAACGATATCCGGCCGACTAGCTGCCGAGCAACCCGTCGCCGAGGAACGATGCGTCGCCGAACGCCGCTCGCAACCGACCCGTGAGCTGCTTTTCGGCGCCAGCCGCATTGTCCGACGCGAGCGCTGCCTCGGCCGCCTCGGCCGCCAACTCGGCGCTGATGCCGCGAACAATGTGTTTGACGAGCGTCACCGTCCGCGGCGCAACACTGAGCTGTCGCACGCCAAGGCCGATGAGCGCGAACGCCATCACCGGTTGGGACGCCATCTCTCCGCAAACGGCAACTTCCAGCCCGGCGGCGCGACCCACATCGACGGTTCGCTTCACGAGGCGAAGGACCGCCGGGTGAAGTGGCGTGAACCGCGAGGCGAGGTTCGCGTTGCCACGATCGACAGCCAGCGTGTACTGCACCAGGTCGTTCGTGCCGATGCTGAAGAACGCGACTTCCTTCGCCAGCACGTCGGCGCTCATCGCCGCCGCGGGCGTTTCCACCATGATCCCAAGGGGTAGATCCCGCCTGAACGGGAGGCCGCGCGCCTCGAGCTCCGCAGCCGCTTCGTCGAGCAACCGGTGCGCCTGGCGGACCTCGTCGACCGTCACCACGAGCGGCAGCATGATCCGAGCGTCCCCGTGCGCGCCCGCCCGCAGGAGGGCTCGCAGCTGCACCTTGAACATCTCGGACTCGTCGAGGCACATCCGAATTGCACGCCAGCCGAGGAACGGATTCGGCTCGTGCGGGAAACCCCCTGCGGGCAGCTTGTCGCCACCGATGTCGAAGGTCCGGATCACGACCGGTTTGCCGCCGAACGCTTCGACGACGCGACGATACGCCCGGTACTGCTCTTCCTCGTCTGGCATCCCCGTGCGCCCGACGATGAGGAACTCGGTGCGCATGAGCCCAACTCCCTCGGCGCCGCTCGTGGCGGCGAGCACCGACTC
>JAJKIV010000105.1 GCA_021154285.1 Gemmatimonas sp. | reverse complement strand
CTCTGGCAGTTCTCCGTGACCTCCGTGACCTCTGTGGTTCAATAAATAGGCTTCCCGTTCGACTCCGGTTGCGTAAGCCTGATGATTTGGAAGGAAGAACGAGGAAAAGACCCTTTGGAACCGCGGAGGACGCAGAGGTCGCCGAGATGTACTGTGCCTAACGCCGGATGGCCATTCTCTGAGGCCTCCGCGGTTAAACAAACAAACTATCTTGACCAACATGGCTACCTTGCGAGCGGATCCGGACGCAATTGAAAGTGCAGCACCTTGCTCGTCGTTCCCTTCCCGCCCTCCATGTGGAATGGCGCACGCGTGCTGACCGTCGCCCACAGACCCTTTCCCTTCCAGCCCGCGTTAGGGTCGTAGATCCGCCCGTCCATCCACTTCGTGTAGAACCCCATCGGGTACGGCACGCGGAGGATGACGAACTTTCCGTCCTTGAGTGCCAGCAGCCCCTCTGACGCGTTGCCGGTGTTGATCGGTGTGTTCTTGCCGAGCCCGAACGTGTCGAACTGGTCGACCCACGTGTAGTAGCTCGCCTCGACACTCCCACCGTCCGTCACACCCTTGAACTGCGGGAGCGGCTCCTGGTACAGCGTCCAGCCTTCGGGGCAATGCTGTCCCGTCGCCGTGGGACCGTTGAGTGGTCCCTTGCACTTGCGGCGATCGAAGCTCGCCATGTGACCGCTGGCGAGCGCCACCCACATGACGCCGTTTCGATCGACGTCGCCGCCGCGCGGTGAGAAGCCCTGCACCGGCGCCTTCGGGTTGTTGAACGGCGGCTCGTAATACTCCGCCAACGCCGTAGCGGGCGGGTTCGGGCCCGGCGTCAGGCGCACGATGCCGCCGGGGAACCCCAACGTCGTCCCCCAGATCGACCCGTCGGGCGCCGGGGCCACGGAATACAAGCCGGCGTTGATCCGCTTGTCCTTCGTCGGGTCCAACGGCGCGTTAGGCTCCACGTAGTCGTCGCGCTTCCCGTTGCCGTTCGTGTCGAGGATGAGCGCGGTCCAGCCCTGGGACTTTTCCTCGTCGCCCGTCTCGTCGAACATCTTCGTGTTCAGCCAGCCCACCACCGGCCCGCCGCCACTCGTCCACAGCGTGTTGTTCGCGTCCTCGGCGAACATGAGGTGGTGGGTACTGAAGCACGTGCCGATGTGCGTGAGCTTCCCCGTCTTCGGGTCGTACATCGCCAGCTGACGGCCGGACCTCGCGAGCGGGAACAGCTTGGCCGACGGGTGGTTCGAGCCGGCCTTGCACACGTCGGGGTTCTCGGACGGCCGAATCGTCGACGTGATCCACACGCGACCGCGCCCATCCATCATCGGGTTGTGGACGTTGTTCTTGCTCGTCCAGATCGGCTCATCGCCCCAGTACGGCGAGCGCTGGATCATCTGCGGCGGGTTCGCGACCGGCGTGTTCGGATCGCGAACAGTGAGCGGCACCTGGCTCACCTCGTTGCGCGTCGGGTCGAGCACCGGGAGGTAGTCCGCGCTCACCTCGAGCGCACCGTAGAGCTTCCCGTTCGCGTTGATGGTCGGGTTCCGTCGATCCGTCGAGACCTCGTCGTGCAGATACGCCTTCGGGTCTGCCCAATCCCATTCGGTGATGACCACGTTGCGCTCGATGCCCTGCGGGCGCCGCGGTGCCGCCGGCACCTCGCCGTTCGCGATGCGGTCGGTCCAGTCGGCGAACATGGTGAGCATGCGCTGGCGGCCGAGCTGGTCGAGCGTGCCGGTCATCGTGGGACCCGCCTGTCCGGACTGCACGCGCCGGTCCCACGCCGCGACCGAGGACGAGAACTTGCCTAACGACGGCTGAAATTGCCGAGTGCCGATGGTGCCGATCTGGTGGCAGGCGGTGCAGGTGCCGGACTTGATCGTCCGGAGCAGCGCCGCCTGACTCGTCAGGCTCGGCGACAGCCCATTGCCCTCCGCGCCGGTGCCCGGGAACTCGCTCTTGTCGGGGACCTTCAGGAGCGAATACCAGTATCCGGCCGGGTAATACTGCGCCGCGGCCTGGGCGTTAGGCGCCGCAACGGCCGTGAGGTTCATCGTGGTACCCGGCGTCCCTCGGCGCTTTGGCGAATCCACGAGGCCATAGCCGCGCACCCACACGTCGTAGGTCGCCTTCGGCAGCTGCGGGATCACGTAGCGCCCGCGATCGTCCGTGACGACGATCTTCACGAGCTTGGTGGGCAGCTCGGCGGTCTCCGCGATGACCCACACGCCGGTTTCCGGGCCTTTCGGCCCGCTGACGACGCCCGCGATGTCGTTCTCCGCGGCCCGGATCGCGGCGGGCACGTTGGCTCCGACACGGGTACTGCTCGTCGATGCGAACGACGTGAAAACGATCAACAGAGGCGCCGCCACGAGCGCGGCTCGCGAAATCGAGATCGTCGATGTCATGCCATTCCTCCCGATGGATTTATCGCTTGTGTGGTCGGAAGCCGAGGCCGACGGCAATCTGACGGAAGTTGAGTCCCGGGTTCGCCTTGGCCGTACCACCGTTCGAGATGTGGGTCAGGCGATATGCGAGCTCCGCTTCGAGTTGGTGGCCAAGTGCGACGCGGAGACCGGCACCGGTCATCAGTTGCGCGTTGACTCGCGTTGCCCTGTCGTCAGGAATCGCGCGGAAAAAATATTGCAGTCCGACAGACAGGTCGAGGAAAGCACTGAGTGGCTTGCGCTCGTCGAGAGCGGCTCGAACTGCCAGCGGTAGCGTGCCTACACCGTAGGCGTGGCCGTCGGGGGACCGGGTCTGCTCGAGGACCGAGTCCGCATGCTCCGAGTCCCAGAACCAAACCGCGTGTCGTTCGTTGATCCGATTCAGCGACGAGAAGGTAATCAGATCGGGTATCGCAATTACAGAAAAGCCACCAGAGCGATGCAGTGGGTGGTGCCAGCGGAGGCCTGACTCGAAAAGCCGTGCACCAGCGAAGCCACCAAGCATATCGGTGTGGAACGAGCCGGGACCTGACTGAACCCACACCCAGAGCGACGCCGGACGCGCAGTCACGGATTCCGGCGCAGGGATATCCACCGACTTTCGCGCGGCCGTATCGACCTGAGAGCGAACGGGAACGCTCTCCGACGCCAGTGCAGCACCAACGAGAACCGCAACCGCGAAGGTGCGCCTCATGAAGTGCCTCGTCGGATGGCCGACTGACGGCGATAGCTGCCCCCGAGAAGCTAAGCTCGAGCGTACGAGTCAGCCACGTCGACGTGAGCCGCACCGGCGCGGCAGCGGTACGGGCGGACGACGCCCGTACCGCTCTCGACACCTAGATCATGGCACGTAGCGGAACGTGTACGTCTGCAGTTCCCCGTCGCCGACGAGGTCCAGCTGGAGCGTAATGACGCCGTTCCTGTAGGTGCCGTCGACACCGCCATCCCCCGCTGAGATGTGGATCTGATCGCCGTCGATCTCGTAGGTGCCGTCGGCCTTCCGCGAGCCGGTTGCCTCGTCCCCGTCGGCTACTGCGTTGTAATCGATCGCGACGTGCAGGTCTCCGTTTTCCTCGAGAATCATCTCCCCGCCCGTGATCGTGAAAACGAACTCCTTGTACGAGCCTCCGCCCGGGAAGGTGTAAGGTCCGCGGAAGATCACCTTGGGGATGTTCTTCTGATTGACCTGAAACAGCGCGAAGGTCCCGACGGGATTCTCGTTGTTGCGCGGTCCGGTGCTCGAGTCGCCGCTGCCTGAGCAGGCGATGGTGGCGAGGAGGGCGGTGGTTGCGAGCACCCCGGCAATTCCGCTGCGGATGGTACGCCGCGTACGTAGAGTCGCGGCGGGAATGATGCGCGTCATGGTGGTGCCTCGACGTCAAATGACATGGATGAGTGAAGCGCTGTATGTGCAGCGCGCGCCGGCGCGGTCGATTCGCTCTCGCCAGTCGCGAGACCAGGCTAGCGCTCAGCCATCACCCACACCTCACCGCATCAACCAGTTGTTAGGCAACGAGTTGTCATGGGGAACCGTCCGGACCGCTCTGCGATCTTCGGCTTTTCATCGGCACGAGTCCTGCACTTTGGTTGGCCACAGGCAAACGAATCGGACCGGTTCGGCAACCGGCGTTCATGCGAAACCAGCAGCGGAGTGAGGTATGGCGAAGCAGGATGGCGATCAACGCACGCCAGACAGCACGCGGAAGGATCCTGATGAGTGGGTCACCGGCGACGAAAGCATGACCGGCGCACAAGCGTCGTACCTCGAGACACTCGGCCGGGAGGCCGGCGAGGAGGTCGACGAGACGCTGACGAAAGCCGAGGCGTCGAAGAAGATCGACGAGCTTCAGGAGCGGACCGGCCGCGGCCGCGACCACTGAGAGAATTGGGGTCAGAGTCGGATTTCGTCGTTCCAACGCCGCCGGCGTTGGAACGACGAAATCCGACTCTGACCCCAATTACCCCCGACGCTGACGGAGCACTTCGTAGACCGCGATCGCCACGCTCGTCGACAGGTTGAGCGACCGGACACGCGGCGACAGGATCGGCATCTTCACGAACCGATCGCGGTAGCGCTCGTGAAGCTCGCGCGGCAACCCGCCTGTCTCACGGCCGAACACGAGCACCACATCAGCCGACGCGCCGAGTGGCGCATCCCAGAACAGTCGGGTTGCCTTGGTCGAGAAGAAGTACGCGTCGCCGAGAGCGGGCAGCTCGTGCTCGAACGCGTCCCAGTTGGGCCACGTGTGAAGGTCGACGTGCTCCCAGTAGTCCAGACCGGCACGCTTCACCTCCCGCTCGCGGAGCGAGAAACCGAGCGGCTCGATGAGGTGCAGCGTCGCACCGGCCGCGAGACACGTGCGTCCCGCGTTGCCGGTGTTCCAGTGGATCTCGGGGTGTACGAGGACGACGTGCGTCGCCAAGGGGCAGTCGGGTCGGGTGAGCGTCGATCTGGCGATCCGGGAAGCCTCAGAGCGGCAGCGTCAGCGATCCACGGACACTGTCACCTGCGCTGTGTCACCGCGCGCGGAGACCGCGCGAATCTCATGCGTGCCGGCGGTCAATGTCCAGCGCTCGCGCTCCCAGAGCTTGCCATCGACCGACCAGCGCACGCGCGACGCGCCCGCCCCACCCGCGCGCAATGCGACGCTCGCGTACCGCGACTCGACGCCCGCAGGAATCGCGTAGCGATCGCCATCGAGCGGCGACGTGATCCGGAACGGCGCCGGTCCGCTGGCGCGAGGCACTAGCCGTATCGAGTCTGGTGTCGGCGTTAGGCGCTCCGCGGTCTCGATGTCCCCTCTCGCCGCCGCGAGCGCGCGCGTGACCTCGTCGGCCGACGACCGCTGGCCATGCTGCGCCCACTCGGCATACTCGTCAGGCAGATGCACGCGTCCGCCAAGCTCCCAGTCGTCCTCGCGCGTGGGCTCGGTACCCCGCTTGAACCACTCCATGAGCGACGCGCACTCGGGCGTTGCGCGGAGGCCCGAGAGTCGACACACGGGCAGGCTCACTGCACCCACTTCGGCCGGCGTCGTGAGCACGCCAGGCGGCACGTGCCGCGACACCGCCATGACCACGCGATGCAGAAGCGGACCGGCGCCAGTCACACCGCTCACACCTTCCATCGCGTGGCCACTGAAGTTTCCGGCCCAGACGGCAACCGTGAATGCGCGCGTCGTTCCCACGGCCCAGTTGTCTGTGAAGTGACGGCTCGTGCCGGTCTTCACCGCGACGGGGAATGGGAAATCGAACGGCGTGCTCGTGCCGAAGCCGGGGATGCGCGCTGCAGGGTCGCTCAGGATATCGAGCACGATCGCGCTCGCGGCCGGCGAGATGACGCGTCGCACTCCGGCCGTCGCCGGCGGAGCGCCAGACGGACTGCTCGTCAGGCGCCACGTCCATGGTCGCCATTCGCCACCGTTCGCGAGCGCGCGATAGCCGTTCGCGAGCTCGATCAGGGTGACGTCGCCGTTGCCGAGCGCGAGACCAAGCCCGTAGTACTCGGCGTCGCGCTGCAGCGACTGAAAGCCTGCCAGGCGAAGGGTTTGCAGCAGGGCGCCGGCGCCTAAGGACGACGCGACGTCCACCGCCGGTACGTTGTACGAGCTGGCCAGCGCCTCCCGGATACGAGTGGGACCACGGAACCGCCGATCGTAATTGCGCGGCTGATAGGGCCCCGTCGCCGTCGAATAGGTCTTCGGGATGTCGGGCAGGACGCTCGCGGCTGTGTAGCCGCGGTCGAACGCGACGCCGTAGAGGAATGGCTTGAGCGCGGATCCCGGCTGCCGCGCGGACACGACCATGTCGGTCTGCCCGTCCTTCGCGGCCCAGAAGTCCGGCGAGCCAACCCATGCCAGCACTTCACCGCTCGCGTTGTCCAGCACGACGGCCGCCGCCTGCTCCACGTTGCGGTCGCGCAGCACGTCCACGGTGTGCCGCACTTCGGCTTCGACCTCGCGATGCAACGTGATGTCGAGCGACGTCCGGACGTGTCCGCTCGCGCCTAACGCTTCCGAGTCGGCGATCCACGACAGCACCCGGGTCGTGAAGTGTGGCGCGCTGAATGGCGTCACCCGGCCGCCCGACGCGAGGGCCTCCGTGCGAACGCGTGCGATATCGTCGCGCGTCGCGAAGCCGAGGCGCTGCATGCGCGCGAGTGCGACTGCCTGGCGACGTCGCGCTCGCGCTGGCGAAACGTGGGGGTTGTCGCGCGACGGAGCGTGCGCGAGGCCAGCGAGCGTGGCGGCCTGGCCGATACTGAGCTCGGACGCCGACGCGCCGAAGTACAGCGCGCTCGCCGCCGCGACGCCGACAGTCCCTTGCCCCAGCTGCACGCGATTCAGGTACTGCTCCATGATCTGCTGCTTCCCGAGGTGTGCCTCGAGCCGCACAGCCCAGAGGGCCTGCGCGATCTTGCCGGTCCAGCTGCGCTCCGCCGGCCGCAACAGCCGCGCGAGCTGCATGGTGATCGTGGATGCGCCGGAGACGGTCTGTCCCGCGCGCAGGTTGGCCTTCGCCGCGCGCGCGACCGCCAACCAGTCGACGCCGTGGTGCTCCCAGAATCGCTTGTCCTCGACGGCGACGAACGCATTGATGATGTCGGCGTCGATCCGATCGTAGACAACCCATCGCGTGTCGCTCCCATCGGCCGCGCGAGTGGAGCGCAGCGGGGCGCCGTGACGGTCTTCGATTGTCAGGCCCAGTGCGCCGCTCGGGGCTAAGACTGAAGGAGGGATGGGTCGAGACATCCAGATCCCAACAGCCGCCATCAGAACGCCTAACGCAACGACGCCCGTGAGGAGCCGGCGACGGGCGACAGGCGACGGGCGAAGGCCAAACGGCGGCTGGTTGCTGGCTGCTCGTGCTGGCTGCTGGCTGACGCTGGCTGCCGACTGAGATCCACTGGCTCGTAGGCGTAATAGCAGCGGCTTGCAGCACGCGGCAGGCCCGTCCTGAGGAGCGCCAGCGACGAAGGAAGCAAGCAGCACTCGGCTACCAGCTTGCAGCGGCACGCAGCGAGCAGCCCCACCCATCATCGAGGGCTCACGACAAACGTCCCACCGTCGCTACGACCGTTGACGGCAGGATTGTACATCTCCTCCGCGTGCGCCGGCGGGCGAACGAACGTTCCGGGCGTCGTGGCGCGCGCCACGTACGATGCCGTGTACGTGCCCGGCCACAGCACGTTAGCGGAATACACCACGCGGTCGTCGCGGATCTCGCGGTAGTCGAACGGAGACCACCATCCGGCATCCCACCGACCGAATCCCCATTGTGGCGCGGACTCCTGGCGTTCTTGATCGGCCGGTTCGGGTGTCATCGAGGCACCGGGCCCCGGCATCGCCGACGCCGTACGAAGGCTCAGATCCACCGCCTCGAGGCCCGCCGGCAGCGCATCGTCCACGACGACGAACTGACGCGTCGTCGGCACCGTGATCCGCAGTCGCACGCGCACGAGCTCACCCTCGGCCGCGCGCGTAATCGGTGCACCGCCCTCGTACCGCTCGTACCACCGCTCCACGCGGATGCCCGCGTCCTCCGGCGTGACAGGCCGGGCCAGCGGCACCTCCGATACCGTGAAGTAGTAGTAAACCGGGCCACCGCCCGCGCCGGCGTAGAGCGACAGGCGAAGCGTCGGCGCGTTCTTGCCGTTAGGCACGAGCCCGGCGAGCGACACGGTCGAGTCACGTCCAGCGGCTCCGGTGCTGGCCTGTAGAATCACGCTGTCCCCGCTTCGGACGCGAACGACGCGCTCTCCCTGTTGGCGACGTCGCTGCTCCAGTGCCGCGAGGGCCGATGCGGCAGATGCGTAGTCCTGCGTGTTCCACATCCACGACGTTCCGCCTCGGCTCTGCTGAGCGAGCGTCTCGGCGAGCGGGCCCACGAGTGCGTTCTCCGGCTCCACGGCCAGCGTGGCGAGCAGGATGCGTGCGATTGGCCGAATCGCCGACTCGAAGTAGAACGGCGCGATCATCGAATCCGGCACCGTCGCGCGAGTCCCCTCGACGCGGACCTGTGACCACGTTGCGGCCATTAGCCGGCGTGCCGGGGCCATCTGTCCGCGCCGCGCGAGCACTTCAGCGAGCCGAGCGCGATCCTCGAGCGTCAGCAGCGCCGCGGACCGCAGCAGCTCGTTCTCCGAGGCGACTTCCGGGCGGCGGAGCCGACTCAGGAAATCCACGGCGGCCACGCGCTCGCGCAGACGGAACTCCGGACGATCGTAGTAGCTCGCCACTGGAGAGAACGTGGGCTTCGACTCACCGCGCAACTCCGACGACACGTAGCCCGCGATGCGGCTCAGCACCATCGTGTCGACGGCAACTCCTGCCTCGCGAGCGTCCAGCAGCACGATGCCGGCGTAGGAGCTGAGCCACATGCTCGACCAGTCGTTAGGCGCCCAGTAGCCGATCGCGCCGTCCTCACGCTGGCGGCGCGTCAGCATGTCGACGGCACGCGCGATCTCGCGTCGCGGCGTGTCGAGCGTGGTGACGCCGCTTTGCCGTTGGGCGCGGTAGATCGCGATGATCGGTGTGGCCGTGCTGACGACCTGCTCGGTACAGTAGTACGGATAGACGTGCAGCAATTGCTGCATCCCGCGGATCGTCGCGAGGGGCGACGTGCCGAGGTTGAGCGAGAGTCGCGAGCGCTCGGGGTCGATGCCGGCAGGCAGCGCGAGCTCGATGGTCGCGGTGTCGCGCAGCACACCGGCAATTGTGTGCGCTCGCGGGTGATAGTCCGGGCGCACGGGGAGCGTTACGCGCACCGCGTCGGCATCGCCGCCACCGGTGACGTCGAAGCGGAACGTCGCGCTGTCGCCACGCGACGCCCGGAACGGAAAGCGAACCTCGCTGCCCCGCCCCGCCGCGAGCGTCGCGTTTCGCGTAGCGTCTCCGCGGAGCGTGACCCCAGTCGCGACCGCCGTGACTTTGACGTTTGCCGCCGCGCCATCACGCCGGTTGATCACCGCGCCCGCGGTGAAGTCGTCGCCGGGCCTAACGAATCGCGGCAGCGCCTGACGCGCGAGCAGCGGCCGCGTGACAAGGAGCGACGCCTGTCCCTTGCCATAGCGATCGCCGGCAGTCACCGCGACCGCCATGAGGCGGAACGTCGTCAGGTTGTCTGGCAGCTTGGCCGTCGCGACCGCGTTGCCTTGCGCATCGGTGACGACGGAACCAAGGAAGAACGCCGTGGTCTGGAACCGCGACCGCAAGATGTCGGCGCCGGCAGCACCGCCACCTCCTCCCGGTTCCCGCGCTCCCTTGAGCCCTTCGGGCACCTGAGGCGCGACGGTTGTCATGTTGCTCGCGAGGCGCATGCCGAGCCCGCGCTCCTGGTAGATCAGGTCGATCGGGTCGGGCGTCGTATACCCGGTGAGCGAGAGAACGCCTTCATCCACCGCCCACAGCGTGACCTCACTTCTGGCACCGCTGCCGCGCGCATCGCGTACTTTCACGCTCACGCGTGCCGAGTCGCCGGGGCGATACTCGCTGCGCTCGGGTTGTACCGTCACGGCAAGACGCTTCACCTCCGGCGTCACGCGCAGCTCGGCGTACCCCACTCTAATGGTAGGGCGACCCGGGTCGTCCTGCGGACCCGGCGGCGCGCTCCGACCACGAGCGACGATGATCGAGACGAATGCGTTAGGTGCATAGGCCTCGGTGATGGGGAACTTCAGCGTCGTCGACCCCGACGTGAGCCGGAGACGGCGCTGCTCGATGATCCCCTCCCGCTCGACCGTGATCCACGCCTCGGCATTCGTGAACGGCGACGCGAACAGTACCGTGGCCGTGTCGCCAACCGAGTACCGTGTTCGGTCGGGGATCACGTCCATCTTGAACTGCGACTCGTCGTTCCACGGCACCCAATCCCTGCCCGATGCCCAGCGCGTGAAGCTCGTCGTCGCCGTGCGGCCGTTGCGGTCGGTGGCCGTGAACGAAATGGTATACGTTCCACCCGCGTTCGGCGTGAACGTGCACGGAACCGCGGCGTCCGCCGTCGTCAGGTTGCAGTGAGCGACGGTGTCTGACACCCAATCGCCAACGACCTCGGATACGCCGTCGCGCTCGCGTCGAACGCGGTGCCACTCGCGGCGGACGACCGTCCCACGCACGCGCACGCCCGGGACCTTCTTTCCATCCGGTCGCACGGCCAGCACGTTGACCGATTGCGCCGTCCCCGCCTGCCAGAAGTAGCTCGCGCCTAACGGTTTCGCGGCAACATAGACGTCCGCGGGATGCACGATCGCCGATCGCGTCGCTCCAACGACTTGACGATTGATATCCGTCACGCCCACCTCGAGCGTCACGCGTGCCGGCCGACCCTTCGGCGTCTCCGGAAGCGGCACTGACAGCGCGAGCTCACCGCGCGCATCGAGCGTGTCGACTCCGCTCTCGATGACCTGCGCCGGCTCCTCCTGGCTGTCCTCCCACCAGTTGCCGGTCTCGCCGACGTTCCAATCTTCGACGCCCGGGATCTCGAGCTCCCACGGCGACAGGGATGTCAGTCGCTCCATCCATCGTACGTCCGCCCGCGCCATGGGCGCGCCGAAGAGATAGCGCGCCTGGATCGTGGTGCCGAAGCGGTCGCCAGGCATGCCCTGAGCCGTGCCGGCAACGATCGGCAGGGTTGCACCGCTCCCCGCAGTGAGCTCGACCAGGAACTCCGGCGGTCGATACTCGGCCACGCGGTAAGAGGTCTGGGCAACCAGCCGCCACTTGCCCTGCCGCTTTGCCTGAACGTCGATGCTGTACACGCCGACCGCCGCGGTCGACGGAAGCGGCACCGACTGGTCCGCGGTGCCGAACGCGGACACCGGTGCGGTGCGTTCGCGAAGGATACCCTCATCGCGGTCGTGGAAGATCCACTTGATGGAATCGCCAGCCACGGGTACGCGCAGAGCGCCGAGCGCGCCGTCGCGGACGATGGCCTTGGCATACACGAGCTCGCCCGGCCGGTAGATGCCGCGCTCGGTGAAGACCGCGCCGGCGAGCGGCAGTCGCCGGTCGCCCCACGCGCTGTGGACGTTGAAGCGCCAGGGCGACAGGTCCGGGTCCCACCGGTTGATGGCGGTGACCGCCCGGTCGCCGCCTAACGTGACGCGGACATGACCCTCGAAGCCGGTGCCCCCTTCCTCGTCGTCGTCATCTCGCACGGGCGCGTTTGCCCAGCCCGTGAGGCGTGCGAGCCCACGCGCGTCGGTCGTCGCGGTCGCGAGACGCCTGCCGCTCGCGTCGTACAGGACGACGGCCGCTCCGGACTTCGCCGAGCCATCGACGACACTCGTCACCCAGACCATCCCCTCGGTCGTTCCGATGCGCGCGTGGACGCCGAGGTCGGTCACTTGAACGAGGGACAGCGGCCCGGCGGCGACGGAGTCCTTTCCGACCCGACCAGACAGCCGAACCGCGTACAGTGTCGGGCCACCAGAGCGTGTCGCGTCAGGCACGCGAACGCGAATGCCTGTGCGCATCGCGCGGTCTGGCGGCGCCTGCACCGGAATGCGTTGAGTAACCGCGCGACGCGCGAGCGATGCCGACACCGTGTCTTCGCCCCAACCGAACCGCGTGAGCACAGCCGACTCCATGCTGTCGGGCACGGGCGCGATGGCCGCGAGCAGCGTGTCCACGTTGACGTGCTGCACGGACAGCGTGCCGAAGCCCGTCCGCTCGACGAGCAGGCGTCCGAACGGATGGACGATCGCTGGCTCGTACCCGGTGGTCGTGAACGCGACCGCCGGATTACCACGCAATGCCTGGCCGAAGACGTCGCGAATCGCAGTGTCGGCAACGACCGCGTAGGTCACGTGAGGCTTGAGTCGCGCCTCGAGGATCCAGGTCGTGGACTCGGACAGCGTGTCGCGTATGGCGAACTTCACATCCGGGACGAGCGTGACGAGCCGCAGGACTTCGGCGCCGCGAACCGGGTTCGTAAACGTCACGCTCATCGGGCCCGACGGGCAGAACTTGTCGGCGCCGCAGCCAAGGCTCTCGATGCGCAGCTCGCCGTAAGTATCGAATGGCCAGCGCACGGTCGAATGCAGCGCCTCGTCCTCTACCTCGTTGGGCGTGACGAGCTCGCCTGCGCAGCCGCGCGATAGTGTGCCGTCGGGAGTGAGTTGCACCACGCGCCGCAGGGAGTCGAGCGAGCGGTCGCGCTGCCAGCCCCCGGCCTCCCGCACCGCCCATCTGTCGTCGCTCTTGATCGGCCGCTGGTCCGTAGCGCGGAGCCTAACGATGCGCTGTCCCCTGCACGCGGCGCTAAGCTCGAGGTACGCCGCGGAGGACAGCTTCGCGAGCTCGACCGGCCGGGAGTAGATCAGCTCGAACCGCTGATTGGGCGTGATGTGGCGTGCACGCTCCTCGGCTCCCACGGGTGTCCCGCCCAGCAGCAGGGGCCCCTGGGCTCGGAAGGTGAACCGATAGGGCTCGGCCAGCGCGCTGCCGTCCATCGCTCGGAAGCTGTTCGCGATGGTGACCGTATACCGGGTGCCGGCTACGAGCGCGTCGGCAGGCCGGAGTCGGATCGTCACCGGGTCGCGCCACTCGAGCCGCCCTTTCACCTGCGGCTCGATCCGGAAGATCGGCCCGGGATCCACAGTGCGATCGAGCGACCCCGCGACCGGTCGGTCGAAGGTGACGGTGATCTCGGCGGTCGGGATGGCGTCGCCGGTTGGCGTAGACCGGATGACGCGGAGGGGTGACGGGCTCTGCGCGTGCGTGTCGGCAGCAACGCACGTCGTTAGGACGGCGAGAGCGAGCGCGAGGCGGGCGGCGGCGGCAGGCATGTTTTTCCAGAAGGACGACCGAGACATTATATGGTCGCCGACCCACTTTGCCTGTGATCTACCTCCGAACCGACACGCGAACGGTACTTGGTAGATCCAGTCAGCTATGAAGAGCGTCCGCCGTGCCGAGGCGAGAGCAGCAGGTGCATCGCCGCGTATGCCCGCCAGGGGCGCCACGCTTCTGCCCGCGCCACGAGCTCACTGATGCTCCGCGATCCCGCCGCGCGGCGCAAACGGACGTCGGACGCCGCGAACGCGTCCGGCCACTGGAGCGCCCTCGCAATGATGGCCGCGGCGGTAACGCCGGTGACGCCGTCGACGGTCATGAGCGCGCGATGCGTGGCGTTGACGTCGCTGCCCGGCTCGAG
>JAJKIV010000104.1 GCA_021154285.1 Gemmatimonas sp. | reverse complement strand
TGACCCTGTGATCTGGATGCCGATCTAGGCGACAACCCGGTTGCCCCACAGCGCGCTGTGTCGTTATGGATCCAGAACGTCGTCAATCACCAGCAGCAGTACTCAGATGGTCCGCTTCGCACGTCTTGCCGTCTCGTTGATCACGCTCACCGCCGCCGTTGCCTGCGCGTCCGGGCGCGGTACCGCCTCGGCATCTATGGTGAGCGCGCCCCCGAAAGCCGAGCGTCGTAGCGCGGGGCCGGCCGCTAGCAACGACGTCGAGTGCACGGACTGCGAGGCGATCCCGATTCCCGGCGAGATCAACCGCGCCGTCGAAGCGCGCATTACCGATCTCAAAGCACGTGGCGGCGACTGTTCCCGCTACGCGACCGTGCTCGAGAGCTCGTATCGCAGCGGACAGATCACGCTCCGGCCATACATGTGGCGCACTGGATCGCACCTCACGTCCGGCGAAGGGAAGCCTAACGGCGACATGATGCTGGCGCGCGAGATCGATTCGCTGAACGTCGGCGTCCGCACCGTCGACGACGTCCTCTGGACCATGGAGCACGAAGCGGCG
This sequence comes from Gemmatimonas sp., assembly GCA_021154285.1. Lineage (GTDB taxonomy): Bacteria > Gemmatimonadota > Gemmatimonadetes > Gemmatimonadales > Gemmatimonadaceae > JAJKIV01. Next base: position 16,390 of record JAJKIV010000104.1, on the reverse strand, counting down.
CACATTGCCTTCGACCTCGCGTCAGGCAACGAGGCGAACGAGGAGAAGACCGACCAGACTGTTCGCGCCTGCCAGTCGTAGCCTCGGCGCGTCGTTCCCGACGCCAACGGCGAGTTCGTGCTCACGCGTGCAACCTTACGCTACCCGACCTACGAGCTAGAGGTCCGACGGAAGGTCGTAGGTGATCAGATCCTCACGACGTTGATCGTCACAGGGCCGACGGGATCAACCAGCGACCAGCGAACGTTGACGCGCGGAACGAAAGCCGATTTCTCCGACTTCGCCTGCGCGGGATCGTAACTCCTCCCGCCTAACGCACCTGCCGGCCTGAACTTCGGTGCTTGATCGTCACCGCCGATCGAGCACGGGCCGGACAGGACTGCGTTAGATTCTCTGGTCGCCGAGCGACCGTGCTCGGACGACCTCAGCAACAGTCCATTGGCGAAACTCCCCGAGCTGTTCGAGAACAACAGGCGCTGGGCGACCGAGCGTGCCCGCGTCGATCCCGAGTTCTTCTCCCGCCTCGTCGCCCAGCAGGCACCCGCCTACCTCTGGATCGGCTGCTCGGATAGCCGGGTGCCCGCGAACGAGATCGTGGACCTGCCGCCGGGCGAGCTGTTCGTCCATCGCAACGTCGCGAACGTCGTCGTACACACCGACCTGAATTGCCTGTCGGTGCTCCAGTACGCCGTGGACGCCCTCAGGGTGCGGCACATCCTCGTCTGCGGTCACTACGGCTGCGGCGGCGTTCGTGCCGCACTCGCGGGTACGAAGCTCGGCCTGATCGACAACTGGCTCCGGCACGTGCAGGACGTGAATCAGAAGCATGCGGCCGAGCTCAATCGCCTCGCACCGGAGGCGCGCGAAGACCGCCTGTGCGAGCTGAACGTGCTCGAGCAAGCCATCCACGTGTGTGAGACGACGATCGTCCAGGACGCGTGGGAGCGCGGTCAGGGGCTCACGGTGCACGCCGTGATCTATCGGCTCGACGACGGCATCCTGCGCGATTTGACGTTCGACGTCGACTCCAACCGGGAACTGTTGCGGAAGACGCCTGCCCGGTAGGTCGAACGATCAAGGGGTCAGAGCCCTTGATCCGACTGGATCAAGGGGTCAGAGCCCTTGAATTCGAGATTCTCTGAGCAATGAAGCTCCTGAAGATTCAAGGGCTCTGACCCCTTGATCGGAGATTTTCAAGGGCTCTGACCCCTTGAAACCCTTGGAAACGCTGTCACTGCTCGGCAAGCGTCGTCGCGGGATCTACCGACGCAGCCCGCCTCGCTGGCACATAGCACGCGAGCATGATCGTGATGACGAGGAGCACGACCGCCACGCTCAGCGTGAGCGGATCCGTGCCCTTCACGCCGTACATGATCGACGACAGAAAACGCGTCGTTCCCAGGCCCGTCGCGAGACCGACCGCGGTGCCGATCGCAGCGATCACCGCGCCTTGCCGCAGCACCAGCCAGACAATGTTGCTGCGCGTCGCGCCGAGGGCGATCCGCGTTCCGATCTCGCGCGTGCGCTGGCGCACCGCGTACGACATCACGCCGTAAATCCCGATGGCCGCGAGCGCGAGCGACGTCACCGCGAACATGCCGAGGAGCCACAGGACCACGCGTGTGACACGCTCCGACTCGCTCGCCACGTGCGCCAGCGTCTGCTCCTGGGAAACATACGCGTTAGGCTCGAATCGCTTGATCGCTGCCGTGATCGCCGGGAGTGCCTTCTCGGGGTTCGACGCGGTGCGCACGAACAGCGTGGTCTGGCTCGGCTTGGGGCGCTCGAACGCGAAGTACATGTCAGCACGCGGCTCATCTCGCAGCCCTGCCCGGCGGATGTTGCCCACTACGCCCACGATCTCGGCCGTCTGATCGCCCTCGAGCTTGACCCGCTTGCCGACGGCGCTCTCGTTAGGGAAGAACCGCTTCTGAATGGCTTCGCTCACGATCACGGCCGGTGGCGCGTTCGGGCCGTCGCGATCGTCGAAAAGGCGGCCGGCGACGAGCGGAATCTGAAGCGCCTTGAAGTAGCCATTCGATGCGAGCTGCCAGCCGACTTCCGGCGGTCTCTCGCCCGGACCGACGGGCTGCTCCGGTCGCTCGAACGGCGACGTCCAGTTGTTGCCGGTCAGCGGTGTCACCGCGGCCATGCCAACTTCCTGAACCCCGGGAATCGCCTTGATCTGAGCCACGGCCTGCGTGTAGAACCCTTCGCGCGCCCCGCGCTCGCGGTACCGGTTGGTGGGCAGTTGAACGCTCATCGTCATCACGTTCTCGGTGCGGAAGCCGGGGTCCACCGCCAGCAATGCCGCGAAGCTGCGCAGGATCAGCCCCGCCCCGACCAACAGCACAATGGCCAACGCCACCTCGGCCACGACGAGCGCGGAGGTCGCGCGCCGGGCCCTGCCCCCCATGCTCGAGCCGCGTGAGGCGTTCAGGACGCCCACGGCCTTCTCTGACCGCACGGTGAGCGCCGCGACGAGCCCGAAGACGAGCGTCGTCAGGACCACAATGCCGAGCGTGAAGCCCAGTACGGGTCCGTTGATGCGAACGTCGTTGAGCCCGGGCACGTCGCTCGATTGGGGCAGGACTGCGACGAGCGCGTGCGAGCCCCAGTAGGCCGCGAGCAAGCCCGCCACGCTCGCGACGAGCGCGAGGACCAGGCTTTCCGTCAGCAGTTGCGCCACGAGTCTCCCGCCCCCGGCACCTAACGCGAGACGAACCGACATCTCGCGGCGGCGGCCGAGCGAGCGCGCGAGCAGCAGGTTCGCGACGTTCGCGCAGGCGATCAGGAGCACGACCGCGACCGCGGCAAACAGGAGTACGAGTGCGGGCCTGGTGTTGCCCGCCAGCGCCGTTCTCAGCCCGACCGGGAAATACTCCGACGCGAGGTTCTGCTGCGGAAACTCCTTCTCGAACTGTCGCGACATCGTCGCGAGATCGGTCGCTGCGGCCTCGAGCGTTCGGCCGGGCTTGAGGCGGGCGATCGCGAACGTCCAACTGTTCTTGCGCTGGGCCGGCGCGACTGTCGGAAACCGATACGGGATGATGACGTCCGTCGTAGCCGTGGGCGGGAACGTGAATCCGGGCGGCGCGATGCCCACGACCTGACGCTCCGTTGCCTCCATCCTGATGACGCGACCGATGATCGTCGGATCACCACCGTAGCGCTTCTTCCACGTCTCGTAGCCGAGCATCATGACGCGCGGTGCGTTTTCGCGTGTATCCTCGGCATTGATCGACCGACCCAGGGCCGGACGCGCTCCCAGCAGGTCGAGCGTGTTCGCCCCAACGCCGAGGACCTCGGCGCGATACGGGTCGTCGCGATCCATGAACGCCGTCTCGCCGCGACCCCACGCACCGATCGACTCGAACGTCTTCTGCCGCGCGGAGAGGTCGAGGAAGTCGCCAATCGCGATGAACTCCTTCGTGATCCCTGTCTGTTTGTCGCGATGATTGACGATCACGAGGTTGTCCGCGCTCGGATACGGAAGCGGACGAAGCAGCACGGCTTCGACCACGGCGAACACCGCCGCATTCGCGCCGACGCCAAGGGCGAGCGTGAGCAGCGCCGCAACCGTGAAGGCGGGCTCGCGAACCAGCTGGCGGAATGCGTGGCGAATCAGATAGAGGAACATGTGAAAGCGCTCCGTCTGCTTTGGTTCGGTGATGGCGGGATGTGCGCGGCCAGCAGGTGCAGAGCGCTCGCGTCGAATCCAGGAGACGATCGCGAGGCGCCAGCAGTCGAGAAACAGCAGGATCGTAAGACTCAGGTAGCCCGCACGCAGTGCCGCCATGCCTAACGGCGACTTCAGCCGCTGGCGGCGGGTCAGGTAGGCGACGCGCAGATCTTCCCACGCGGGCTCGAAGGCGTCGGCCACGATGCGCTGTGGAAGCAGCGTGCTCAGCACGCGTGCGAGGCGAGGGTCAGGCATTGGACAACCTGCCCTGCGCGGCCGCCGCGGCGACGGTCTCGTAGAAGGACCGCGTCTGCCGCCATGCTCGCGAGCCCGCGCCCGTGATGCGGTAGCGTCGCTCGCGGACAGCCTGATCGCCGACGACGACGGGCTCGTACCATCCGTCGATGAGTCCGTCGCGCTCGAGCCGCGCCATGAGTTGGTAGAACGCCGCGCCGGTCCGTCCGACGCCGTAGTCGGCGACGACGTCGCGGATCACTCGCCCGGGTTCATCGTTCGAGAGGATGACGCCGAGGGCAAGGAACTGGAGATGAGATAGCGGTGGCAGCTCGCGAGGCATAGGCGGTGTAAGGTGGCCTTATATACGATCTGAGACACCCACTGCCACCGCGATGGTTGGAAGTCGCTCTCACATGGGACGAATCGCCGCTGGACGGGACGGGAAGATGACGCCTACTCTCCGCGGATCGCGAGCAACGGATCGACGCGACTCGATCTGCGCGCGGGCACGTAGGCGCCCAGCAGCGCCGCCGCGAGCAGCACTCCCCCGCCGACCAGATACGCGACCGGATCGCGCCTCGAAATCCCGTAGAGCGACGCCTCGAGATACCGTGTCGCGAACAGGCCCGCGATCGTTCCAGCCGCGATTCCGCCGAGTGCCATGAGCGCCGCGCCGCGGAGCACCTCCGCCCTCACGACGCCCGGCGCGGCGCCGAGCGCCATGCGAATGCCGATCTCGCGCGTGCGCGTTACTACCGTGTACGACATGACGCCATAGATGCCGATTCCCGCGAGCAGCAGTGCGATCACACCAAACGCCGACAGCGCGAACATCGCGAATCGCCGGTCAGCCGCACTGGTCGCGATGCGCTGCTCCAGCGTCGAGAGGGTCGCGGGGGATTCCGGCACCAGCGCCCGGAGCCGATCGCGCACGACCGGCATCAGCGCCGCCGGGTCCCCTTGCGTCCGCACGGCCGCCACGAGCTGCATCCGCAACGGTTCCGCGTTAGGCTGCTGCGCCAGCGGCACGAAGATCTCGTTTTGCGAGCCGCGAGGCATCGTCCAGCTCGACGCCTCGCGCACCACACCGACGACGGTCATCCACGTGTTCACCATGTAGTTCGTGGCCACCGTCTTCCCGATGGGGTCCTGGCCAGGCCACAGCCGCTCCGCGATGCCCGGCGTTATGATCGCCACCAGGGCACTCCCGGCGCGGTCGCTCGAGGTGAACCCTCGGCCTCGCAGGACCGGCTGCCGCAGCGCGCCGAAGTACTCGGGTGTGACCACTCTGAACCCACCCATCGCCAACCAGTCGTGGTCCACGGGATCACCGGGGCGGCGTACGGGCGCGGCCTGATCGCCCCAACTGAGTGGTAGATGCGTCGTGAACCCAACGGCGGAGACACCGGGGACACTCGCGAGCTCCGACCGGATCGCGTCGATTCGCTCGGGCGTCAGGCCACGCGGCGATATCGTCGCCGTGACGACGCCGCGCGGATCAAAGCCGATGTCGGCATTCAGAATATTGGACAGCGTTCGGATGAGCAGCGCGGACCCTACGAGCAGGACGACCGCCGTGGCGACCTCGAAGCCCACGAGCAGCCGCCACACACCCTTGCGCACGGCGGAGACGTCGCCGCGTGACGTTCGAAGGGCATCGCCCGGATCACCACCGGCAAGGCGAAGCGCCGGATAGAGTCCGGCGATCACCGCGGTGCTTACCGCGACGCCGCCCACGAACGCGAGCACTATGCCGTTGACCGACAGCTCGTCGAGACGCGGGACGAGACCGGCGCCAAGCACGCGAACGAGCCGCGTCAGCACCAGCGCCACACCGGCGCCTAACGCCGATCCGGCTGCCACGAGGATGGCCGTCTCCGCAAACAGGAGCTTGATGAGACGGCCGCGCGATGCGCCGAGCGCGGCACGCACAGCCACTTCACGCTGGCGAGCGAGGCCGCGCGCCAGCTGTGCGCTCACGAGGTTCGTGCATGCGATCAGCAGCACCATGGCGGCGGCACCAAACACGACCACGAGCATGAGCCGGTAGTCGCCCACGAGATAGTCGCGCAGCGGTGCGACGTCTACGTCCACCGCCTCCGTGTCGTCACCGTAGGTCGCCTTGAGATTCCGCGAGATCGCCGACATCTCGGCACGGGCCTTCGCGAGGGTGACGTTGGGCGCCAGCCGGGCAACGACGCGATAGTTGTGCGCGCTCCGCACGCTGCCAGGTCCGGTCTCGTGCGGGTAGTAAACATCGACGTCGTCCACGAATCGAAATCCGCGCGGCAACACACCGACGACGGGCACGGGGGTCTTGCCCCATTGAATCGTGCCGAGCGGGAGACGCCCGCCCATGTGCGCTTGCCAGAACTCGTGCGACACGACGACGGCGTCCGGTCCGCCCGGCTTGTTCTCCGCATCGTTGAACTCGCGACCAACCGTCAGCCTAACGCCGAGGATCTTGAAGAACTGGCGGGATACGCCGATGGCGGCAACGCGAACGGGCTCGTTACCGACCGATACGGTTGCGTCGGGTGCGTACGACTCCGACGCGACGCCGGAAAAGGACTTCGCCTGATCGCGCCAGTCCGAGAAGTTCGGGTACGAGGGAGCGATCAGCCGTCCTTCCACCGTGCGCTCGCGCATGAGCACGAGTCGATCCGATGCCTCGTACGGTAGTGGCCGGAGCAGAACGGTATCGAGAACGGTGAACGCGGTCGTCGTCGCGCCAACTCCGAGCGCGAGCGTGAAGATCGCCAGTGCGGTGAAGCCGGGCTGCTTGCGAACCGATCGGACTGCCCATCGCAGGTCGTGCATGCGTCCCTCGGGAAAGCGGTGTCCACCGTCTGTGGACACCGGCACGTTGCGGACGGTTGCATGGCCGCAAACTTTCAAGTGACTCTGACCCCTTTGGTCCGCGTGCCGATTCGTCCCATCGCTCGCGCGCTGGCGCTGATCGTGTTCGTGGCGGCGCCATCGCTGTCCCGGAAACCCACGTCGCCGGACATCACCACCGAGGACGTTCGCTCGCGCACGTACATCATCGCCGATGACTCGATGGAGGGACGCGACACCGGGAAGCGCGGCGGACTTCGGTCGGCGCGGTACATCGCGGGCGAGCTCAAACGACTCGGTCTCGAGCCTGCGGGGGACAGCGGCACGTACCTGCAGCGAATCCCGTGGGTCTCGCGCAGACCGGACACGACTGGAGTTCTGCGGGTCGGCGAGCGGTCACTACGATGGGGCTCGGACTATCTCGTCATCCCCAAGCTGGGCTTCGCGCTCGCGCTTGGCGGCCAGCCGTTCGGCGGAGGATCTCGCGGTGACAATGTCGCGACCGTTTACGGCGGTCGCGTAGGCGATTCGACCATCGCGCCGGACCTCACGCGCGACAAGCTGGTCGTCTTCGCGGCGCCCGCGTTTCCATTCTGGCAGATCGACAACCTGCGTCGTTTTACAGTCGCGCGAGCCATCGGGGTGGTCACGCTGGACCTCGGCGCTCCCAGCGCGTACCGAATTCGACGCGAGACCTATTGGGACTCGACCGCGGCGAGCGGCGTCGCGCCGCTCACGATCATCTCGGTCACGAGGGCTGCCGCGGCCGCCATGTTCACCGGGTCGTTCGACCAGCTCGCGATCGGCACCGCCGGTTTGCCACTGAGCGGAAGCGCCGGCTTCATCGATGGACCGACCGAGGCACCGGCGTACAACGTCGTCGGAATCGTTCGCGGTAGTGACCCCAAGCTGCGCGCGACGTACGTGGCGATCGGTGCGCATCACGACCACGTCGGCATGGGAGCGCCTGTGGATCACGACTCCATTCGCGCGTTCAACCAGGTCGTGCGTGTTCGAGGCGCCGACGATCCCCCGCCGCCTCAGGTGACCGACGAGCAGTGGACGCGCATCCACGCGATCCTCGATAGCCTGCATCGCGTGCACGGCGTCCGGCTCGACTCGATCTTCAATGGTGCCGACGATGACGGCAGCGGTACCGTCCTCGCGCTCGAGCTCGCGGAGTCGTTCGTAAAGGCGAAGGTCAAGCCGAGACGATCGTTGCTATTCGTATGGCACACGGCCGAGGAGAAGGGATTGTACGGCGCGCAGTACTTCTCCGATCACCCGACGGTACCGCGTGACTCGATCGTCGCGCAGGTGAACATGGACCAGATGGGGCGAGGCGATCCGGTCGACAATCCGCCAGGTGGGCCTAACGCGCTTGTCGTTATCGGCCCACGGCGCCTCTCCACGGAGCTCGGGAACATGGTGGAGAAGGTGAACGCGCGGCCGGAGCACAGGTTCGCACTCGACTACGAGTTCGACCGGGACAACGACCCCACCAACGGATATTGCCGCAGCGACCACTACATGTATGCGCGCTACGGCATTCCTGTGGCGTTCTTCGCCGCAGCCGCGTGGTACATCGATTACCACATGGTGAGCGACGAGGCGCAGTACATCGCGTATGACCGAATGACGAAGATCGGGCGCTTCATTCGGGACTACGTGGCGGATGTGGCCAACCTCAGCCATCGGCCCGTAGTGGACCAGCCGAAGCCGGAGCCTAACGGCTTATGTCGGCAGTAGCGCTGGCAATGTGAGCGTGAAGGCAGAGCCGACTTTGACCTCACTCTCTGCCGTGAGCTCGCCGCCCATGCCGCGCGCGAGGTCGCGGCTGATGGCGAGGCCGAGGCCTGAGCCTTCCGCTCGACGTGCGTGACTGTCGTCCACCTGGACGAACGGCTCGAATACCTGCGCGAGCCGTTCCGCCGGAATCCCGACGCCGGTGTCGCGAACGGCGAGGGCCACGCGCTCTTGGCGTTCACCCATCACAGCGGCGGTGACGGCCACCGACCCGTTGGCCGGAGTGAACTTGGTCGCGTTCGACAGGAGGTTGAGGAGAATCTGCTGCACCTTCTCCCGGTCGGCGTACGCGGTGAGGTCCGGCGCGACGTCCACGGAATACCGGACGCCACGAGACTGAAGCTGCGGCTCGACCATCGGGAGGACGGCGTCAACCATCTCCTTGAGATGACAGGATGCAAGGTTGTACTCGACCCGCCCTGCCTCGATACGCGCGAGGTTCAGGATATCGTTGATCAGCCGGAGCAGGTGGCGCTGTGCCCGCGAGATGCGAGCGAGCGAATCCGCCTGCTTTTCGGTGATCGGACCCTGGATGCCTAACTCGATCAGCTGCACGTAGCCACCGATCGCATTGAGCGGCGTTCTCAGCTCATGGCTCATCGTCGCGAGGAACGCGCTCTTGGCACGGTTCGCTTCCTCGGCGAGCGTGCGCTGTCGCTCGAGCTCTTCACCCTGCTCGAGGAGTTGCTGTTCGCTCATCTCGAGCTCCATCGCCTGACGCTCGAGCAGCTCGTTGGCCTCCTCGGCCGCTTTCTTGGCGCGTAGCAGGGCGTCCTCGAACTTCTGACGCTCGTGCACGCGCATGAAGACGCAGTCGGTGATCGACTCGCCGCCGCGCTGCCGCCTAACGGCATTGCAGAGGGTCGCGACGTCGTCGCCACTCTTCGACCGCAGCAGCAGGAAGATCTCCTCGGCCCTCCCCTGCAGCTTGACGAGCGGGAAGAAGTGCGTCTGGTAGAAGATCCGGCTGCCGAGGTTCAGAATGGACTCGAGGCGCCGGCCCTGCAGCTCGTCGCGGACGTACCCCAGCATGTCGCAGAGCGTCGCGTTCGCGGCGCGGATCGTCCCGTCGTCGGCGAACGCGATGAATCCGCAGGGAGCGGCGTCGAGCAGAGAGTCGACGCCAATATCGACGTCCGACAGTCGACCCGTCACCGTCCGCTCAAGTACTCGCGGATCACCGCGATCGTTTCTTCGGGGTGACTCATGTGTGGGCAGTGCCCGGTCGCCTGAAGCACGCGGAGCGTGCTCTGAGGCATGGTTCGGTGCAGATATTCTCCCACGTCGAATGGCGCGATCAGGTCGTCGGAGCACTGCATGATGAGCGACGGCACACGGACACCAGCCAGGTCCGCTCGATTATCGGAAAAGAACGTGGCTTCGGCAAACCGCCGTGCGATCACCGGGTCGGTCGAGCAGAAGCTCTCCTCGAGCTCGCGGCTGAGCTCGGGCCGATCGGCGTTCTTCATGATCGCGGGCGCGAGGAAGTTGGCCCAGCCGATGTAATTCTTCTCCATCGTCTCGAGGAGGCCCTCGATGTCCTTCCGCTCGAAGCCACCCACATAGGGCGGGTCGTTGATGTACCGCGGGGACGGGCCGACCATGATCAGCTGAGCGAATCGCTCGGGCTCCTGATTCGTCGCCAGAAGGCCTATCATGCTGCTGACGGAATGCCCGACGAAAATGACGTCCGTGAGGTCGAGCGAGTGGATGACTTCGAGCACGTCCTCGGCGTAGCCGGCAAGGGCGGAGTACCGCTTGGGGTCGTAGGCCGAGAGGTCGGACTTGCCGGACCCGACGTAGTCGAAGACGATGATCCTGTAGTCGTCCGCGAAGGCCGGGGTGACGTAGCGCCACATATTCTGGTCGCACCCGAACCCGTGCGCGAACAGCATGGGCTGGGTGCCCTGCCCGAAGACCCGGACGTTGTTCCGGGTGAGAACGGATGTATCCATGCTGGAAAATACACGGAGACGGGCGACTGCCGCGGACAGGCGACAGGCGACAGGCGACAGGCGACAGGCGACAGGCGACAAAGAAGAGTGTCATTCCGGAATGACAGTGCTCACCTCCGGAACCGCACATTCTCCTGAACAGCCCGCCCTTGCCCCGGGCGTTGCCAACTCTGTTGATTGTAGGATTGTCGACCCCACCGCGGAGAGCCTTCACATGGTGCATGCAGGTCGCGCGGTAGTGATCCTCGGGCTCGCGACATCCGCAGCCCAGGGGCAGACCACTACCAAGCCCATCAACGACCTCCCGAATCCGTACCAGACAGTCGAAGGATGGGCGAAGCTGCCCGATGGCCGCGGCTGGGGATCCACCAGCGCGGTCGCGATCGCCCCTGACGGTAAAAGCGTGTGGGTCGCCGAGCGGTGCGGCGCGAACGCGTGTGCCGGTTCGCCGCTGAATTCGATCTACCTCTTCGACGCGACAGGCAACGTCCAGAAGGCCTTTGGGGCCGGCATGCTTCTATCACCCCACGGCATCGACGTCGACCGCGACGGCAACGTCTGGGTCACCGACTGCTCCTGCACACTCGGCCGTAACGCACAGCCGCGGAATCCGCCGGCGGGCCACCAAGTCTTCAAGTTCAGCCCTGACGGAAAGTTGCTGATGACGCTTGGCAAGGCCGGCGGCGCGGGCGCCAGCGACTCGGGTTACTTCTGGCAGCCCAACGACGTCCTCGTCGCGCCTAACGGCGAGATCTACGTGGCCGAGGGGCATTCATCGGGCGCCGGGTCGATCGCCCGCATCCTCAAGTTCTCGAAGGACGGCAAGCTAATCGCCACGTGGGGGCAGTTCGGGCACGGGCCTGACGACTATGACCAGCCGCACGCGCTCGCGATGGACTCGCGGGGTCGGCTGTTCGTCGGCGATCGAGGCAACAACCGCATCAAGATTCTCGACCAGAACGGCAAGCTGCTCGACACGTGGTATCAGTTCAGCAGGCCGAGCGGCATCTACATCGACAAGCAGGATCGCCTCTACGTGGCCGACTCGGAGTCCGGCTCCGTCGAGAAGGAGCACGCGGCCTGGAAGCGCGGCATCCGCGTCGGCAGCGCCAAGGATGGGAAGGTCACGGCGTTCATCCCGGATCCAGTAGAAAGTGCGAACAACACCAGCGCCGCCGAGGGCGTGGCCGCGGATGCCGCCGGAAACATCTACGGAGCGGAAGTAGGCCCTCGTGCGTTGAAGAGGTACGTGAAGAAGTAGTCCTCGACCCCAATTCCCATGACGTTCACGTTCAAGGTCAACGGAAAGTCCACGTCCGTCGATGTCCCTGCCGACATGCCACTGCTGTGGGTGCTGCGCGACGTTCTCGATCTGAAGGGAACGAAGTACGGCTGCGGCATCGGGCAGTGCGGCGCGTGCACGGTCCACGTGAAGGGCACGCCGACGCGGTCATGTCGGACACCGGTTCAGCGCGTGCAAGGCTCCGAGATCACGACGATCGAAGGCCTCTCCGCCGACGGCACGCATCCGGTGCAGCGCGCATGGGAAGCCGTGGACGTGCCGCAGTGCGGATACTGCCAGGCGGGCCAGATCATGTCGGCGGCGGCGCTGCTCGCGAGAAACGCGAACCCGAGCGACGCGGACATCGACACGGCGATGAACGGCAACCTCTGCCGATGCGGGACGTACCTGCGCATCCGCGAGGCCATTCACAAGGCGGCTGCGATGCCGGCGACGGATGCCAACGCCGCGAGTCGGACCGGCAAGTCCGACAAGAACTGAGGAGACTACCATGGACACCAAGACACCCGTGGATCGCCGTCAGTTCCTGCGCGTGAGCGCCCTGGCGGGCGGCGGCGTCCTCCTGGCGACGTACATCGAGCCGGTGGCGAACGCCAGCGCTCGTCTCGCCGGCGCGCCAAAGACCGCGGCCGACTTCCAGCCTAACGCGTTCATCCGCATCACGCCCGACGGATCGATCACGATCATCGCGAAGAACCCCGAGGTCGGTCAGGGCGTGAAGACGATGCTGCCGATGATCATCGCCGACGAGCTCGACGCCGACTGGTCGAAGGTGAAGGTCGAGCAGGCGCCGCTCGACACGGTGAAGTTCCAGCGACAGTTCGCCGGCGGCAGCACGGCAACGCCAGTGAACTGGATGCCGATGCGCAAGGTCGGCGCGGCCGCGCGCGCGGTGCTAGTGACCGCCGCGGCGCAGACGTGGAACGTACCCGAGTCCGAGCTCACCACGAGCGCGAGCACGGTCATCCACCAGGCGAGCAACCGGAAGGCGTCCTACGGCGAGCTTTCCGCAAAGGCGGCGACGATCACGCCGCCCGACATGGAAACCGTGAAGCTCAAGGACCCGAAGCAGTTCACGCTCATCGGGAAGGGCATGCCGGGCGTGGACAACCACCGGATCGTGACGGGCAAGCCGCTCTTCGGCATCGACGTCACAATGCCGGGCATGCGATACGCGGTGTTCGAGAAGGCGCCGGTCTTCGCCGCGAAGGTCAAGTCGGCGAATCTCGACGAGATCAAGAAAGAGCCAGGCGTCAAGCACGCCTTCGTCGTCGACGGCGGGCAGCAGCTGCAGGGCTTGTTAGGCGGCGTCGCGATCGTCGCGGACACCTGGTGGGCCGCGAAGTCGGCACGCGCAAAGCTCAAGGTCACGTGGGAGGAGCACCCCACGTCGTCGCAGAGCAGCGCGAGCTTCGACGCGCAGGCGGCCGAGCTGTCGAAGAAGACACCGATGCGTTCGCTCCGGAAGGACGGCGACGTCGACGCCGCGTTCAATGGCAACAGCGGAGCGAAAGTGGTCGAAGCGCGCTACTTCTATCCGTTCATCTCCCACGCACCGCTCGAGCCGCAGAACTGCACCGCGCACTTCAAGGACGGCAAGCTCGAGATCTGGTCGCAGTCGCAGCTGCCGGAGCCGGGGCGCGCGCTGGTCATGCAGACGTTAGGCCTCAAGGACACCGATATCACGATCCACATGGTACGCGGAGGCGGCGGCTTCGGCCGTCGGCTCAATAACGACTACATGGTCGAGGCGGCGTGGATCGCGAAGGAGGTTGGCGTCCCCGTGAAGCTGCTGTGGACGCGCGAGGACGACATGCAGCACGACTTCTACCGTCCCGCGGGCTACCACTACCTCAAGGGCGCCGTCGATTCGAGCGGCAAGCTGGTCGCGTGGCGCAACCACTTCGTGTCGTTCGGCGATCCGGAGCGCATGGCGGCGCCGGCCCAACCGAACACGCCGCTGCCGTTCGCGTCCAGCGCAGGGATCGGCGCGACGGAGTTCCCGGCCCGATTCATCCCGAACTTCGCGCTCGACGCGTCGGTCATGGCGTTAGGCGTCCCGACGGGAGCGCTCCGCGCCCCCGGCAGCAATGGCATCGCGTTCGCGACGCAGTCGTTCATCGACGAGCTCGCGGCGGCGGCGGGCAAGGATCCGCTGCAGTTCCGGCTCGACATCCTGTCCAACACGCCGATCTCGCAGGACCCCGGACCAGCGGGCGCGCCACCGGGGTTCGAGGCGGCACGCATGAGCGGCGTGCTGGAGCTCGTCCGCGACAAGTCGGGCTGGGGCAAGACCGCGCTCCCGAAAGGCACCGGCATGGGCGTCGCGTTCCACTTCAGCCATAGGGGATACTTCGCGGAAGTCGTACAGGCAACGATCGCGAAGGACGGCGCAGTAAAAGTCGATAAGGTGTGGGTCGCCGGCGATGTGGGAAGCCAGATCATCAACCCGCTCAATGCCGAGAATCAGGTGCAGGGGGCGGTGCTCGACGGGATCGGCGAGGCGTTAGGCCAGGAGATCACGATCGAGAACGGGCAGACGACGCAGTCGAACTTCAACGCGTTCCCGCTCCTGCGGCTCAGGCAGGTCCCGCCTGTGGAGGTCCATTTCAAGATCACGGACAATCCGCCGACGGGTCTCGGTGAACCCGCCCTGCCCCCAGTGGTTCCGGCGCTCTGCTCGGCCATCTATGCGGTGACGGGCAAGCGCGTTCGCTCGCTGCCGCTCTCGAAGCAGGATCTCAAGTGGGCGTGACCTGACTCGCACACGCCGCTGACTCCAGCCGCCCGCGAACGTGTTACCGTTCGCGGGCGGTTTGTCATTCCCCAAATCCAAATGCGTCTGATCGCCGTGCTATTCATTGTCGGGGTATCCGTGCCGCTTCTGGCGCAGGCCTCAGTTCCCGACTCGGTATTCGTCCGTCAGAACTACACGAAGCGCGAAGTTCGCATCCCCATGCGCGATGGCGCGCATCTGTTCACGATCGTCTACGTGCCGAAGGACGCATCGGCCTCGAACCGGTATCCGATTCTCCTCCAGCGCACGCCATTCTCGGTCGCGCCATACGGACCGAATGCGTACGCCCGGACGCTCGGCCCCAATCGGTTTCTGATGCACGAGAAGTACATCTTCGTGTACCAGGATGTCCGGGGCCGCTACATGTCCGAGGGAACGTTCGAGAACGTGCGACCCTTCATCGCTGACTCGATCAAGGCGCGCGACAGGAAGGCGGTCGACGAGGCATCGGACACCTACGACACCATCGACTGGCTGCTGAAGAACGTTTCCAAAAACAGCGGCAAGGTCGGACAGTGGGGCATCAGCTACCCGGGGTTCTTCGCCTCGATGGGCGCCGTGTCGCGCCACCCCGCGCTCGTCGCGTCCTCGCCGCAGGCGCCCGTCACCGACCTGTTCTTCGAGGACTTCCACCACAACGGCGCGCTCGTGCAGGCCGCGTTCGCCGCGTATCCGATCTTCGGGATGCCGCGACCGGGGCTCACCAAAACCCCTTGGTGGCTCGCGGAGTTCCAGAAGATGTCCGAGCTGGGAGGAGGCGACGACTACGCGTTCCATCTGTCGTTAGGCCCGCTCAGCAACATCACGCAGCGCTACTACAAGAACAACATCTTCTGGCGGCAGGTCGTCGCCCACCCGAACTACGACGAGTTCTGGCAGGCGCGAGCCGTCCCGCACGCGCTCCGGGGAGTCACGCACGCCATGTTGGTCGTGGGCGGATGGTTCGACGCCGAGGATCTGTATGGACCACTTGCGGTCTACCAGACGCTCAAGACCAACAACCCGCGCGCTCGCACCACGATCGTGATGGGCCCGTGGCGCCACCGGGGATGGGCCGCGCAGGATGTCGCGCACTCCGTGCATGGTGATCTGTATTTCGGCGACTCGCTGGAGACGAAGTACCAGCGCGACGTGGAGACCCGGTTCTTCCACGCGTACCTCAAGGGTGACGGGAACGCTCGCCTGCCCGACGCACTGATGTTCGATACTGGCCGAAAGCGGTGGGAGCGCTTCGACCGCTGGCCGTCACCCGCCGCGAGCGCTCGGATGTACTACTTCCACCCGGATGGCTCGCTCTCCACCACCGCGCCGCGCGAAGCAAGCGCATACCGCGAGTATGAGAGTGATCCCGCCAAGCCGGTACCGAGTCGGTGCAACGGGCCCACGATCGAGGATGGTGTGCTGTATCAGTACATGAGCGATGATCAGCGCTGCTTCAGCTCTCGTCGTGACGTGCTGACGTTCCAGACGGAGGCGCTTCGCGAAGACGTGACGGTCGGCGGCGCGATCACCGCGCGCCTTCAGGTGAGCAGCACCGGCACAGACGCCGACTTCGTCGTGAAGCTCATCGACGTCTATCCGACCGACGAGCTGGACAGCCCGTACCAGCCTAACAAGACGGTGCACATGCGCGGCTATCAGCAGCTCGTGCGCGGCGAGATCATGCGCGCGCGGTTTCGAAAGTCGTTCTCGGCCCCGGAGCCCATGAAGCCGGGGGAGGTCACGCCGGTGCAGTTTCGTCTCGAGGACGTGCTGCACACGTTCAGGAAGGG
>JAJKIV010000103.1 GCA_021154285.1 Gemmatimonas sp. | reverse complement strand
CTCATGGCGCTCAACTGGCGACTCGCGCTCATGGCGATGGCGGTGATCCCGGGCGCCATGTTCATCAGCTTCGCATCGGCCAAGCGGATCCGGCCGATCTACCGCGTGGTGCGAAAGGATGTCGAAGCGATCGATGGCCGCGTCGGTGAGACCTTCTCGGGGATTCGCGTAGTGCGCGCGTTCGGGCGAGAGCTGCTCGAGATCCTCGACTACTTGCGCGCACGGCACACGGTGCTGCGCAAGGAGCTGTTCGCGCAGCGGCGCGAGATGGTGATCTGGACGTCGTGGGGCCTGCTCGTCTCGGGCGTGAACGTGATCATCGTCTGGTACGGTGGGGCGCTCAATCTCCAGGGTCGCGCGTCCATCGGCGACATCATGACGTTCCAGTGGTACACGTTCCTGCTGATGAATCCCGTGTGGCAGATCGTGAACTCGTTCTCGGAGCTGCAGCGATCGCTCGCGGCGATGGAGCGCGTGTTCGAGGTCCTCTCATGGGAACGCGACAAGCCGGATCGCCCCGACGCACGCGACGCGCCGAGCGTCGTCCACGAGATCCGGTTCGATAACGTGGAGTTCGAGTACCGCGAGGGCCGGCCCGTCGTGCGCGACTTCAATGTCGCGGTGCGCGGTGGATCGGTGATCGCGCTCGTCGGACGCAGCGGCGCCGGCAAGACGACGGTCACGGACCTCGTCGCGCGCTTCCACGATCCAACACGCGGCCGAATCCTGCTCAACGGCACGGACATTCGCGATTTCAAGCTCAAGACGTATCGCGAGCTGCTCGCGATCGTGCAGCAGGACGTCTTCCTGTTCGACGGCTCGGTGCGCGACAACATCGCGTACGGCCGGCACAACGCGACGGACGCCGAGGTGGAGGATGCGGCACGCCGGGCGAACGCGTACGAGTTCATCGAGCGTCTGCCTGACCGATTCGAGACGTTCGTCGGCGAGCGCGGCGTGAAGTTATCCGGCGGGCAGCAGCAGCGGCTCGCGATCGCGCGCGCGATCCTGGCGAAGCCGCAGATCCTCATCCTGGATGAAGCGACGAGCAATCTCGACACGGAGAGCGAGCAGCTGATTCAGGCGTCGATGGCCACGCTGCTCGCGGGCCGGACGACGTTCGTGATCGCGCATCGACTGTCGACGATCCGGCGGGCGGATCTCATTCTGCTGATGGAAGACGGCCAGGTGATCGAGCGGGGGACGCATCAGGAGCTGATGGCGGCGCAGGGCCTCTACCACGAGATGGTCGTTAGGCAGATGATGTCGCACGGGGAGGCGGAGTACACGCTGTCCTTCACTGACCCCGCCGTTTCTCAACTGACAATTGATAACCGATAGCTGATGACTCATCACTCACGACTTGCATTTCAACGTGAGTGAAAATGCAAGGCCATCAGTCGTGAGTCGTCAGCGATCGGTTGTGAGTCATGAGTGTGTAACCGGCGAGCCATGTCCGCGCCGCATCTCTCCGCGAATGAAACATTTCATCCGCATTACCCCACGCCCTCACGACCGCACGGTAGTGAACGGCCGCGCTATCCCGTTCACCCGCCCTGTCGTACGCCTGCGCCAGCAGCTCGTGCAGCTCCGTCCGCGTGACATACAGGTTCGACGCGTCCACCTCCCCGCGGAGCGCCGGCGCGACGACCGCAACCGCCTCGCGCGCACGGTTCCGCCGCATCAACGCCCGGCCCAGCTCCAGGTTCACCCGCGTGAAGCCAAACGTGGGCGAGTAGATCGCCGACCGGAACTCGCGGATTGCGTCGTCGTCCCGCCCCGACGCCGTGAACAGAAGGCCATGGAGGTAGTGATGCGCGCGGCGGTCGCGACCATAGATGCTGCGCGCGCCCCAGTACTCCACGCTGTCCGCCATCCGCCGCAGAGCCGCAGTGTCACCGACCGCCGCGATCGCCATGCCGGCGAGCGTCCCGCGCCAGGCGTGATACCGCGCCTCCATCCCCGGTGACAACGTGCCACTCAGCGGCGCCTCCCAGCCACGAACGAATCGCGCCGCGCCCGAGCGGGAATCACCGCGCTCGAGTGCCAGTATCCCCTCGTTGACGTCATCGGGAACATTCGGTGCCTGCGGCGGCACGATCCCACGGAGCGCACCAGTGGTGAGCAGGTGCTGGGCATCGCGATACCGTCCCTGGTTTCTCAGCGCGATGAGCAACCACCACCGCGCGTCCAGGAAATCCTCCCGCTTCGGCGACTCGAGCAGCAGCTTCACGCGGTCCTCGATGTCGTCGTACTGATCGAGGAGAATCTTCACGCGCACCTCGAGCAGCGGGTTCCTCGGCTCGGCGCTGTGGAGTGTGGATTTCCGTAGTGCGTCCCGCGCGACGACGGTGTCACTCAGTCTCGCCGCGGCCCACGTGACGAGCTCCCACGCCGGCGTCCACTCCGGGCGCAGCGCAGCGTAGCGCCGGGCGGCACCTAACGCGGATTGCAGCGAGTCCGACCAGAAGTAGACGTCGGTCAGCGCAGCGAGATCCCTGCACAGGTAGCACGGGGCCGTGGGCGCGAGCGCGGCCGAGTCGATGACGATCGCGCGCTCGAGGGCGCGTGCCGCCCCTTCCCAATCACCGTCGAACTGGCGCGCGCGAGCCACCGCGGCGAGCGCACGAGCATCGTTAGGGTACCGCGTCGCCAGCGTCTCGGCCATCGGCAGCGCGCGCGGTTCGCCCAGCATGTAACTCAGGAGGTCGACCGTGATGACGAGCCGCTCACGCTCCGACGCCTGTTGCGCGAGGCGAAGCGCGCGGTCACTGGGCGCGGATGACAGCGGGCTGTCGGTCAACAAGGCGTCGTAGTACGCGGCCATGGCGAACGTCGAGTCATCGTCGAGCGCCGCACGCATCATCTGGCGCGCGAGGACGTAGTCGAACCGGTAGTACGCCCGCACCCCTTCCTGATACAGTCGATAGGCGGTGACCGAGCGCGTGGTCACGTCCGCGTTAGGAGCGGACGGGCTGCCGAGCTCCATGTTGCGCGCGACGATCGCCGTCACGCTGTCGACGAGGCGGAAGCGGGTCGGGGCCGACGCGCGGTAGGCTGCCTTGAGAATTCCTCGCCTCAGGTCGACACGGCGCATTTCGATCGTGAACGCGTCGGCGGTGCGATCGAGCAGGCGCCCCTCGAGCAGCTCCGTCGCTCCCGCGCGACGAGCGGCGTCGGCGTACGCGCTGGCCGACGTGTCCTGACCGGGCGGAATCAGCCCGAGAACGCGCGAGTTCGCGATCACCTGGAGGCCGGGAACGTTTGCCAGGTTGGTGCTCAACATGTCGGTCAGCACGCTCCCAATGCGAACCGAATCGAGCCCGTCGTCTCGAATGAGGCCGACGGCGAGCGTCGGCTTGGCTTCGGATGCACCGGCGGCCTGGGACTGACTGCGCAGGAGCATCCGGGCAGTAACGCCGACGATCACGACTGCGATGACGGCAACCGCCAGCCGCGCTAGGCGACGTCGTCGCACGGGCTGCTGCGCCGCAACAGCGTCCGCTGCTGTCGGCTGTGATCCAGCATCAGGCGTCGCCACCGACGCGAGCGCAGCTGTCGCCGGCGGAGCCGGCGGTATGAGTCGCACCGCCGCCGACCGAAGCCGCGCCTCGATGCGCTGGATGTCCGGGTCCGGCTCCGTCTCGAGCTCGCGTCGCACGAGCGCTGTGTGGGATCGCGCGAAGTCGAGTGCCTCGGCACGGTCGCCACGCGCTGCCAGCGCCGTGAGGTAGCCGACCGCGAACCGGCCGCTCAGCGGCTCGATCTGCGTGAGCTGCCGCCACCAGCCGACGGCAGCATCCGCGTCGTTTGCTGCCGTGGCGTCGGCGGCCAGCGTCGCGATGGCGTTGCTCGCGGCGTTGTGCAGTCGCGCGCGCTCTTCCTCGACCCACCGCTGAAACGGCGCAGCGGCTGGCAAATAGAACCCGGCGAGAAACGGCCCACGAACGAGTGCCGCCGCCGTCGCGCGGTCGCCGCGGGCGAGCGCGGCGCGGAAGTCGATCACATCGGCGGCAATGGCGGACGGCTCGAAGCTCAGCGCAAAGTCCGATCGGATGATCTCGCGCCCGACCTCGTGCCGCAGCGTGTACAGCGCCTGACGAAGCGAGTGGCGAGCACGCTCTTCGTCGACGTCAGGCCAGAATAGCCCCGTCAGTCGCTCGCGAGAAACGTGGCGGTCTCCCTCGGCGGCGAGCACCGCCAGGAGGGCGAGCCGCTGCGCGCTGAGCCGGGGTGCGACAGCCTCGTCGACGGCTTCGAGCGCGAGTCCGCCAAACGTCACGAGGTGGAGCATCTGGTCTTACCATGATACCGGCGACGCCGCGCTGTCAAACGCGGTTCGTCCCTCGCCGGTGACGCTGTTGACGGTCGCTGACGCACCAATGTCGGGCGGATGACGACCCGCCAATACCATCGGGTGTGGTCAGCCACCTTCTCGTTGTCTACCCGCGAGGTCTCATGCGCATCGCCAGTGGAGCTGCCCTTGTCGTTGCCGCCCTTCTCACCCTGGCCGTTCCGCGGCCCGCGGAATCCCAGATCGGGGGCTTCATCAAGAAGAAGGCTGGCGAGGTAGCCAAGAGCGAGGCCGAAAAAAAGGGGGACGCGTCGACGTCGAAGGCGGATAGCTGCGGTCCAATCACGTCGCAGAAGGTGCAGGACTTCCTTCGCGGACTTCAGGCCGAGGGAGCGGCGCGAAACGAGTTCGATTCGAGGGTCGCGACGGCGGACGCCGCGAGGGCCGAGGCAGAGCCGCGGGTCAACGCGTGCCGGGACGCAGAAAATGGGGGCGCGACCTTCCAGAAAATCATGACCGAGGGATTCACCGGCGCCAACGCGCCGTCAACGGGTCCCGCGGTGCAGGCGCAGATGGACAAGAACAAGGCGAAGTACGAGGAATATCTCGACAAGAAGTGCGGGAGAGTCCCGCCGCCTGCGTCGCACGATCCGGGGGACACGTACCGGAAGGCGCACGCCAACGGCGCCAAGGAAGCTGGGATGTCGGAGTTTTGCTACGACGTCCTGGCGGACCGGGTCATCGCCTTCTGCAAGCTTTCGAATAAAGAGCAGGCGAAGGCGGTGGAAAAGGGAATTCGCATCGAACATGTGGGTGAAGTGTTCACGGCGGACGAGGCCAAGGCGATTCAGCCGCGTTGCGGCGAGGTCATGCCGGCGCTCAAGAAGGCCGGAAACACCCTGGTGCCGTGATCCGCTTCGTCGCGCTGGCGCTGCTCGCGGGCGTCGCGATCTGGGAGCCGGTCCGGCCGGGCGTGTGGCAGCGCGAGTCTCGGATGGCGAGCACCGGGGCGCTCGCGCCGGTTCGAGCCGTTGCGGTGCGCATCGATCCGCGGCGCGTGGCGTTTTCGCTCGGGCCGTTGGAGCACGGTCGGCCGTGGACGATCGACAGCGTGGGTTCGGTCGACGTCGTTGCGTTCAACGCCGGGCAGTTTCGGACCAGCGGGAGCTGGGGCTGGGTCGTTCGCGACGGTGTCGAGATCCAGGCCCCGGGCAGCGGCTCCGTGGCCATGGCATTCGTGGTGGACAGCAGCGGCGTTCCCTCGCTCGTCGAGCAGTCCGAGGTGGCGGCGCGGCGCGGGCACGTACGGCTCGCGTTCCAGTCCTATCCCGCACTGCTCGTAGGCAACGGCGCGTTGCCGTGGGAGCTCGAGGAGAGCGGCCGCGGCGTCGATCTCACCCACCGCGACAGCCGGTTGGCGTTAGGCATCCGGGATGACGGGTCGGTCATCGTCGTCCTCACGCGGTTCACCGGCCTTGGCCGCGGGCCGGGCGAGATGCTCCCGTGGGGCCCCACTGTGCTCGAGATGGCGGCGTACATGCGCTCACTCGGGTGCCGGCGCGCAATGCTCCTCGACGGCGGTGTGTCCGGCCAGTTGGCCGTACGGAGTCAAGACGGAGCATTGCGTCGCTGGCCGAACTGGCGCGAGGTGCCACTGGGGTTGGTCGCGACGCCGTTAGGGGACGCAGGATCAAGGGGTCAGAGCCCTTGAAACCCGGTTTCAAGGGCTCTGACCCCTTGATCCGCTTCACCAGGCCGAGGGGTTATGTTGACTACGTTGACTACGCGCGTGTTGTGCGCCGCATTCGTGCTGGCCGCGGGTGTCGCGGCTTCGAGCTCCGCCTCCGCCCAGAGCCTTGGCTCGCTCAAGAAGAAGGCCGAGGAAGAGGCCAAGAAAGCCAAGTCGGCCGTCGAGAAGAAGCCGAGCACCGATACCGTGGCCAAGAAACCGGCAGCGGCGCCGGCGTCCGCCTCGCAGGAGAACCCGGCACCCGCGTCGGCCGCGCCGGCTCCCGCCACGTCGGGCTCGAGCGACGCCGCGGCCGCAAAGCCTAACGCGAAGGTGTGGGAAAACTACGACTTCGTGCCAGGCAACAAGGTGATCTTCTACACCGATTTTTCCGAGGACAAGGTCGGGAACTTCGCGCGGGGACTCAAGTATCGTGGCGGTTCGGCCGAGATCGTCGAACGCAACGACACGAAGGTCCTTCGCGCCACGAACACTGCCGAATTCCTGATTCCGGTGGGCAAGAAGCTGCCGGAGCGGTTCACTCTCGAGGTGGACGTCATCGCGCCACTCAGCGGCGTCATGAATCGAGCGCTTTCGTTCGAGGGAGGCACGGAGCAGGCCGGCGACGACAAGTCTGCCTGGATCACGTGGAACCCCCAGGGCGCCTGGATTCAGGGATCCGGTCTCGACATTAATTCAGGCGGCGCACACGTCCCTGAAGCAACGGCATCCGCGTTCGCCGGCAACGTCACGCATCTCCGCGTGCTCATGGACGGCGCGTACTTCAAGATGTACGCGAACGAGCGTCGGCTGCACAACATCCCCGAGCTGGCCTTCCGACGCGACTCCGTGATCCGGATGGCGTTAGGCGGCAGTGAGGAGGACGGGATGGCCGTCTATGTGACGAGCATCCGTGTCGCGGAGAGCGAGACGGATGTCCTGTACGACGCGCTCGCGGCGAAGGGCCGATGGGTTACACAGGGGATCCTGTTCGCCACAGGCAAGGCGGACGTGCAGCCGGAGTCGCGCCCGGTGCTTAAGGAGATCGCGAGCACGCTCAAGCAGCACGCCGATCTCAAGATCCTGATCGAGGGCCACACGGACAACGTCGGCTCGCCGGCGTCGAACCTGGCACTGAGCGACGCGCGGGCGGCGGCGTTAAAAACGACGCTCGTCTCGGACTTCGGCGTGGACGGTTCGCGGATCACCACGAAGGGGCTCGGCGACACGAAGCCGTCGGTGCCTAACACGACCAGTGTCGGGCGGGCGCAGAACAGGCGGGTTGAGGTGGTCAAGCAGTAACTACTGCTGCGTCGCCTAATACCCAGCCCGACATCGTGCGGCGTCCAAAAGCAGGAACGTCCCAGCGCGGCTCGTTACCCAGCTGACACCTGCGAAACGCTCGTTGAGCTCCTTTTCACAATCAGCCGTTCGAGCTGCATCACGAGGATCGCCTGTTCGCCGAATTCCACCGCCGCGTGGCTGTACTTCTTCTCGACGAACCCGCGCAAGTGTCGCGACAGAAAAAAGATCGAGTTCGTCAGCTGGCGAGCTCGCTTTGTCGCCGAATATCGGAACATGTCGCTGCTGAACGCTCGGAAGCGATCGAAGTCCAGCACGCGCGGCGCGGCTTTGTCCTCGTAAGGCAGATGCGCATACTGGGGAAAAGCGAAGCTGATGGTGTCGGTGTGGAACCGACGGTCGAGAAGCATTTCGGCTGGTAGCGCGGACAGAAAATCGAACACCCCCGCGTCGAGGTACGGCGTTATGACGTTCGCCGCGTCACCCAGCAGACGAAACGGGCTGAGGGCGATACAGCGGCGCGCCCTGTTCCAGAAACGAAACGAGCCAACCGGATTCGGTTGGTTCGTGTGACGAGAGAGCTCGTCGACAAGATGAGCGATGGCCTTTTCGCGAGGGAACTCCCGATACGCTGTTCGTGACAGAAACTTCGGCAGATAGCCCTCGGGCGCGAGAATCCTGTCGGCCAATTCCTCGAGCTTTCCCTGTTCGAAGAGCCGAAGCCGTTCTTCGTTCAGGAACATTCCCCCCGTCAACACATCGCCCGCGATTCCGTCGTAGACCGGGAGACGTCTCTCCCCGAGAAAATCTCCCATCGGCAAGAACCAGCCGTGCTCGGTGGCACAAAATCCGATCATTTCGTTCTTGCGGATCTCGCCGTCAAAGCGGGAATCCGCTGGATCGAGCAGCACGTGGTCAAGCTTCAGCGTTTCGCAGATCTGCTTGCTGATTCGCGCATCTTCGTTCGCGCGTGGGGGCGGGTGAATCAGCGTTACACACGTCGGGTTCCGGTTCGCCTTACGGACGGCGAACAGGATGTGCCGCGAGTCGCGCCCGCCGCTCAGCGGCACGAAGAAATCGTCGGTCGGCGGCAACGTCGCCTCGATCGATTTCTGAAAAAGGCCGGCGTACGTTTCCACCGCCTCGGCGCGGGAAATGGTGAGTGGTTTCTTCCTGATGATTCCGGCCGACTTGATGGTCAGATGGCCGCGTTGCCACGTTAGGATACTTCCGGGTGGAACGGCGCGAATCGACTTGAAGAGCGTGTCCTCGCCGATCACGTAGCCGAAACGCAGAAAGACCGAGAACGCGTTGTCGTCGAGCTCCACGTCGCCGACGAGCTCCAGGAGCTTGCTGATCGACGGCGACACGGCGAACTCGCTGTCGCGCCGGAAGTAGTAGATCGGGTAGAACCCGTAGCGGTCGTTGGTCAGTGTGAGCTGTTCGCCGTCCCAATTCCAGTCGGCGAACACGGTGCCGGCGCGATTCCCGAGCGAGACGCGAGCATCTCCAAACGTCCTGGTTGTTTCGCCGGTAAACCGGGCGTGAAAGACTTGGTCCATTTCGAGGTAAGGGGGAACCACATCTGACTGTATTTCGGCGAGTTAGGCAACGGACCCGCCGACCAGGACGCGTTCGGATGCAGCCGATCACTCGGATCCTTCAGGATGGATGCGCGGCACTCAGGCCTACGCTCGCCCTACGCCTGTGATGAGAAACGAGACGTCCGGAGACCCATGAATCCCGAGACCGTTGAAAAGAAACGGATGAGAGCCCGGACGTCCCGCCGGAGTCGCCGCGTACGGAGCAAATCTGCGGCCAGCGGCGGAATCGATGTTCGAAATCCGCGTTAGGTCTCGCCGTTAACCCTGCTGCTCCGACCGCGATGCCGACTGGCGACGCGATCCCGACGTTGGTGCTTCGATGCGTTAGGACTGAGGCCGACGAGCGCTAACCAGATTGGATGACGCTCATTGCGCCGTGATTCCCGGAGCCGCGTCGCGCGAGGGCAGGACACGAGCGCGCACTTCGGGCGCTCGACCCGCCGAAACAGGGCTTTTCGTGCCCCACCGTTCGAGCTGCAAGAGGTGGATTGCCTGTGTGCCGAATTCCGCAGTGGCAAGGCTGTAGCTCCTGTCCACGAGCGCGCGCAAATGCCTCGACAGAAAAAAGAACGGGTTCGTCACCTCGTGGGCGCGTTCCGTCGTCGAGTACCCATAAATGTCACGGCTCAGCGCTTTGAAGAGCGTGTGATCCCGGACGGGCGGCGCTGCCTTGTCCTCGTACGGCAGATGCGCGTACTCGGGAAACGCGAAGGCGATCGTGTCGGTGTGAAACCGATGGTCGACCATGATTTCAGCCGGGAGTGCGGAGAGAAAATCAAACAGCTCCGCATCGAGAAAGGGCGTTATGATGTTCGCCCCGTTACCCAGGAGACGGAATGGACTCAGCGCGACACAGCGGCGCGTTCGGTTCCAGAAACAGAAGGAGCCCACCGGATTCGGCTGATTCGCGTGACGCGACAGCTCTGTGACGAGATGAGCGACGGCCTTGTCGCGGCTGAACTCTCGGTACGCCGCTCGTGACAGAAGCTTTGGGAGATAGGCTTCGGCCGGAAGAATGTTCTCCGCCAATTCCTCGAGCCTGTTCTGTTCGAAAAGCCGAAACCGTTCTTCCGTCAGGAACAATCCAGCCGACAGCACATCACCCGCGATTCCGTCGTAGACAGGAACGCGTCTGTCCCCGATGAAGTCCGCCAACGGCCAAAACCAGCCATGTTCGTAGGCACAAAATCCGGTGATCTCATTCTTACGGATTTCGCTCTCGAAGCGGGAACGTGTTTGGGCGAGCAGTACATGTTCGAGCTTCAGCGTTTCGCAAATCTGCCTGCTGACTCGCACATCTTCATCGGGGCGCGGCGGCGGGTGAAGGATGGTCAGACACGTCGGTTTGCGGTTCGCCTTGCGGACGGCGAACAGGATGTGCCGCGAGTCGCGCCCGCCGCTCAGCGGCACGAAGAAATCGTCGGTCCGCGGTAACGTCTTCTCGACCGATCGTTGAAAAAGGTCGGCGTACGTCTGAACCGCTTCGGAGCGGCCGATGTCGAGCGCCTTTTGCGTGATGATTCCGGCAGCGTCGATTTTCAAATCGCCGTGGCGCCACGTTAGGGTGCTGCCGGCGGGGACGGCGCGAATCGACTTGAAGAGCGTGTCCTCGGCAATGACATAGCCGGAACGCAGAAAGACGGAGAACGCACTGTCGTCGAGCTCCACGCCGCCGACGAGCTGGAGGAGCTTGCTGATCGACGGCGATACGGCGAACTCGCTGTCGCGCCGGAAGTAGTAGATCGGGTAGAACCCGTAGCGGTCGTTGGTGAGCGTGAGCTGTTCGCCGTCCCAATTCCAGTCGGCGAACACGCTGCGCTCTCGATTCCCAAGCGAGACGCGAGCGTCGCCGAACGTTTCGGTTATTCCGCCGGAAAACCGAGCGTGAAAGAATCGCTCCATATCAAATACAAACTAAGACCTCGTGAAGGCACTGCGTCGCGAGGTCTTTGGACGGCGTCAACGATCATCATGAATCCGTTGGTGTGACCGGTCGCATCGGAACAGCGAGCGCAGCCACAGCCACGGCCTTCACGAATCGGTCCGCATGACCACCATCGGACTGACCCGTCCTGCCCGCCACGCAGGAACCGCGCCGGCACTCACGGTGACCATCAGGAGCACAATTGCCGCGCCAACCAACACGGCCGGCTCTCGAGCCGA
Organism: Gemmatimonas sp.; assembly: GCA_021154285.1. Classification (GTDB taxonomy): domain Bacteria; phylum Gemmatimonadota; class Gemmatimonadetes; order Gemmatimonadales; family Gemmatimonadaceae; genus JAJKIV01. Next base: position 508 of record JAJKIV010000103.1, on the reverse strand, counting down.
CGTCTCGAACAGCATCGACTGCACGAGCGGCGCGGCCACGAGCCCGATCGCAATCCCCGCCACGCCACCAACGGCGGCCATCTTCACGGCATCGCGCACGATCAGACCGGCAACTGCGGCGGCCGACCCGCCTAACGCCAATCGCACGCCGATCTCGCGCGTCCGCTGTGTCACGACGTACGACACCACCGCGAACAGCCCCACCGCGGCAATCGTCAACGCCAAGAGTCCGAACGCCGAGAAGAGCGTTGCGCCCAGGCGCCACGAGCGCAATTGCGGGTCGATCAGCGACTGATAGGGCGACACGCGCGCGTACACCGGTCGCGAGCTCGTGCTCTGGATGATCCGCTGGATCAGCGTGACCCATCGGTCCGGTTCGCCGGCCGTGCGAACGAGAATTCCTTGATACTCGGGGATGTTCGGGAATGGCGCGGCGGGCGCCTGGCCTAACGGGACGTAGTACTGCATCAGCCTCGCTTCATTGCCTTCCGTGCGCAGCGACCGCGCG
>JAJKIV010000102.1 GCA_021154285.1 Gemmatimonas sp. | reverse complement strand
GACGTGTTGTTGCGGCGCTCGCTGTTCGGCTGAATCGTGGAGCTGAAGGGATAGAGCGGCCCCCCACCGGTGCCGACGGTGAACTGGCGGATGCCGTTCGGATCGGCAACGGCGTTAGGCGTCTGGGGTGCAAATCGCTCGTATACGTGTTCGTGCCCGTTGAGAACGACTTCTGCACCGGCCGCATAGAGGGCGTCCCAGAATGGGCCGACGGCGGGCAGGTTGCCGTGCTCTGCCCCGGAGTTGAATCTGGGATGATGCCAGTAGGCGAGCGTGCACGACTTCGTACTCGCGGCTAGGTCTGCCTCGAGCCATTGCACCTGTTGGGAGGTGGCTGAGCAGCTGATGGTCGTGCACTCCGAGTTGCTGTTCAGCACGACGATGTGCCAGGCACCCAGGTCGTAGCTGTAATATCCCTTGCTCGGATCGCCCGCCGCCGCGCCGAAGTAGTCGAAGTACGCGGCGGCTCCCGAAGTCCGGTACTCGTGGTTGCCCGGTGCTGGCATCGTTCGCGCTTTCACGCGCCCCCACGACCCGTCGTAACAATTGGTATAGTCGGCGGCCGTCCCGTTCGGATACGCGTTATCGCCGAGCGTGAACACGGTACCGATCGTCGAGACGAGGATGGCCGAAGTCGCTTCATCGCCGGTCAACCCACAGACCGCAATGTCGCCCGCACCGATCAGCACCTCGGGTCCGGGCGGAGGCGGGGGCCGGAGAACGTTGACCGTCGCCATTCCAGTCTTGCCGCCCGCCGATACCCGAATCGAGGCCGAGCCCACGGCGACTCCAGCGACTACGCCCGACGGTGAGATCGTCGCAATCGCGCTATTCGACGAGCTCCACGTGAGCGTCGCGGCGGACCCGGGCGGGTTTGCGGTCGCCGTGAGCCGCACGGTTGATCCAGCCATCACGGTGGCCGTCGAAGGCAACACCGAGATTGACTTCACTTTGCTCTCGGAGCCGCCTTTAGCGAGCGATGCCTCCCACCTGCGATTGGCGGAAGGCGCGTTTGAGTCGGCACACGCTGCGTACGCAAGGGCGACGCCGGTCACGACGGAAGCCGTAGCGGCGTATACGATGGCGCCTTTCTGCATCACCTCTCACTGGTAAAATTCGGTCCACCGATCCTGGGCACCTGAGATCGATCGCACAAGTGAACGACTGTCACCCCGCGGACATGCTCCCGACTTACGGCCTAACGCGATGCCCCCCGGGCATGCTTGCAAATTACGCTGACTGGGTGCGGCGTCGGCATCACCGGGTTAGATTCGGTCACAATGCCCCAGGTAACCTGGCGCGCGAATGAGCCTAACGGGTGCCAAACGTGGCTGAATGCTCGGTTAGTCCGGTTATATTAGCGCGCGACGCCCGCTAGCGGCGGCGGTGACGCCAATGCAACATCCGGGCGCGGCTATCCTGTCTTCAATCGCTGAACACGTCCGCATCGTTTCCCAGCTTCGCGGAGCACGACCCTCTGACTACCCGTCGCGATTTTCTGACTGATGCCGCCGGCGCGTTCGCCGCCGTGGTTGGCGCGCCCTCGATCATACTCTCGCGTCGTGCCGCCTACGACCTCGTGATCCGCGGCGGTAATGTCATCGACGGCACCGGAGCACCTCCTGTTCAGACGGACGTCGCGGTTCACGGCGGCCGCATCGCAGCAGTCGCTCGGCGCATTACCGACAAGGGCGCGGTCGAGCTCGACGCGCGCGGTGTCGCGGTGGCGCCGGGCTTCATCGACATCCACTCCCACGGCGATGGCTCGCTGTTCTCCGATCCGCGGTCCGAGTCGGTCATACGACAGGGAGTAACGACGATCGTCGTCGGCCAGGACGGGAGCTCGCGTTTCCCTTCTCGACGATCAGAGGATGACGAGACCGGCTATGCCTCGTTTGCCGCGTTCGCCAGCGCCATCGACGCGCTACCGACCTCGGTCAACGTCGCCTCGATGATCGGGCTTGGCACGATCCGCGGGATGGTGGTGGGCAACGATGACCGCCCCGCGACACCGGACGAAATGCGACGCATGACGCAGATGGTTCGCGATGCCATCACTGCCGGAGCGTGCGGTGCGTCGTCGGGCCTCGAGTACACACCCGGCGCGTTCGCGTCCCGGGTCGAGCTCGCCGCGTTATGCGCGCCGCTGGACGCGGCGAAGCTGCCGTACGCGACGCACATGCGCAACGAGGACGACCGGCTGCTCGACGCGATCGACGAATCCATCGACGTCGCACGTCAGGCGAAGTGTCCACTCCAGATCTCGCATCTCAAGACCCAGGGGCCACGAAACTGGGGCAAGCTCGACGAAGTGTTCCGTCGCATCGATGACGCACGCCGAGGCGGCATGGACATCGCCTTCGACCGCTATCCGTACATCGCCTATCAGACCGGCCTCACGAATCTGTTTCCGGTCTGGAGCCGCGATGGCGGCACGGCGGCGTTCCTGCGCCGGCTCGACGATCCGTCGACCGCCGATCGCATCAAGCGCGAAGCGCTCGCCAAGGTCGACCTCATCGGCGGGTGGGACAACGTGCTCATCTCGAGTGCGGGCCGCGGCGCAGATTCGTCCGCCGCCGGCAAACGCCTCGGCTCGTACGCGAGGGCGAAGGGGGTGGATCCGTACGACGCGACCGTCTCGCTGCTTCGCTCGAGCAATGCCAGCACCGGCATGGTCGGCTTCGCGATGAGCGAAGAGAACCTCGACCGCATCCTCGCGCACCCGTTAGGCATGGTGTGCAGCGATGGCGGCGCCTTTGCGATCGACGGCCCGTCACGTCGCGGCAGCCCGCACCCGCGCGGCCTCGGCACGTTCCCTCGCGTGCTCGGTCGCTACGTCCGGGAGCGTAAGGCGCTCACGCTCGAACAGGCGGTGAAAAAAATGACCGCCATGCCCGCCGCGCGCCTGAGACTCACAGACCGCGGCCGAATCGCCCCGAAGCTCGCGGCGGACCTGGTCGTGTTCGACCCGGCAACGGTGATCGACAAGGCAACGTACGAGGAGCCGTTCCAGTACCCGGAGGGAATCCGCGCGGTCGTCGTGAATGGGCAGATCGCTCTGCGCGATGGAGCGCGAACGAAGGCTGCCGGAGGGAAGGCGCTTCGTGTTGGGACTTAAGGGACTGACGACCGTGGACTAGGACTCGGGATGTCGGGATTCACTCCTTCACGGCGGCCCCTTTGATGACCTCCCCGCCCTTCATCACGAACCGGACATGCTGGAGGTCTTTGACGTCCTTCAGCGGATCGCCGTCGACCGCGATGATGTCGGCGAGCTTGCCTGCCTCGATCGACCCGATGCGTTCGCCCCACCCGAGCAGGGTTGCCGAGTTCACCGTTGCCGCGCGGAGCACCTCCAGCGGTGACATCCCCGCTTCCTGATACGCCTGGAGCGTCAGCAGGCTTGCCTGTCCGCGCGTGCGGCCCGGCGTGTCGTAGTACTCGTCCGACCCGAACGCCACTTTCACGCCCGCACGCACCGCGCGCATGAGACGCGCCGCGCTCGATTGCGCGAACCCTTTTGCTCCCTCCAGCTGCTGGCGTTTCTGCTCCGGTGTGAGCGAAGAGCTCGCGAACGCGTCGACGTAGAACTCGGCAGGGTAGTCCGTCGGCACGAGGTAGATCCCTTTCTGCGCCATCATGCGCAACACCTCGTCGGGAACCGTGTACGCGTGCTCGATCGACGTCACGCCAGCCTCCGCGGCAATGCGCGTTGCCGTATCGCCGATCGCGTGCGCGGCAACCGTGCGGCCAACCCGATGCGCTTCCTCCACGATCGCCTTCATCTCATCGAGTGACACGACGCGCGGCCCGGTGTTCACGATGACCTTGATCAGATCCGCGCCATCGTAGAATGCCTGCCTAACGGCTCGCCGCGCTTCATCCGGGGTGCTTACGACGGCGTACTCCTGCTCGATGATCTTCTGCGTCTCAGGCTGCACCGTGCCGAACTGTCCGCCGGCGGCGGCGAGCGCGCGCGTCGCCGCGCGAATGCGAGGTCCCACAACCCAGCCGGCGTTGATGGCGTCTCGCAGCGCGACATCGCCACCGAAGCCGGAGTTTCCGAGGTCACGAACCGTCGTGATGCCGGCCTCGAGATCCTCGCGCCCCATCTTCGCTCCAAGCAGCGCGCGCTTCGCGGTGCTCATCGTCGTGACGGTGAGGATCATGTTCGGATCGTCGCCGCCAAGCTCGCCGCGATAGTTCTGAAGCAGATGCGTGTGCGCGTCGATGAGTCCCGGAAGCAGCGTGAGGTTGCCGAGGTCGATGACCTTCGCGCCGGCCGGAATGGCTGCGTTGGCGCCGACACTCGTGATACGGCCGGCCTGCACGACTACCACCGGGTTCTGCATGACGTTTCCGCTCTTCGGATCGACCATTCGAGCCGCGCGAATGACCGTCGTGGGCGCGGCAGGCGCCGGAGCCTGGGCTGCGCTGTAGGCAGCAACGGCGGGCACTGCCAGAGTGCTAACGAGAGCCGTGAGGCTTCTCCGGACCGATCGAATCACAGGACCTCGAGTGAATAGGAGTGAGAAAGGTCGACTCTGCCACAGTGCTCCTACCCGCCGGCGCCGCGTCGGGCGTGCGTCTTGCTTTTAGAGCCTCCGAGGCTGCCGGGGCCGCTCCCGGCGCCACCGATTCGGAGACTCACCAAATGCAACCAACAAAGATCATTGTCAAAACCTTCGTTCTCAGCTTCACCCTCGCCGCAAGCGCTTCGGCCCAGGTCACCCTCAAGACCACCGGGCAGGACTTCGGGTACTCGCTCAGCGACGTGCTGCACATTTGGACTTCGCCATTCCACGCTGAGCCGCGGGACTGGGTTGCGGCGTTCGGAGTCGCCGCCGGCACGGTAGCGCTGTTGCCCGCGGACGATCAGATCGACTCCTGGATCGTCCGCCACCCTAACGCTGCCATCGTCCGCGCCTTCGAGCCGTTCGACGAGGATCATCCGGAGCTCAACGACCTGTCGACGGACCGACGCCTCCTCCCGGTCTCGGGCCTGCTGATCGCCTCGGGCATGGTGAGCGGTAACCGAAAGCTCCGCGAGGCGGGCTGGGGATGTCTTTCGGCATGGGGGGCGAGCAGCTCCATTCGCACGCTCATGTACTCGACGATCTCGCGCGAACGACCTTCGCTCAACAACGGCGACCAGTACGCGATCACGACGCCCGGCGGTGATTGGAATCATCACTCGTTCTTCGCTGGTCATGCAACGAATGCATGGGCGTGCGCGACGTTCTGGAACTCACGATTTCACATGGGATTGCTCGAGCCGGTCCTCTACGCCGGCGCGGCCGGAATCACGTTCTCGCGCATGAAGGACCGTCGGCACTGGGCCTCGGACACGTGGATTGGAATGGCTACCGGCTACGCGATTGGTCGCTCGGTCTCCGCGCGGTATGCGCAGCGGGAGTCGAAGCGCGAGCAAAAGAAGGCGCCGGAGGCGATCCGCGCCGCGCTGCTCAACGGCCTTCAGCTCTCGCCCACACCAGGCGGGATGGCGATTGGCTGGTCGGGAACGTTCGGAGGCCCGAGCTCCCGCTAGGCCTAACGCCGACGCGCCGTCACGTCCGCGGTGCGTCGGCTTTGGGCGCCGACGGCGACCGCTGCGCCCGGCAGTAGATGCAGACCGGCGGTGCGCCGAACGACACCTGGATGCGGCGCACGAGCGAGCCGTGAAGGTGGTTGTCGCAGAGAATCTTGCGGCATCGCTCGCACACGCCGCCCGCGCCGATGTGGAATCGCACATGGCAGCGATCGCACTCGGAAAAGAAAATCGACTTCTTGAAGACGGGCATGACGAAAGCTACCGCGCGTCGCGGTGTCGTCTACACGTCGAGCCGCTTCTCGTAGGGCACCGACTCGCCGTGCTCGATGTGCCGCCGAAGGATCCTGAGGTACAGGGCCCAGCAGTGGCAGGAGGTGCGGTAGTGCGAATTGGCCACGGGCCAGCCGCGGTGGTAGAACCGAACCTGCGTCCCGAGAGGCGAAGGCTCGAGGTTGAAGCCGACGTGGCTACCGAGCCAATCGGCGTCGGCATCGGTCATGCGCAGCTCGAACGCCGTGCCGGGCTCCGCCTTCGTCACCACTGCGCCCCATTGGTAGCCCGGACCGAAGTCGAGATCGTACCGCGCGCCCACTGACGGATTGCCGCTCGATCGGATCGTCCACCATTCGTCGAGCATCGCGGGCTCGCTGATGGCGCGATACACGCGAGACGGATCAGCGGCAATCGGGAAATCCTGCAGGATGTCGTGCATGTCGTTCACCGAGTGGTCGGGGACCATGGCGTCGCGCGAATATCCGTTGAACCTTACCTCCGAACCGTCGCGAAGCCACCAGGGATCATGAACTCACTCACGACACTCGTCCAGGCGCTCGGCATCGCATACGCGTCAGGCATCAGCCCGTACGCCACCGTCGCACTTGCCGGCATCGCGAACCGGATCGGCTGGATCGACACGCTTCCTGGTGCGCTCGGAGCAGTCAGTCACCCGGTCGTCATCGCGCTCGCCTCAATCCTGACCATCATCGAGTTCCTGGCAACCCTGATTCCCGGCGTCGCATCGGTTTGGGAAACAATCCATACCGCCATTCGCCCGCCGGCCGCAGCAGCGCTCGCCGTGCTCACCGCGTGGCACGGCGACCCGGCACTGATTGTCGCTGCCGCCCTGCTCGGCGGTGGGCTCGGCTTCGCCACACACGCGACGAAGCTCGGGCTGCGCTACACGATCGACACGTCGCCGGAGCCTGTGACCAATGGGGTAGCCAACGTGGCGGAGCTGAGCGCGGTCGCGACGATCGCGTATGCCGTGTGGCACCATCCGTACATCACGCTCGCGGTCGCCCTCGTCGTGCTCGTGCTGATCGCGCTGCTCGTTCGAACGATCTGGCGCGCAGCGCGCCGCGCGCTCCGCGGCTTCCGCGAGCCGCCGGTAACCGAGACGCCCCGTGGCGCCTAACGAATTCTGACCGGCGAGTTCACGACGACCGGCGAGCCGTCGGCGACAAACGCCGAACGCGGCGGGCCGTCCAGCACGCGGGCGAACGCATCACCGTAGACCAGCGCGAGATCGCCGTCGAGCCGAGCGTCGGCGGCCGTCCACACGTTCCACCGCGGATGCGAAACGCGGTACTCGACCGTTCCGCCGTCGCGCTGACGAGTGTACCCCCAGTAGTGCTCGGTAATGAACTCCTCTTCGCTTTCTGCCTCGAGGATCCGGGACGGCCCGATCGTGCGCGCGCTCAACCGGGTCCACTCGGTGGAGGCACGCCACGCGTACTCACGCATGGTGCTCCCGCGCGCCCCATCCGCGGCGATCGCGTAACGCATCGGTAACGCGCGATACGGCTCGTTGTACAGGACTCTCGCCACGAGCGCGATCGCACGACGGGGCACGAGCTCGCGAACGAAAACCACGCCTCGACGTGTCTCATCGTCCACTTCGCGTCGAACGTAGAACCGCAGGTTCACTTCGGGGAACGTGCGATGCGCCGGGACCGGAACGCCGAGCACGCGCGTGTCGCGAAAGAGGAACCCGACCGCGCTCACGTACAGCGTTCCGCGCCAGCGATCCAATTCGACACCCGCGGGTACCAGCGGTGCGAGCAGTGCCTCGGGCGCGACGTAGTTCAGCATCACGAGGTCGCGCCACTCGGCGCGAAGAAACGCTCGTTGAGAGGCGGTTTGGCTCAAGGTGGTCGTGTCGATTGCGGTTCAGACCGTCCCATTTTCGAACACGGCAACATCGCTCGCGGCAGCGGCCTTGCCGCATAAATCGTTGTTTTATAACGCATTACTGCAGGACAACCGGCGGCACGGGACTTTCTTGAGTGGTATGGGATACGGTTTGCGCCGCGAAGCCACAAAGCGGGCGCGCTACTCGTAGGAGATGGACCGAACCATGTCGCACCCAATAGACCAATTCACGCCCTCCGGCTACGACTCCGTCGACGACGACGTCGTAGAAACACGCGACCTCGATGCGGAGCTCGTCACGCGCGAGCTCGTGCACGAGTTCCAGATCGTGCGTCTGCTCGGTCGCGGGGCGATGGGGTCGGTGTATCTCGCTCGCGACCTCGCGCTCCATCGCGTCGTGGCGATCAAGGTGCTTCGCTGGGAGCTCGCCGCAAGTATCGACGACATGGAGAGGTTCCGGCGCGAAGCGCGAACAACGGGGCAGCTCTCGCACCCGAGCATCGTGCCGCTGCACAGCTTCGGCGAATCACCGAACCTGATGTACATGGTCATGCGCTACGTGCCCGGCGAATCGTTGGGGAGGCGCGTGCGTCGGCTCGGCAGGCTGAGTCCGGAGGAAACGCGTCGCATTCTTGCCGACCTCGCGCTGACGCTCGACTACGCGCACCGTGAGGGTATCGTCCATCGCGACCTCAAGCCGGAGAATATTCTCCTCGAGATCAGCGGTGAATCCGTTCGCCCGATGGTGGCCGACTTCGGCGTGGCCATGCGCAGGTCGTACGACATGCCGCCGGGAGACCTGCGTCGGAGCTTCGGCACGCCGCACTTCATGTCGCCCGAGCAGGCTGCGGGCGAGATCGACATCGACGGACGCAGCGACATCTATTCCCTCGGTGTTCTCGGCTATCTCATGCTCTCGGGCGAGCTGCCGTATTCCGGCGACACGGTGCAGCAGATCTCGGAGCGCCGCGTTGAGGGACGTCATCGGCCGCTGCGACTGGCCGCGCCTGACGCGCCGCGCGACATGATCGAAGCCGTCGAGCGATGTCTGCAGCCGCTGCCTGACGACAGGTTCCGTCATGCGCGCGAGCTGCACGCGGCGCTCACCGCGCGTCAGACTCCCGGCTCGCGCACCTGGCGTCGGCTCAAGAAGGTTCGGGTGGCCGCGCGGAAGGTCGTGAACTTCATCCTTGAAGCCACGCGCGTCGAGTGGCCGCGGCCGGTGCGCGGCTGACACCCACCGCCAGCGCCTGTACGCGCTGGCGCAGATGGCATGTCACAACGCATCATCGTGTCCGCACACACGAGGATGCCATGGCACTCGATGATTCGGAGATCGGGAACCCGAGCGCGGAGAAACCACGAGGCGCTGGCGGAACGCCCGGCGGACTTGGCGAATTCTTCGCCGGCCTGGCGATGGCGATCGGCGGCGGGTATCTGCTGCTTCAGCAGGTCACGGTCTCGTCAGGCTACTGGCAGCTCTGGGGCTATAACGCGTTCGGACTCTCGCTCATCCCGCTGCTCATCGGGATCGGCCTGCTCTTCTTCGACGGCAAGTCGAAGCTTGGCTGGCTGCTGACCGCCGGCGGCGCGCTCATCATCCTGCTCGGCATCATCACCAACCTGACGATCTTCTTCCGCCCGACGAGCCTGTTCAACACGCTCATCATGCTCGCGCTGCTCGCGGGCGGGATCGGGCTGGTTGCGCGGAGCTTGAGGACGAAGGCCTAACGCGCTTTCGCCGCCGCGGCGCGTCTGTGCCGCGGCGGGCGGCGGCCGGTCACGTGCTTCCATCCGGCGGCGGCGCCGCGGCGTGCGGCCATTTGTGCAACGCTCACGAGCACACCGGTGAGTGCGGTCCACGCCACCGCTTTCACCCAGCTCGTCGTGGACGACTCCGGATCAATGGGTGGCTCCTCGTGGCGAACGGCACGCCAGCCGCCTTCGATCAGTCCGCTCATCGCGGCACCCGCAACCATTGCCGAGCCTGCGCCCACGAGCATCCACGTCGCGCGCTGCTTTCGTCGCTTGTTCACTGCCGGTCTCCGTTGGCGAGGCACCGTCTAAAGCAAGCGCAGTGCCTGGCCGAGATCGTCAGCGATTCTTAGCTCCTCGGTCGGGTTTGCTTGGCGACCCCGATCGCAGCGGTGAAAATGACGGCGGATCACTCGCCGGAAAGCTTTCGTCGGACGCTTCGTCTACAACATCCTCGACATCTCCCCGAACATCATCCGATTCGGGCTGAGCCGCGTCCTTCGCGTCCGCTGGCTTGCGCTCATCTTGCATCTGAAATCCTCCTCGTGTCTCCAATCGTGGCCGGTGTGGCCGAGGCCGTTGAAGACGGCACGCCACGTGCCACGTTAGGCATGTTCTCCTTCGCGAGATCCCGCCGCTCCGCCTTCACTTCAGCAAACCAGCATGGCGCTCCACCTCACTGATCGCAACGTAGCGCACGACATCGCGGCGCGCATCCGCAAGCTCATTGCGCGGCAGGACCATGGCGACGTCACCGCCGCTGCTCGCCGCCTCGAACGCCCGATCGCCGACGTCTACCTCCCGGAACGGGTCATCTCGTCCGGCGACGAGCCCGCCGTCATCGACTTCCTCGCCACCGTCATCCGCACATACGAGGCCGACGTCTGCTGGCTCATCACCGGGACCACCGCGCGCAGCTCCGGCGAGCGCACGCTCTCGATTGAAGACCGCGTGACGATCGTCGAGCTCCTCGACGAGCTGAGCGACCGGCTAATCGACGACGTCCGTAACGAGCGGCAGGCCAACGGCAACTATCACTGGAGGTCGGACCAGTCTCAGGAACTAATGACTAATGACCAATTACCTATGACTCATAGCCAATGACCAATGACTCGCGAGGCATCGCGAGAAGTCCGCGCGAGTAGTCCGTTGTGAGTTGTCGGTCCTTGGTCGTTGGTTTTCAGTTTTCCAACCGCGTTCAACCGACTGCCGACGGGGCCATACCCATCGCGTGGTACCCCTTGTCCACGTAGATCGTGGTGCCCGTGATGCCGGCCGCCAACGGGCTCGAAAGGAAGGCCGCGGTATAGCCAACGTCCATCGGGGTCAGCTCGCTCGTGAGCGGCGAGTTAACGGAGCAGTACTGCACCATCCGCTCGATGATGCCGATCGCGCTCGCGGCGCGCGACGCGAGCGGTCCGGCCGAGATCGTGTTGATGCGCACGCCCCACTTGCGGCCGGCCTCGTACGCGAGCGTCCGCGTGTCGCTCTCGAGCGCCGCCTTCGCCGACGACATGCCGCCACCGTAGCCCGGAATCACGCGCTCACTCGCCATGTACGTGAGCGATAACACCGACGCGTTAGGCCTGAGTAGCGCCCCAAGACGATTCACCAGCGAGACGAGCGAGTACGCGCTCACGCCAACCGCGGCGAGGTAGCCCGCACGCGACGTCTCCAGCAGCGGTTTCTTGACCTCCGGCCCGTTCGCTAACGAGTGGACGATAATGTCCAACGCGGGCGTGCCGAAGTCACTCGCCAGGCGCGACGCGAGACCGTCGACTGAAAAGTCCCCGACCTCGCGATATCGCTTGTTGTTCCGGATGTCCTCAGGCGCATCAGCGAGCGTGTCGTACGCCGCGTCGAGCGGATAGATGCGCTCGAACTCCAGCAGTTTACCGCTGCCGAGCCGGCGGGACTCGTCGAGCTTCCCGCGCTCGAGCAGATTCATGAAGATGTTGAGCGCCGGCGGCCACGTCGCTACGCAAACCGTAGCTCCGGCCTCGGCAAGCGCCTTCGCGATCGCGAATCCGTATCCCGCATCGTCGGCGACGCCGGCTACCAGGGCGCGGCGGCCCGTGAGGTCCATGGCTAGCATTGGCGTGATATCGCCACTCGGGTCCGAGGCGGCAAGTGGCATGTTATCCTAATGGAGTGAGCCGGCCGCTGTCGGCCGTCGCCTGCTGGAGGACAGATGCCAACCGTGCTTTATGTCGACGACGACCCTGCAGTCCGCATGGTCGTGCGGCGGCAACTCGAGTACAACGGTCTCCGTGTGTACACGGCGGAGGGCGTTCGGGAAGCGAAGGAGCGCATCGAGCAGATGCCTCCCGATGGCCTCTTCATCGATATCTGGCTGGGCGACGGCACCGCGTTCGAGCTGCACGCGTGGCTCCAGGAACATCATCCCGTGTTGTCCAAGCGCGTGGTGTTCGTGAGCGGCGATGTTCCCGGCGACACGAGCGGCAAGACGCCCACGGCGCTCGGCTGCCCGGTACTCGGCAAGCCGCTCGATGTGCCGGCCATGGTGCGCCTCGCACGCGATTGGGATGGATAAAAAGACCGAGCAGGAGGTTCCGGCACCGCCCGGCGGGTCCGGCGGCGGCGAGCCGGAGCTCGACACCTTCGTTCGGCACACGAGCTCCATGATCGAGCGGCTCGCCGCGGCCGCCACTCCCTCTGATTTCGAACGGCGCGCCGAATTCGTCGGGACGCCTTCGTTCGCCCGCGGCTTGTGGCGGATTGCGGCGGCAGACGCATCCAGCGGAAACCGCGTCGCGCTGCTTCGAAACGGTCCGGCCACGTTCAGCGCGATGCTCGAGCTCATCGGGACGGCGGAGAAGACCGTCAGCCTCGAGGGCTACATCTTCCGCCACGACGAAGTAGGCAAACAGTTCGCCGACGCCCTTGTCGCCGCGGCGCAGCGCGGGGTGAAGCTCAGACTGCTCGTCGACTGGATCGGCCGCATGGGAACGCCGCTCTCGTTCTTCCAGGAAATTCGCCGGGGCGGCGTCGAGGTTCAGATCTTCAACCCGCCCGGCTTCCGTCGCTGGCTCGGCCTCGTCCCACGCGACCATAGAAAGCTGCTCGTGGTCGATGATCGCGCCGGCGTGACGGGAGGCATTGGTATCGGTCGCGAGTGGAAGACCGGAGTCCTCAAGCGGCGCCGCGCGCCGTGGCGGGACACGGCCGTGCTGATCGAAGGCGGCGCGGCAGACGACATGACCCAGGCGTTCAATCGCATGTGGGGTCGGGCCAGCGGAAAGGAGCGGCGCGGCTCGCACCGGCATCTCACGCGGCGCGCGCGATCGACGCATCTGGATCCGAGTGTGCACCCACCCGCACTCGTCGGCATCATCGAAGGCGAGCCGGGCCGGTTCAGAGTCTCGCGCGCGCTGCAGATTCAGGCAGTGTCGGCGGAGCGGTCGATCTGGATCGCGAGTGCGTACTTCATGCCCAGCGCATCGGAGGTCGAGGCGCTCACGGGCGCGGCCCGCGATGGCGTCGACGTGCGCGTGCTCGTGCCGAGCCGGTACGATCATCCGTGGATCCGTCTCGCGACGCGCCATTTCTACCGTCGGCTGCT
>JAJKIV010000101.1 GCA_021154285.1 Gemmatimonas sp. | reverse complement strand
CCAACTACTTCCTTCCCGCCGACGTGTTCGCAGCCCTCGCCGCGAGCCATGCCGAGTTCGCCGGTTTGACGTACGACCGCATCGGGCTGCGCGGACTCCCGGTGGTCAATGCCGCGCAGCCGGCAGGAGCGGCTCAGTGATCCCGTCCTCAGTGTTCGCCGCGGTTCACGTCATCCCCGACCCGCCGCTGGCGTGGTGGCCGTTCATCATCTCGACCGTGATCAAGATGCTGCTGGTGTTCACGGTCTACATGATCGGCGTCGCGATGCTCACCCTCGCCGAACGCAAGATTTCGGCGTGGATTCAGGGGCGGCTCGGTCCGAATCGCGTGGGCGGAAAGCTCGGGCTGCTGCAGCCCGCGGCCGACGGCGTGAAGAACATCATGAAGGAAGAAACGCTGCCCGCTCACGTGAACAAACCGATATTCACGTTGGCGCCAATGCTCGCGTTCATTCCAGCGCTCATGGCGGCGGCCGTCATTCCGTTTGGCGCCCCGTGGGACTCGCGGTGGGGTCGCATCTCGATGGTCATTGCCGATCTGCCAGTCGGCTTCCTGTTCATCCTGGCCATATCGTCGTTAGGTGTGTACGGCATCGTCCTCGCCGGCTGGTCCTCCAACAACAAGTACGCCCTGCTTGGCGGTCTCCGCTCGAGCGCACAGATGGTGTCGTACGAGATCTCGATGGGCATGTCGCTCATTCCCGTCCTGCTGCTCGCCGGTAACGTCACGCTGAACGAGATCGTGGACCAGCAGGCGAACATGCACCTCTGGAACGTGCTGACGCTGACGATTTCGTTCTTCATCTTCATGGTCGCCGCGTTCGCCGAGACGAACCGGCTGCCGTTCGACCTTCCCGAGGCGGAGTCCGAGCTCATCGCCGGGTACCACACCGAGTACAGCGCGATGAAGTTCTCGATGTTCCCGATCTCGGAGTACGCCAACATGGCGACGTCGAGCGCGCTCATGGCGACGCTGTTCTTCGGCGGCTGGGACATCCCGTTCATGAAGCAGGACAACACGGGTGGTGTCGGGATTTTGCTCGTCCTGCTGTCCATCGCCATTTTCGCGGTGAAGACGGGGTTCTTCATCTTTGTCTTCATCTGGATCCGGTGGACGCTGCCGCGGTTCCGCTACGACCAGCTGATGTCGCTGGGATGGAAGACGATGCTGCCGCTGGCGCTCGCCTACATCGTGATCGTGGCCGCAACACTGCTGGGGCTCGACTACCTCGGGTCGGTCTTCCCGAGGTTCCAGCGTGACTTCCTCTGGGCACACGTGATTCCGGTGTACGGACTCGCGATGCTCGGGGTCAACATCGTGCTCGTGATCATCGTGTTCTTCATTCTCGACCGCGGGCGCATCATCAGTCCCGCATACGGCCGAGCGACGCCTCAGCAGATCGCGCGGCTGCGGGCTGTAACGGCAGTGCGCTCCCATCTCAGCCCCCAGTCAGGAGACTGATGGCGATCAACGTGAAAGTGCTTGCACGCCCGGTGGAGGAGGTCAGCTACGTCCGGGCGACGCTGAAGGGCATGGCTCGAACGTTCAAGCATCTCATCGAGCCACACAAAGTCACGATTCAGTACCCGGACCAGAAAAAGGACATCTCCAAAAGGTGGCGCGGCACGCACCGCATGCTCACCACTGAAACCGGAAAGGCGAAGTGCGTGGCGTGCGGGTTATGCCCAACCGTCTGTCCGTCCAACTGCATCAAGCTGGTGCCGGGCGAAGACGAACAGGGCAACCGCTATCCGCTCGTGTTCGAGATCGACGAGTTCCGATGCATCTTCTGTGGCTACTGCCAGGAGGTGTGTCCGGAGGAGGCTATCCACGTGGGACGGCACTACGAGAACTCGGAGTACAGTCGCGAGGGCTTCGTCTACGACCTCGAGCGGTTGACGGCCCAAACGCACCCTGTTTCCGAGATGTGGGACCCCGCTGATCCCAAGGGCGAATAGCCGCGACTCATGCCGAACTTTTTCTACCAGGTCAACTTCTACCTGTTCGGGCTGATCGCGATCGGCTCCGCGATCGCGTTCGTCACGCGCAGAAGTCCTGTCGCGGCGGCGCTGTGGCTGGTGAACACGATGTTCTGCCTCGCAGTGCTCTACGTCATGCTCGAGGCCCAGTTCATCGGTGTCATTCAGGTGCTCGTATACGCCGGTGCGATCATGGTGGTGTTTCTGTTCGTGGTCATGCTGCTCAACCTCGGGGAGCCATCGGAGATCGCCGACATACGAGGGAAGTGGGGCAAGCTCGTCGCAGCGCTGCTCGGTATCGTGCTCCTGGCGCAGGTGGCAGCGCTCTCCGGCAAGCGGATGCCCGAGCCGTTCATTCCCGGCACCGGATACGACGCGCAGGCTGTTCGTGATCTCGGCGCGGTGGGCAGCGTCGCGCAGCCGTTGTTCAATGAGTACCTGCTCGCGTTCGAGCTGACGAGCATCCTGCTGCTCGTCGCCATCGTCGGTGCTGTCGTCATCGGGCGCAGGAGGCAGATCGATGCTCGCTGAGTCGCTCGCGCTGTCCGCGGTCCTGTTCTCGATCGGTGCGATCGGCGTGCTGACGCGCCGCAACGCGATCGTGATCTTCATGTGTGTGGAGCTCATGCTGAACGCGGTGAACCTCACGTTCGTCGCGCTGAGCAAAGTGTACGGGATGGCGGGGCAGGTGTTCGTGATCTTCGTCATGACGGTCGCCGCCGCCGAAGCGGCCGTCGGGCTCGCGATCATCATTGCGATCTTCCGGCACAAGCAGACGGTCAATCTCGAGAACATCAATCTGCTGAAAGGCTAATGCTGCTTCAGGAAGCGACTCGGGGCGTGCACCCGCTCAGCGGCAGCATCGCCGAGTGGGTGTGGCTCATTCCGCTGCTGCCGTTCTTGGGCTTTCTCATCAACGGATGGCTGTCGATCACGTCGGCCGCCCACGTTGGCCCGAAGGATCCGAGCGCCGCGGGGCACGATGCCGCGGGCCACGGCGACGATCACGGCCATGACTCGGGTGGCGGTGCGCATGGCGACGATCATCACCCTGTCGTTCGGCACAAGTACGCTGGGCTCGTCTCGATCGTCGGCCCGGCGGTGCTGCTGCTCTCGTTCGGCCTGACGCTCGCGATCTTCATGGCGATGCTCGGCGTGAGCCGCGAAGCGCCATTCGTCCGCACGCTGTTCTCGTGGATCCCGGCCGGCGATCTGCACGTCGACGCCGCGCTCCAGGTGGATCCACTCTCGATGGTGATGACCCTCGTGGTCACGGGTGTCGGGACGCTGATCCACCTCTTCAGCGTCGGCTACATGCAGGACGACCCCGGGTACCCGCGCTACTTCGCGTACCTGAACCTGTTCGTCTCCTTCATGCTCGTCCTCGTGTTAGGCGCGAGCTACCCGGTGTTGTTCGTCGGGTGGGAAGGGGTGGGTCTCTGCTCGTACCTGCTCATCGGATTCTGGTTCACCGACAAGGCGAACGCCGACGCGGGCAAGAAGGCGTTCATCGTGAACCGCATCGGCGACTTCGGATTCCTGGTCGCGATGTTCCTGATGTTCGCGAACTTCGGCGCGCTGGACTTCCTGGGAGTTTCCGCGGCGGCGCCGGGAGCGGGATTCAACAGCCCGCTCGTCACGACGATCTGTCTCTTCCTCTTCCTGGGCTGCGCTGGTAAGAGCGCACAGATCCCGCTGTACGTCTGGCTGCCTGACGCAATGGCTGGCCCGACTCCTGTGTCCGCGCTGATCCACGCGGCCACGATGGTGACGGCGGGCGTGTACCTCATCGCGCGCAGCGCGTTCCTGTTCTCGCTCGCGCCGGTTGCGCAGCTGACGGTCGCGTTCGTGGGCGGGTTGACCGCGCTGTTCGCCGCGACGATCGGCCTCAAGCAGTGGGACATCAAGAAGGTGCTCGCGTATTCCACCGTCTCGCAGCTGGGCTACATGTTCGTCGGCGTCGGTGTGGGTGCGTACACGGCCGGCGTCTTTCACCTCGTGACGCACGCGTTCTTCAAGGCGCTTTTGTTCCTCGGATCCGGCTCCGTGATCTTCGCGATGCACCGCGCGTATCACGCGACGCACAATCACGACGACGCGCAGGACATGCGGAACATGGGCGGGCTCCGGCGCTACATGCCGGTGACGTTCATCCTCATGTGGATCGCGACGCTCGCGATCGCGGGCATTCCGGTGTTCGCCGGCTTCTTCTCGAAGGATGAGATTCTGGGCGCGGTGTTCGCGCGCGCGCACGAGTCGACGCTGGCGCAGGTATCGTGGTTAGGCATCCCGGGCAGCGCGCTGCTGTTCATCATCTACGCCATGGGGCTCACGGCAGCGCTGCTGACGGCGATCTACATGACGCGCATGATGCTCTACACGTTCCACGGCCCGAACCGCAGCGGCGAGAAGGAGCAGTCGCATCTGGCGGAGGCGCCCTGGGTCATGACCGGGCCACTCGTCGTGTTAGGCGTGCTGAGTCTCTTCGGTGGCTGGCTCAATCTGCCGGCGCTGCTGCCTGTCGGTCCGATCGGAGTACTAGACCATTGGCTCGAGCCGGTCGTCGGCACCGCGACGAATGCCGTCACGGGCGGCGCGGCCGAAGTCGCGCACGGCACTGAGTGGGCCCTCATCGGTGCGGCCGTTGCGATCGCCGTTGCCGGCATCCTTATCGCGATCGTTAGGCTGAAGCCCGAACGCCTCGTACCGAAAGCGCAGGCGCCCGAAGAGCACGGCATCGAGCGCGTGCTGTTGAACAAGTACTACGTCGACGAGCTGTACGACCGCGTCGTCGTCAGGCCGACGGTCTGGATCTCGAGAAACGTTCTGGCAACCGGCGTGGACGAGGGCATCATCGACAAGCTCCTCGTCACGTGGGTCGGGACGGGAATTCCACGCCTGTTCGGATGGTTCGGCTCGCGCCTCCAGTCGGGACAGGTTGGTACGTACGCCTGGGTGCTTCTGATCGGCGTCATCGCGGTACTCGGCGCCTTCACCTTACGCTGATTCCTGTGCTCGCCTTTCTGACCTCGATCGGATACGAGTCGTGGGTGCTGCCTACGCTGCTGGCGCTTCCCGTGGCCGCTGCGCTCGTAATCGTCCTGCACGGCAGCGCCAGCAAGGGTGAGGGAACCGGCGGGCTCGATGACGCCGCCGCGATGTTCCCGCGCCGCATCACGCTGTTCACGTTCCTCCTCGAGTTCGTCGTCTCGATCGGCCTGTGGTGGGTCGTGGCGCCCGGTGAAACCGGGTTCCGCGCCGTCGTGGACCTTCCCTGGATTCGGACCTGGGGTATCCACTTCGCGCTTGGCGTTGACGGCATCTCGGTGATGCTCGTGCTGCTCACGACGTTCATCATGCCCCTCGTCGTGTTAGGCGGCTGGACGAGCGTGCGCACGAAACTGCACGCGTATCACGCGCTCATGCTGATTCTTACCGCCGGCATGCTCGGCGTGTTCATGGCGCGCGATCTGTTCCTCTTCTACGTGATGTGGGAAGTGATGCTGGTGCCGATGTATTTCATCGTCGGCATCTGGGGAGGCGCGCGGC
This sequence comes from Gemmatimonas sp., assembly GCA_021154285.1. Lineage (GTDB taxonomy): Bacteria > Gemmatimonadota > Gemmatimonadetes > Gemmatimonadales > Gemmatimonadaceae > JAJKIV01. The sequence goes on along the minus strand of JAJKIV010000101.1, from coordinate 10,753 downwards.
GGCTTTATGCGGCGCTCAAGTTCTTCATCTTCACGATGGTCGGGTCGCTGCTGATGCTGGTCGCGATCCTGTATCTCGGAATCAAGGCGGGTGATCCGGCCACTGGCATCCCGAACTTCGCATTCGATCAGATCTTCGCGGCCGCCGCGCAGACTCCGCAGGGCGGCATCACTCTCTCGTGGTTCGGGATCTTCGTTCCCGGCAGCACGCTGCTCTTCCTGGCGTTCTTCAGCGCGTTCGCGGTGAAGGTGCCGATGTTCCCGTTCCACACGTGGCTGCCTGACGCGCACGTCGAGGCACCCACGGCGGGCTCGGTGATCCTCGCCAGCATCATGCTGAAGCTCGGGACCTACGGGTTCATCCGGCTCGCGATTCCGCTCTTCCCAGCGGCGGCGATGAGCCCGGGGATGCGGACCGGCATCATCATCCTTGCCGTGATCGGCGTGATCTACGGATCGCTCGTGGCGATGGTGCAACCCGACTTCAAGAAGCTGGTCGCGTACTCGTCGGTGGCGCACCTCGGCATGGTGATGCTCGGGCTCTTCGCGCTCACGCGCGAAAGCGTGCAGGGCGCCATGATGGTCATGATCGGCCACGGCCTGTCCACCGGCGCGCTGTTCCTCCTCATCGGGATGATTTACGAGCGGAAGCACTCGCGCGAGATCGCGGCGTACGGCGGCATCGCGAAGGTGGTGCCGGTGTTCGCGACGCTCCTCACGATCGTGGCGCTCTCCAGCATCGGCCTGCCGGGCACCAACGGGTTCGTGTCCGAGTTCCTCGTCATGGTCGGGTCGTTCAAGACCTACCCGTACATGACGACGATTTCGGCGTTAGGTGTGATCCTCGCCGCCGCGTATCTCCTCTGGGCGCTCCAGCGGATCATTTATAACCCGCTCGACAAGCCCGACAACACGCATCTGACTGACCTGAACTGGCGCGAGATCGGGCTCCTCATCCCGGTGCTGTTCGCGATCCTCTGGTTAGGCCTCTATCCGAAACCGGTGCTCACTCGCATGGAAGGCGCAACGACCTCCTTCGTCCGCAGGGTCGAAGCCGGGGCAAGCCAGCGGGCGGCGAGTCTGCCGCGGGGAATCCGCTGATGCCGATCGACGTGACCCTGCCAGGCGGGCTGACGCTCGCGCTCGTACCCGACCTCATCCTGATGGCCGGGGCGATGGTGCTCATGCTGTGGTCCGCCTGGCGACCAGACAGCGCAAGCCACCAGCGTTCGGTGGGAATCGGTGCGCTCGTCGTGACACTGATCACGACGGCCGCCGTGATCTGGTTTGTCGCGAGTGGCGCGGCGGCCAAGCAAGGAGGGATCGTAGCGGTTGACAGCTTCCGCTGGGCCGCCGACCTGATCTTCCTGCTGGCAACGTTTATCGCGATCGCTATCTCGATCGACTACAACACGCGAGAGGGCATTGACGCGCCGGAGTTACACGTGCTCGTGCTGTTCGCCACGAGCGGGATGATGATCCTCGCCGCCGCGCGAGACCTCATGATCATCTTCCTCGGCATCGAGCTCATGTCGATCGCCGTGTACGTGCTCGCGGGACTCAACCGCCGCAGCGCACGTTCGGCCGAGGCGGCGATCAAGTACTTCCTGTTAGGCGCGTTCTCGACGGCGTTCCTCTTGTACGGCATTGCGCTCGTGTACGGCGCGACCGGGTCGACGAATCTCGCCGTGATCGGTGAGACAGTCGCGAAATACCGACTCGGCGACAGCCCGATGCTGCTGGCCGGCATCGCGCTGCTCCTCGTCGGATTCGGGTTCAAGGTCGCGGCAGCGCCGTTCCACATGTGGACGCCCGACGTCTACGAGGGCGCGCCCACGCCGATCACGGGCTACATGGCGGCTGCAGTGAAGGCGGCGGCGTTTGCGGCATTCCTTCGCGTTTGGATCGAGGGATTCAGCGGCGCCTACCTTCGCTGGCACCTTGCGGTCTGGTGGCTGGCAGCGATCACGATGGTGCTTGGCAACGTGGTCGCGCTCGCACAGCAGAACCTGAAAAGGCTGCTGGCCTACTCGAGCATCGCGCACTCCGGCTTCGTGCTGGTCGCGCTCGTGGCGGGTACGCCGGCCGGATCGTCCGCGTTCCTCTTCTACCTGTTCGCGTACACGCTCGCGACCATGGGCGCGTTCGCCGTGATCGTGGCGCTCGGCCAACCGGGAGAGAGTGACCTCACGATCGACAGCTACTCGGGACTCTGGAACGATCGACCGTGGATGGCCGCCGCGATGACCGTGTTCATGCTGGCGCTGCTCGGCTTCCCGATCGTGGGCGGCATTGGCTTCCTCGCGAAGTGGTACGTGCTTCAGGCGGCGCTCCAGGCGCCAGCGCCGCAGTTCAAACTCGCGACCCTGCTCGTCATCACAACGACGATCTCCGCGGGATACTACCTGCAGGTCGTGCGAGTCATGTACATGAAGCCGCGGCCGGCCAATGCGCCAGCACGGCTCCCGGCTGGCCGCCTAACGCAGATCGTCATCGGCGCGGCAGCGATTCTCATCGTCGCGCTCGGGCTATTCCCGGATTCCATTGCCGGCTTCGCGCAGCGCAGCGTGGCACAGCCCACGACCACTGCGCCGGCGGCCCCGGGACGAATGGCGGTCATGTCCCCCGGGTCCGCGGGCGCGGGCCGGTAACGTCACGGGTCCGCGCACGCGGACCCGTCGTGCGTTCACCATCGCATGCCGATAGCTGCGGGGATCTTTCGCCAATACGACATCCGCGGCGTCGTTGGCGATGACCTGACGGTCCAAGCCGCCAGTGCCATCGGCGGCGCGTTCGCGCTGTACCTGGCGCGGCGCGGAGTCACAGGGCCGGTTGCTGTCGGACGCGACAACCGGCCCAGCGGGGCAGCACTCCGCGATGCCCTCGTCGGTGCGCTGATCTCGGCCGGGGTGGACGTCGTGGACATCGGCGTCGTGCCGACGCCACTCCTGTACTGGAGTCTCTCGCACCTCGACGTGGGCGCGGGCATCCAGATCACCGGCTCACACAATCCGGCGGCGTACAACGGATTCAAGATCTGCATCGGCAAGGAATCCGTTCACGGAGAGGGAATCCAGGAGCTCAGTGGGCTCGCGAGAAGTGGCGTTTTTCCGAGCGGCGTGGGCACCGTTAGGCACGAGACGGTCATCGAGCGATACATCGATGACATTGTTCGGAGGATCGGGCCGCTGGCTCGCCCGCCGCGCGTCGCGATCGACTGCGGGAATGGCGCGGGAGCCCTGGTCGCGCCAGCGCTCTTCGAGAAGCTCCTGCCTGACGCGAAGTGTCTCTACTGCGAGAGCGACGGCACGTTCCCGAATCACCACCCTGACCCGACGGTCGTCGAGAACCTGCAGCCGCTGATCGCCGAGGTGACGCGCGGCGGATACGACTTCGGCGTGGCGTTCGACGGCGACGCCGACCGCATCGGCGTCGTGGACTCGACCGGCCAGATCATCTGGGGTGACTACCTGCTGATTCTGTACGCGCGAGACGTTCTCGCGCGCACAGGGAAGGGTCAACCCATCATCTTCGACGTGAAGTGCTCACAGGCGCTTCCCGAGGCCGTGGCGCGTGCAGGCGGACGACCCGTGATGTGGAAGACCGGGCACTCGCTCATCAAGGGGAAGATGAAGGAGCTTGGTGCGCCAATCGCAGGCGAGATGTCGGGCCACATGTTCTTCACGGAGTCGTTTTACGGCCACGACGACGCGGTGTACGCGGCGGCGAGGCTCATGCGAATCATATCGGAGTCCGGTCAGCGCATCGAAGATCTTCTCGCGGATGTTCCCAGATTCGTCTCGACGCCCGAGATTCGCATCGACTGCCCGGATGACCGGAAGTTCGCGATCGTCGACGAAGCCGTGAGACACTTCGCGCGAGACCACGAGGTCGTGGGCGTCGATGGCGCACGCGTGCTGTTCGGTGAAGGCTGGGGACTCATCCGGGCGTCGAACACGCAACCCGTGCTGGTTGCTCGCTTCGAGGCGAGAACGGCGGAGCAGCTCGCGCTGATTCAAACTGAGATGGAGAGCTGGCTTCGCTCACAGGGCGTCGCGCCCTAACGTGCTCACTCGACGCTGGCTGATCGCCGCGGCGGCGGGTGTCGCGCTGCTGCTCCTGCTCGGGAAGGCGCTCGCCGGCGTCTATGTCGACTATCGCTGGTTCTCAGCGCTCGGAGCAGAAGCCGTCTGGTGGGCACGTGTCGAGAACCTGATGATCCTGCGCGGGCTCTCGGGCGCGGTCGCGACGGTCTTCTTCTTCTGCAACCTGTACGCGGTGCGGCACTCGGTGGTGTCGCTCGTCCTGCCGCGTCGTGTCGCGAACATCGAGATCGGCGAAGAGGTGCCGAGCCGGTACCTGCTCCTCGCCGTCATCGCGATGTCGCTGCTGTTCGGTATTCTGCTCGCGTTTCCGCAGGACGATTGGACCTCGCTGGCACTCGTCCGCTCGGGCCAGCCGTTCCGTGAGCAGGATCCCTACTTCGAGTACGATCTCGGGTTCTGGACCTACTGGCTCCCGTTCGAGACGTCGCTCCACGTGTGGTCGCTGATCGCGCTGCTCGCCGCGACGACGGTCGTCGTGTTTCTCTATGCACTCACGCCGAGTTTGCGATGGGAGCGTGGCACGCTGCACGTGTCCGGATACGTGCGACGCCACCTGTCGTTGTTAGGCGCGTTACTCATTTTCCTCCTCGCCTGGAGCTACCGGCTCGACGGCCTGGGGCTGCTGCTGAACGGTACGGGGCCGGCCGGGGCATTCACCTCGGCCGACTGGAAGGTGGCCGTCCCCGCCAACTTCGTGCTGGCGTTCGCGACGGGCGCGGCCGCGGTGCTTGTGGGGTGGGCCGCGTGGACGGGACAGATGCGCATCGCGTTCGTCACGGTCACCGCGGTGCTCGCGTTGTCACTAGGACTTCGCCAGTTCCTTCCGCCGCTCGCGCAGCGACTCGCCGATCCGACGGATCCCGTGAGGCGCGAGGAGGGCTACCTCAAAACGCGCGGCCAATACACGCAGCGAGCGTACGCAGTCGCACGCATCGTACGGGGCGACTCAGCCGAGCGCGTCGCGTTGCCATCGCTTCGCGATGCCGCACAGTCACTCTCTGAATGGGACGCGGGCGCGATCCGGCGCGCGGTTGAACGACGTCGCCAGGGCATCGTGAGCGGCGCAATCGGCTGGGCCGCGGACAGCGCGCGTCTTGTAGCGGTCGCGGCGCAACGGCCGACCGGGGCCGATGCGGCAGATCCGTTCGCCTCCTGGACGGTGACGCGCCTGCGTGCATGGTCGAGTGACGACCGAGGCGGCATCACGGGCACCGCCGGCGGCGGAGTGGAGGAAGGCGGAGCGATCCCTCCGGCGCTCGTGTACGACTCCGCAACCGGACCACTCGTAGTATCAGACCGTCAGGGCGACGTAGACGCGCCGGAAATCTCGGAGTGGCCCTCGCGTGTCGCGCACGCGTGGGATCAGCAGAACCTTCGTCTCATGTTCAGCGACGTGGACGTGCGCGAGCCTCGCATGATGGTGCATCGCGACGTTCACGACCGGCTTCAGATGCTCGCGCCGTTCTTCTGGCAGTCTGCCCACGTCACGCCAATCGCCTGGCGCGATACGCTTTATTGGGCGGTGCACCTCTACACCGCCACCGACTACTACCCGCTCAGCGAGCACACGCACCTCGGCGGCGAGGACGTGTCATACGTCCGCCACGCTGCGACGGCAATCGTCCACGCCCAGTCGGGGCACGTCACACTCGTCGCGGACTCGGTGCTCGACCCCATCGCGTTAACCTGGGTGCGGCAGTTTCCCTCGCTCTTCACGACCTGGAGCTCGCTGCCCGCCGCCGTCGTCGCGAACGTTCCTCCGCCGATCGAGAGTGCCGTCGCGCAAGCAGTCGCATTTGCGCGCTACGGAACACGCGATGACCCGGCGGAAGTATCGGCTCACTTGCCCGGGTCGTTCAGCGGCGACACGACACTGTTCGGTGGCGCGTATCGGCCGATGTACCTAACGCCAGGCGATTCCAGGCTCGCGTGGACGACGCCGGTGCTCGACCAGAGCGACCGTGTGCGAGGGATCATCGTGTCGGTTGGCGGGCCGCAGCCAGTCACGTACTGGCACAAGCTTCCCGATCCCCCCTTGCGATGGCCCGCCGTGCTCGAGCGGTTGCTGCGCGTTCCGGAGTCGCCGGCTCCTCCGCGTGATGTCACGCTCCGTCGCGGGCCGGTGCGCGTCGTTCCCATACGAGGCGGGGCGGCCGCGTATCTGCAGACCACGTACGCCTGGCGAAGCGACGGCGCGCCGACAGTAGCACGCATGGCGATTCACGGGACGGGTGCGGCGCGCGATTCCGTTTCGTTCGGCTTCACGCTCGCCGAGGCAGTGGGCGTGCCGCCGGAAACGACCGATGCGGCCTCGACCATCACGCCGGCGGCGTTCCGTCAACGCGTCAACGATCTGTACACCGCGATGCGCGACGCGCTGCAGCGTGGCGATTGGCCGGCGTTCGGGAAGGCCTATGATGATCTCGGTCGGTTGCTCAGGCTCCCGACCGCGAAGTGATTACCATCCGTACTTTCACCGCGGAGAGCACGTGAACATCCACGAATATCAGGCGAAGGAGATCCTACGCGGCTTCGGCGTGCCGATCCCGCCAGGTGATGTCGCGACGACGCCGGCCGAGGCCGAGCAGATCGCGCGGCGAATTGGCCGGACCGTCGTCGTGAAGGCGCAAGTGCACGCCGGAGGCCGAGGCAAGGCAGGCGGCGTGAAGCTCGCGAAGACGCCGGAAGAGGCGCGCGATGTGGCGAGCAAGATCCTCGGCATGCAGATCAAGGGCCTCACTGTGCAGAAGGTGCTCGTCACCGATGCCGCGGAGATCGCGGCCGAGGCGTACGTCGGCATCATCCTCGACCGCGCGTCGAAGAAACCGGTCTTCATGGTGAGCCCGGCAGGTGGTATCGATATCGAGGAGGTCGCAGCAAAAACGCCGGAAAAGATCATGCGGCTTCCGATCGACACGCGGTATGGCCTCATGCCCTTCCAGGCCATGGAGCTTGGGTTTTTCCTCTATCCCGAGGCCGCGAAGGCGAGAGCAGCGGCGAAGATCATGAAGCAGCTCTACGACGCCTTCATGGCGAACGGCGCCTCGCTCGCGGAGATCAATCCCCTCGTCGTCACGCCTAACGGGGAAGTCATCGCGCTCGACGCCAAGATGTCCATCGACGACAACGAGCTCGATCGCCTCCCGAAGATTGCCGCGCTACGCGATGAGTCGGCCGAAGAACCGAGCGAGGTGCAGGCGCGGAACGCGAACCTCACGTTCATCAAGCTCGATGGCAACGTGGGCTGCGTCGTGAACGGTGCAGGGCTCGCCATGGCCACCATGGATCTCGTGAAGTACTACGGCGGCGAGCCGGCGAATTTCCTCGACATCGGTGGCTCCTCGAATCCCGAGAAGGTCGTCAACGCGCTCAAGATCATCACCGCCGATCCGAGCGTGAAGGCGATCCTGTTCAACATCTTCGGCGGCATTACGCGCACCGATGACGTGGCGAACGGCATCGTGACGGCCACGAAGCAGAACCCACTCAAGGTACCGATCGTGATACGCCTAACGGGGACGAACGAGGAGATCGCCGTGAAGATCCTGACCGAGAACGGATTCTCCGCGATGACCGATATGGACGACGCCGTGCAGCGCGCCGTGCAGCTCGCGACGGGAGGAAAGGCCGCGTGAGCGTCTTCATCGACAAGAATACGACGGTCATCGTCCAGGGAATCACGGGCCGCGACGGCTCCTTCCACACGCGGCAGATGATCGAGTACGGGACGCGCGTCGTTGCAGGTGTCACGCCGGGGAAAGGCGGGCAGAAGTTCGACGACGCCGTGCCGATCTTCAACACGGTCGCCGAGGCGGCGAAGGCAACTGGCGCGAACACGTCCGTCATCTACGTCCCGCCGATGTACGCCGCGGACGCGATCATGGAAGCGGCGGACGCCGGCGTGACGCTGATCGTCGCCATCACGGAAGGCGTCCCCGTGCTCGACATGACGCGCGTGTATCCTTTCGTAAAAGAGCGGGGCGCCCGGTTGCTCGGCCCGAATTGCCCGGGACTCATCTCGCCGGACAAATCAAAGGTTGGCATCATTCCCGGGCGGATCTGCACAGCGGGGCCGGTGGGCGTGGTCAGCCGATCCGGTACGCTCACCTACGAGATCGTGTACCAGCTGACGCGCGCGGGCATAGGCCAGACGACGTGCGTCGGCATCGGCGGTGATCCCATCAACGGCACGAACTTCATCGACTGCCTAACGGCGTTCGAGGAGGATCCCGATACGAAGGCCGTAGCACTGATGGGCGAGATCGGCGGCACGGATGAGCAGAACGCGGCGCAGTTCGTGAAGGAGCACATGACGAAGCCCGTCGTGGGGTTCATCGCGGGCCAGACGGCGCCGCCGGGTCGCCGAATGGGCCACGCGGGCGCCATCATTTCCGGGTCGGCGGGAACCGCCGCGGAAAAGATCCAGGCGTTCGAGGACGCGGGCATGGGTGTGGCTCGTCGCCCAATGGACTTCGTGGAGCTCATCAAGGCGCGTCTCTGAGATTTCCAGCTTGAGACTCTCGGACTTCATTCCGGCGAACCAGGTCGTCATTCCGCTGCGCCAGAACACGGTGATTGGCGCAGCGGACGAGCTGATCGAACGCCTCACGTCGGCCGGTGCGGTTACCGATGTCGAGAAGCTCCGGACGCGTGTTGCCGAGGAGCGTCCGGAGGACATTGTCGCGATGGGCGACCGGGCGTTCCTGCTGCACTATCGAACCGACGCGGTCACCGCGCTCCGCGTCGTGCTGGGGACAGCCGCGCAGCCGATCTGCCGCGAGCTCGGCGAGAATGAGACGCAATGCGCTCGGATCCTCCTGCTCATCGTGGCGCCGAAAAAGTTCGCGACGGAGTATCTCCAGCTCGTCGGGGCGTTCGCGCGCCTGCTGTCCAAGCAGTCGGTAGTGGACGAGCTGCTCGCGCAGCCAGATGCCGCGTCGTTCGCGAACCTCCCGGTCTTTCGCGACTACGAGCTGCCGGCGAAGCTGACGGTGCGCGACATCATGACGTACCAACCGCGCACGATCGCCCCCGACACGGTCCTCAAGGACGCTGCACGAGAGATGGTCCGCCTCGGCGTCGGGGGGCTGCCGGTCGTCGACGGAGATGGGCTCGTCGTCGGCATGCTCGGTGAGCGCGAGTTGCTTCGCTCCCTGAGCGGTTATCTTCAGGGCGGTCGCGGCGACGGCCCCAGGGCTCCGGGCGTTCCAGTCCCGAAGCCTACCGTTCGCGACGCGATGACTCGCCAGGTGCTCTGCGTGTCGCCGGACGAGGCGATCGCCGACGTGTCATCGATGATGACCAACAAGGATGTCGACCGCGTCCCCGTGGTGCGAGATGGCCGCATCGTCGGGATGCTCACGCGGGGAGACATTGTGCGCAAACTCCTCGGACACTGAACTCGGAACGGATTCGAAATGGCTGGTAACCGCACGCTCACGATCATCAAGCCCGACGCATTCGGCTCGGGGAAGGCAGGGAAGATCATCGCGCATCTCGAGGGCGCCGGATTTCGCGTCGTTGCCGCTCGCGTTACCCACCTGAGCGAAGCAGAGGCTGGCGCGTTCTACCAGGTTCATCGCGAGCGCCCGTTTTATCGATCGCTCGTCAGCTTCATGACGTCCGGCGCCTGCATGCCGATGGTGCTGGAGCGCGACGATGCGGTCGCCGCGCTGCGGTCGACCATTGGCGCAACCGACCCGGCGGAAGCGGCGGCCGGGACCGTTCGTAAGCTCTTCGCCGAATCCAAGGAGCGAAACGCCATTCACGCGTCCGACTCGGACGAGAATGCCACGCGGGAATCCGGGTTCTTCTTCTCCGAAACGGAGCTCGTTCGAGCGCGGTGACGGCCCGCTAAGTCTCGCGGGCACGCTGACTTGTTCCAACAGCACCGGCGCGGTAGATTGCTCGGCTATGCTGTCCTTTGACATTCGTTCGCTCGCCTCGAAGGCCGTGCACGTCGACGGCGTGCTGGCGGCGAACGACCCGGTTTGGCAGGACGACGATACTCGTCCGTGCACGCCGGTTCATGTCACTGGCCGGCTCTCCGCCGCCGGTGCAGACCGGTACTACTTCAGCGGTCGCCTCGAGGGTGAGGCAGCCGGGGAATGCCGGCGGTGTTTGACGGACGTCACCGTGTCGATCGCCGAAGATATCCAGCTGCTCTTCGTGGAAGCGGATACCGAGGGCGCCGACGACCCGGACGTGTACGTCATCGATTCACGTGCTCACGAGTTGGACATGCGTCCTGCACTTCGCGAGCAGTGGCTGCTGGCCGTTCCTGCGTTCGCTCAATGTCGGGACGATTGCAAGGGACTTTGTCCGACCTGTGGTGCCGATCTCAACGCCGGCGCGTGCGACTGCGCGTCGGCTACTGACAGCCGCTGGGGTGCGCTGCGGAACGTCCGCGGACAGTCCAACTGACGGCTCGACCTTTCGACGCAATTCAATTCCATGGCCGTTCCTAAGCGCCGAACCTCGAAGCGGAAAAAGCGCGCCCGCAACACGCACAAGACCGCACCCGCGATCGTCATTCAGCCGTGCCCGCGCTGTCAGGCGATGCGCCGACCGCACCATGTGTGCAGCGAGTGCGGCTACTATGACGGAAAGCAGCGAGTAGCAGCCCGGGAAGCCTAGCTTGGCGCGGAT
>JAJKIV010000100.1 GCA_021154285.1 Gemmatimonas sp. | reverse complement strand
TGGTCGATGGGACCTACACGAACGAGAAAGAACTGTTCGATCGCCTGTGCAATGAGCTCACCGAGGCGCAGCGTCTCTACCCGAACGATGCGGAAATCGCATTCCTGCACGCCGAGGCCCAGGCGGAGTATGACCACGACGTCGTGGTGGGGGAAGTGGATGACAGGGGCACGCTCGCGCGGTACGAGCGCGCCATCTCGCTCGATTCGACGTTTGCGCCCGCGTACGTCCGGCCCATCAGCTTTGCCGCGTATCTCGGCGGGGCGGACAGCGCGCGACGATACATCCACGCGTACCTTGCGCTGGCGCCGGCGGGTCCGCGGTCGCAAGTGATCCGGTTGGCGGGTGACCTGCTCGATCCGGCCCGTGCCGCGGCGATCGACGTTGCTCGCCTTGTCGACACGTTGCCGCCGGACGCGTTATGCAAAGCAGCCGAACTGTTGCGGCACATTCCCGATTCGGCGGAAACGGTGGTGCGCATCGCACGGGCGTACGTCGCCCAGCCGCAGACCGACACGCTCATGCGAATCACCCGCCACGGCTGCGTCGTCGGTCAACTCCTGAAGGGGCTGGAGTTTCGAGGACACCTCCGCGATGCGGACCGTTTGACGTCGCTCGATCCACACAGTATGCGCGCCCTGGTCATGTATGACCTGGCCCGGTTCAACGCGGTGCCGAGAGACACGAGCAGCGCCGAGTTCAACCGCATTCTCGCGCTCGCCCCGCGCACGCGGATGCCCCGATTGTATGCGTGGTGGGCCACCGACGGTGACACCGCGGCGATTCGCACGTACATCGACTCGTTCTGGGCGGAGGGTGATCGGATTCGCACGCCGTCGGAGGACGCGATGATTCGTGCGTACATCGTATCGGGGCGCGGGTATCTCGCCCTGGCGCGGGGTGACTCGGCGACCGCGTTGCGGGTGCTCGCCGGCACGAAGGACACGCTCTCGGAGTGCTGGTCCGACAACCGTGTGACGATCGTGCGGCTGCTCGTCGCGGCCGGGCAGTATCGAGACGCGGCCAGTCGCCTCGAGCGGCGTTGGCCGGGCACGACGTCGTGCAGCAACGGGGTCGATGACGTGCTGTGGACGATGGAGCGCGCGCGCGTGCTCGATCGCCTCGGGCAACGCGACGCAGCGGCCGCGAATTACGCGTTCGTGGCAGCTGCCTGGCGCACGGCCGACCCGGAGCTGCAGCCGTACGTCCGAGAGGCCAGCGGGGCGCTGGCCCGCCTGCGGCGGAGCGGCGCGAAGGTCCTTACGGAGTGAGTCGTACGGACTCGTTAGGTGTGCGACGGGAAACATCGCGACCCGACCAACCCTCGACGTTGGTCCACTAATGCCCAAGAACCAAGGACCCGCTACTCTCGACTCATAACCGGTGAAGTTTGGTCGCAATGCCTTCGCCAGTTGTGAGTGATGAGTTGTGAGTCGTTAGTTGTTAGTTATTAGTTCTTCGTAAGGTTGCACGTTAGGCGTGGCGTACCCGCCACGTGACCGGTTTCAGGGGGCTCCTGCGTGTTTCGGGGTACACACGCGATGGAGATACCCCGAATGCGCGCACGCGAGCACACGATGAGGCCGCGCCCGCTCGAGCTCGTGACCACGCGCGCGATGTTTCCCGATCGCGCCGCCGCCGGACGAGCGCTCGCTCGACTGCTCGTGGCGTACCGCAACCGGCCAGGAGTCATCGTCCTCGGGCTCGCGCACGCCGGCGTTCCCGTTGCCCGTGAAGTGGCGGACTACCTCGGCGCGCCGATCGGCGTCGTCGTCGCGCGCAAAGTCGGCGTCCCCGGCATCGAGGAGGTCGCGCTCGGCGCGGTCGCGGAGGGAAGCCACCGCGTGATCGCGGACTCGATCGCGTGGTACCTCGGCGTGCCGCAGCGGATCGTGGACCGACTGATGGAGCGGGAACGCGTCGAGCTCGAGCGACGCGCGGCGAGGTACCGAGCCGCTCTCCGCTCGTTCGACCTTCGCGCGCGTACGGTCATCATCGTCGACGACGGACTGGCAACCGGTGCCACGATGCGTGCGGCGATCCGCAGCGTTCGTGACGGACGACCGGCGCGTATCATCGCCGCGGTTCCCGTGGCAGCGCTGCCGAGTGCTGAAGAGGTTCGCGGCGAGGTGGACGAGCTGGTCGTGGTGAGCACACCAGCGCGCTTCAACGCGATTTCGGCGTCGTACGAGAGCTACGCGCCCGTCAGCGATGACGACGTCGTCGCATTGGCAGGCCAGCCCGGCAGGCGCGCGTCGCCGTACGTTCGCGACATGAGCGACCAGCTGGGCGCCGCCCTAACGCGGCGCGACGCTCACGAACGTCCGGTCGAACGCACGATCTGTGTCCCGGCGTTCGATGCGACCGTCGTAGGTGAGCTCGGCGTACCTCACGTCTCGCGACTAGCCACGCGATGGGCGCGTCGTAGCGGCGTGCGTGGTCTCGTGATTCTCGGGGGCGACGTCAGAGGTGGTCGCAGCGGCTACGCGGAACGGTACCTCGCTGGTCGACTCCGTCTTTCCGGATACGCGACACTGCGTGTCGACCTGTTCACGCGCGAGGAACAGGGGGCGGGGGTGGATAAGCCGGATGCACTGCGCTACGCGGACCTCGAGCGCGCGGCGGCGCGGCTCGCGGGTGTGTGCGAATGGGCGGAGCGTGAAGGCGTCGCCGGCGCCCATCGAACCATACTGGCGGGTGCGGGCACTGGTGCCTCGGCTGTGCTCATGACAGCGGCGCAGCGTACAGGGCAGACTTTCGCTGTCGCGGTTCGCGGCGCACGCGTCGACTTCGCACCTGTGGCGTTGCAGAAGATCACTGCTCCGACGCTGTTCGTCGTCGGGGCCGATGAGGAGCGCGCAAGACCTGGGTACAGCGACGGCATTGACCGGCTGTCGAGAAACGCCGTCCTGGTGCGGATTCCGCGCGCCGGGCATTCGTTCGAGGAACCCGGTGCGCTCGGCGCCGCGGTGGAACACACCGTGGGCTGGCTCGGCCGGCTCGACGCGCGAAAACGGGACGCCGACCCTTTCGACGCCTAACGTCGCATAGGATGTCCCGCCTTCGCTGGATCGGCCGCATCTCACAGGCGCAGTGGGTGGTCATCGCGATGATCATCGGCGTGGCGGTGGGATGGATGTTTCCGGACCGACCGGGTGCGGGCGGATTTCGTGCGACCGATCTGCAGGTGTTATCGAACCTGTTTCTGCGGATGGTCAAATCGCTGGTCGCGCCGCTGCTCTTTGCCACGCTCGTGGTAGGGATCGCGGGACACGGCCACGACATGAAACGCGTCGGAACACTCGCCGTCCGGTCGCTCCTGTACTTCGAGGTCGTCACCGCCCTGGCGCTCGCCGTGGGGCTGCTCGCGGTCAACGTGGCACAGCCAGGTTCGGGCGTGACGCTCGCAGCACCGACCGCTGTTGGCGCGACGACCGTTACGAAGACGCCAGCGTTCGGAAACGTTCTCGAACACATCGTTCCGCAGAGCTTCATCGACGCGGCTGCCCGCAACGACGCGCTGCAGATCACCTTCTTCAGCATCGTGTTCGCCGTGGCGCTCGCGCGAGTGCAGGGGCCGGTGAAGGCGGTGATGCTGACGTTCTGCCATGCGCTCTCGGAGGTGATGTTCGAGTTCACCCCACTCGTGATGCGGTTCGCGCCGATCGGCGTCGGGGGAGCGATCGCGGCGACGGTGGGGAAGAGCGGCATCGGTGTGCTCCGGCATCTCGGTGCGCTGGTCTTCACGCTGTACGGCGCGCTGATCGTCTTCGCGCTGGCCGTACTGCTACCGATCGCGATTGCCTTCCGCGTTCCGGTGCGGCGTTTCTGGAGTGCGACGAAGGAGCCGTGGCTCATCGCGTTCTCGACCGCGTCATCCGAGGCGGCTCTCCCGTTGGCGCTCGCCAATATGGAACGCCTCGGCGTCCCGCGTCACATCGCTTCGTTCGTGCTGCCGGCCGGCTACACGTTCAACATGGATGGCACGACGCTCTATCTCGCGATGGCGTCCATTTTCGTCGCGCAGGCCGCGGGGATCACGCTGTCGGTGTCCCAGCAGCTCCTCATGATGGTGACGCTCATGCTGACGAGCAAAGGAACGGCCGCGGTACCTCGCGCCTCGCTGGTCGTGCTGTCGGGCGCACTGACGCAGTTCGGATTGCCACTCGAGGGCATTGCGGTAGTACTCGGCGTAGATGCGTTCATGGACATGGCGCGTACGTCGCTCAACGTGGTCGGCAACTGCCTCGCGTCGGTGGTGCTTGCCCGGTGGGATGGCTCGTTCGACGTGGCGCCGGATGTCGCTCCGCAGAACGCGCGACGGATCGCCCTCAAGGTCGCCGAGTCGCCTGGCGTTAGGCGCCACGGCCATGGCCACTGAGATTCGCGCGGTGAGGCCGGACGAGTTCCCGTCACTGGTGCCGGCGCTGGTCGATCTGCTCATTGACACCGTCGATGACGGAGCATCCCTCGGCTTCATCCCCCCGGTCGTGCCAGCCGCCGCATGGAAGTACTGGATCGGGCTCGTTCCCGAGCTCGCCGCCGGCTCGCGTGTGCTCGTGGGTGTGTTCTGTGACGGGCAAATCCTGGGTTCGGCGCAGCTGTGGCTGCCGTCGCTACCTAACGCGCGCCATCGCGCTGACGTCCAGAAGGTGTTCATCGCCCGGACGCTACGTGGCCGCGGGGTCGGTGCCGCGCTAATGGCAGCGCTGCATGAATGCGCGCGACAACGTGACCGCACGCTCCTCCTGCTGAACGCGCGCCGGAATGTGGCCGATCGCTTCTATAAGCCGCTCGGGTATCGTGAGGTCGGGGTGATTCCCGGCTATTCGCTCGGGCCCAACGGAGCGCGTATCGATACGGCGTCGCTGTATCTCCAGCTTTGACGCCGCGCAGACGCGGCCGACTGCAGACGGTAGACGGCAGTGGGCAGATGGCAGACGGGAGAGCAATACGGTCCCTCTGCCCTCTGCAACCTGCCGTCTCAAGTCTCCCGTCTGCCGTTCGTCTGCCGTCTGGTGTCTCGCGGTGCCTCACTTCATTGTCGATTTTCGGGTAAGTGCCCCGGGCACGGCACACGCTCTGCGCGGCTCCGTCCTCCCATCACGATCGCTTTCGAACACGAGCGCACGCGCGATACGTGCGCTCCGTATCACCCAGGGAGAAGGAGCAGAGTATGGCCGCATCAACGGAAACGGGCGTCGAGCCCTCCACCCGCACCGATCGCGGAGCCGGCACCGCACTCGGCCAAAAGGCGCGTCCGCGGCAGGAAGTGACGGCGCCCTACCAGCGGTTGGCTGACGAGGACCGCGGCACCGGAGGCGAAAGCCTGTCCGACTTCCTGGGCTACTTCAGCATCGGGCTCGGACTGGCTGAGTTCCTTGCGCCGACCGCGATCGCGCGACTGATCGGGGTCAAGCACCCTAACGATCGCAACCGTACAGTCCTCAGACTGATGGGGCTGCGAGAGATCGGCGCAGGCGTTGCCATCCTCTCGAACCAGCAGCCGAAGAAGAGTGTGATGTCGCGCGTGGCTGGCGACGCGCTCGACCTCGCTTTCCTCGGCGCGACGCTCGCGAATTCCGAGAACGACCGAGGCCGTACGCTCTTCGCGACCGCGAACGTGCTTGCCGTTACGGCACTCGATGTCATGGCGGCGAAAACCCTCGCGAAACAGCCGGAAACGGTCGCGAACGAGCAGATGGATCAGGGCATCATCCGGACGAAGCGCAGCATCACGGTGGGACGTCCGGTCAACGAGGTCTACGAATTCTGGCACGACTTCCAGAACCTTCCGCGGTTCATGCGGCATCTCGAGTCCGTACAGATGACGGGGAATGGCCGCTCGCACTGGGTCGCGAAGGCGCCGGCGGGGAAGACGGTCGAATGGGATGCGGAGACCACGGAAGACCGGACCAACGAGGTCATCGCGTGGCGATCGCTCCCCGGCTCGAAGGTCTACAACGCCGGCGAAGTGCGGTTCGCGCGCGCGCCAGGCGATCGCGGCACCGAGCTGCGTGTCACGCTCGAGTATGACCCGCCCTTTGGAAAGCTCGGTTCGAAGGTCGCGATGCTCTGGCGCGAGGAGCCAGGGCAGCAAGTCGCAGACGACCTCCGCCACTTCAAGCAGGTCATGGAAACCGGAGAGATCGTGCTGTCGGACGCGACGAAGCGACGCGGTCCACATCCCGCGCAACCAGACAACAAACCTGTAGAGCTCTGAAGGAGCGGGAGACCAACGATGAAAGCAACGTGCTGGATGGGGCCGAGGAAAATGGAGGTCCGCGAGGTGCCGGACCCGACGATCCTCAATCATCAGGACTGCATCGTGAAGATCACGTCGACGGCGATCTGCGGGTCCGACCTTCATCTCTACAACGGATTTCTCCCCATGATGGAACCGGGCGACATCATGGGCCACGAGTTCATGGGCGAGGTGGTTGAGGTCGGTCCCGACGTGAAGAACCTCGCCGTCGGCGACCGCGTCGTCGTGCCGTTCCCGATCGCGTGCGGTGCGTGTGGCGCCTGCAAAGCCAAGGCGTACTCGCTCTGCGAGAACTCCAACCCTAACGCGTGGATCGCGGAGAAGATGCTCGGGCACTCGCCGTCGGGGATCTTCGGATACTCGCACCTCACGGGCGGGTTTGCCGGGGGGCAGGCGGAGTACGCGCGGGTGCCGTTCGCCGATGTGGGGCCGCTCAAGGTGCCGGAAAGTCTGAGCGACGAGCAGGTGCTCTTTCTCTCGGACATCCTTCCCACGGGCTACATGGCTGCCGAGATGTGCGGCATCAAGCCGGGTGATACGATCGCCGTCTGGGGTTGCGGCCCCGTTGGTCAGTTCGCGATCGCGAGCGCCTACTTGTTAGGCGCGGAGAAGGTGATCGCGATCGACCGGTTCCCGTATCGTCTGCAGATGGCGTCGGAGAAGGCGGG
>JAJKIV010000099.1 GCA_021154285.1 Gemmatimonas sp. | reverse complement strand
TCGGACACGGTGCGGCCGGTCCGCACGTCGAGCAGGCTGACGGTCGCGCGCACGGAGTCGCCGGCGGCCAGCAGCCCGCCGTACACGACGAGCCGGGCGCCCGTCGCCCTGCCTAACGCGCGCGCCGACGCCGAGTCGGCCCGGCCGCGCCAGCGGTGCACCACCTCCGACGCCGGCACCGCCCGGATCGCCCCTGCCCCGTCCAGGCTCCGCGACATCACGTCCACGAGCCCCTCTTTCCAGAGCAGCAGGGCGGGCGCCGCGACATCGAACGGGGCGACCGCGACCAGATTCGGATCGTAGGCCGCCGTCTGCTGCGATTCCCACACCGCAAACGACGCGACCACAACGGCCACGCCCGACGCCAGCGCCACGGTCGCGCGGCGCCAGCTCCGAGGCGTTGCCGCACGTGTCGCGTCATGCAGCGCCAACGCCAGCTCGTCAGCGGTGCTGTACCGCTCCTCGCGCGATGGAGACATCGCGCGCAACACCACGGTCGCGAGCTCGCGCGGCACGTTGCGGCACAGCGCCCCGGGGTCCGGGCTGCTACTCGTTCCGGCGCCCGACACGACGTCCTGCACGGTCCTTCGGGCGAACGGCTGGTCACCCGTGAGCATCTCGAACAGCACGCAGCCGAGCGAGTAGACGTCGCTACGGCCGTCGACATCGGAAAGCCCGAGCGCCTGCTCCGGACTCATGTAGGACGGCGTGCCGAGCATCGGCATCGCGTTCTCGCCGGTGTCGGCACGAATGACGTTGGCGCCGTCGCCGGCATTCGACATCGCTCTCGCAATGCCGAAGTCGGCGATCACGGCGTGGCCCTCGTGCAGCAGGATGTTGCCGGGTTTGATGTCGAGGTGCACGACGCCGCGTCGATGCGCATAATCGAGCGCCTGCGCTATCTCCTTGCCGAGTCGTACGGCTTCGTCCGGTGCGAGACGCAGCTCACGCAGCAGGCGATCTCTCAGGGTTTCGCCTGCCGCGAACGGCGTGATGAAGTAGAGGAAGGACGGTTCGCCCTCGCGCTCCGACTTCACCTCGCCCGAATCGTGGAGCGGGAGGATGTGCGGGTGTGACAGGCTCGCGGCGATCTCGATCTCGCGCTCGAACCGCTCGCTGCCGATCAGGCGGGCGACCTCGGCGTGCAGCGCCTTCACAGCCACCTGACGCCCGTGCTTGGCGTCGTTGGCGAGGTAGACCGTGCCCATCCCGCCACGGCCAATCTCGCGCAGAATGTGGTACCGTCCGCTGATCGGCGACGGGATCTCCGACGTCATCTCGCCCAGCAGTGGCGCGTACGCAACAGCCGCTGGATCCGCGAGAATTGTGTCGCCCTTGTCGCACGCCGCGAGCAGACTGCCGAGCTCCGCGCGGAGCTCGGCATCGCCGCGGCACACGTCCTCGACGAACGCCGACCGCTGCTCCGGCTCGAGCTCGAGGGCGTCGTCGAGCAGGGGCTCGAGCAACTTCCAACGTTCGTGCGACAGCGAGCCGAGCGTCATGCGAGGTCGTCTAGTTGGTCCCCGGCACAGGATCGTTCGGTGCTTCTGGACCGAGGGCCTGGTACAACAGTCCTCGCGCCTTGATCCAGTCGCGTCGCACCGTACGAACCGCGATGTGCAGCGCCTCGGCCGTTTCCTGCTCGGTCATCCCGCCGAAGAATCGGCACTCCACGACGCGAGCGAGTCGCTCATCCAGCTTTGCGAGCTTATCGAGTGCTTCGTGGAGCTCGAGCAGTGATTCGGCCTGTGTGTCCGCTGCGGTCAGCTCGTCATCGAGCGTGACGTGGCGAAGCGGTCCGCCACGTTTTTCCGCTCTCCGACGCCGCGCGCGGTCCACGAGGATGTGCCTCATGGCAACCGACGCGACGCCAAGGAAGTGTGCGCGATTGCGCCAATCGTTGCGCTCCGCGCGTGAAAATTTCAGATACAGCTCGTGCACCAGCGCGGTCGTGGACATCGTGTCACTCGGCCGCACGGCAAGCTCGCGACGCGCAGCGCGTCGCAGCTCGTGATAGACTAGCGGAAGAATCTGATCGAATGCTTCGCGGCGGCCCGCCCGAAGATCTCCGAGTAGCTCAGTGATGCTCGTGGTATGTTCGGCGGGCGCCTGCGAACGATCGATCGAGGCTTCGTGATCGAGCATTGCTGGCAGAGACCAGGCATCGGCGCGAGAGGACGTTTGACGCCTGGTCGGACGGTGGCTTCCGATCGGCGTCGGGACCTCTCCGACGACCGGTTGATCGCGAATGATTAACTGCGGCACCACACGCCGCAATGTGCCGCGTCTATTCAGGTTCGCGCTTTGATCGGGCTCCACGGCTCTCGGGCGAGAAACGTCCGGATTCAGGCCGGATTCGACCGCGCGTTTGCGTTGACTGGAAGCGCTCATGGGACGGGGACGGGGGGACGCATTACTGCACGGGTACTACGTAGCGGGTCACCGAAACCGGACATTGCCGTCAGCCAGGCGCTACACCTGTTTCCGGGGACCCGCCATCCGCGGGCTGATAGAGAAAACCCCGCGCGGGCACGAAATAGTTCACGCTATGCGCAGTTTCGATGGGTTGTGACTCTGACCCCTTCCGTACCCTTTCCGTGCCTAACGCCTTCGTCGCCGGCTAGCTTTGAACGCATGACACACATCGCATATCTCGGAACCGGCCTCCTCGGGAGCGCCTTTGCTGAAGCCGCCGCCAAGCGTGGCGACGAAGTGACCGTCTGGAACCGCACGGCCGACAAGGCACGCGCGCTCGAGCAGTTCGGCGTTCACGTTGCCGCCACTCCCGCCGACGCCGTTCGCGGCGCGACCCGCGTTCACCTCGTGCTCAAGGATGATCCGGTCGTCGACGACGTGATCGCCGCGCTGCGTCCCGGGCTCGGTCCTGACGCCATCATCGTCGACCACACCACCACGCAGCCGAAGCTCACGGGCGAGCGCTCCGCGCGACTGAACGCGGAAGGCGTGCGCTACATCCATTGCCCCGTGTTCATTGGACCCGCCGCGGCGCGCGCGGGCCAGGGGATCATCCTCGCATCGGGGCCGAAACCTCTCTTCGACGCCGTGAAAGACGCGCTGTCGCACATGGCACCGCGCGTGGAGTACTTCGGCGAGCGACCGGATCTCGCGGCGGTCTACAAGCTCTGTGGGAACGCCATCATCATCGGGCTCTCGGGCATCATGGCCGATGTGTTCGCGATTGCGAGAGGTTCGGATGTCGCGCCGGATGACGCACTCCGACTGCTCGACTTCTTCGATCCGGGCGCGATCATCGCGGGGCGCGGACGCAACATGGCGAAGCGAAACTTCGCCCCCGCGTTCGAGCTGGTGATGGCGCGGAAAGACGTTAGGCTGATGATGGAGTCCGCGAACGGCACGCCGCTCATCACCCTTCCGGCAATCGCCGCGCGCATGGATGCGTTGATTGCCGAGGGGCTCGGCGCGAGTGATCTGGGCGTACTGGGGAAAGATTCGGTGGGGTGACCACGCTCCGCCCTGCCAACCATGGCGACGTGCCCGCCATCCGCGAGCTGATCGTCGACTCGGTTCGCGGCCTCAGTGCGTCGGTATACTCGCCGGCACAGATCGAGAGCGCGCTGACGCACATCTTCGGTGTCGACACCCAGCTCGTCGCCGACAGGACGTACTACGTCGTGGTCGATGGCGACGCGGTGGTCGCGGCGGGCGGGTGGAGCGGTAGACAGACGCTGTTCGGCGGCGACCAGCACAAGAGCGAGGCCGACCTGACCGTCGACCCAGCGACGTCGCCGGCACGCATCCGCGCGTTCTTCGTGCACCCGGCGTGGGCGCGTCGCGGGCTCGGGAGGGAGATCTACGCCGCGTGCGAGGCGGCAGCCGCCGCCTCGGGGTTCCGGCGATTCGAGCTCATGGCAACGCTTCCCGGGGTGCCTCTCTACCGCGCGCTGGGTTTCGCGGATCTGGAGACGGTGAGCGTGCCGTTGCCGGACGGACTCACGCTGCCGTGCATTCGCATGGAGCGCGCGATCACTGCCGCGCGCTCGGAATGACACGCGCCTTTTGCCGCCTGCCGCCAGTCCCCAGTCGCCGCACGTCCGTCGCCCGTCGCCGACGTCACCAAATGTCCCCGACAGTGAACCCATCCGGAAACGGATCGTCGGGATCGACGACGTAGGACGCCATCCCGGTGATCCACGCCTGCCCGCCTAACGTCGGCACGACTGCTGGATACGTACCAACCCGCGTTTCTTCGACGAGACACCCGGTGAACACCGTGCCGAGGACGCCGGCATGCCGGAAGGGCTGGCCGAGTGGCAGACGTCCTTTCGCGTGAAGCGTCGCCATCTTCGCGCACGTGCCGGTCCCACACGGCGAGCGGTCGATCGCCCCGGTCCACGTGGACGGCCTGCTCCAGTCGAGCGTGCCGGTCGAGACAACCACTGCGTTCTGCCAGTCGGCATCGCCCTTGAGCGGCGGCCCCGAGAGCTGCGCGATCGTGACGCCGTCGAACCCGGGCTGCTCGGGATGCACGATGGGGCACTGCTCGCGTGCGGCCGCCTTCACCATCTCGCCGATGCGCACGATGTCGCGCCCCTCGTCAGGCGTTAGGTGCAGACCGAACTGCGTGGCGTCGGCAATCACGTAGAACATCCCGCCGTACGCGACATCGACCGTCACCGTGCCCAGGTGCGGCACCTCGATCGCCGTGTCGAGGTAAGCCGCGAACGCGGGCACGTTCCGAAACGTCACGCGCTTCACCTTGCCGTTCGCGCAGTCCGCCGTGACGTGAATGAGCCCTGCCGGCGTCTCCAGCGTCAGCTCCGTGACCGGCTCCTGCATCGGCACCATCCCGGTCTCGAGCAGCACGGTCGTGACGCAGATCGTGTTCGTCCCCGACATGCCGGGGTATTCGACCTGCTCCATGATCACGAAACCAGCGTCCGCCTCCGGGTGCGATGAAGGCAGGATGAGGTTGCAGTTCGCCGCTGGATAGCCGCGCGGCTCGCGAAGCATGCGCTTCCGCAGACCGTCCGCATGGTCGCGCAGGTGGCACATCTTGTCGTACATCGTGTCGCCGGGCACGTCGAGCACGCCTCCCACGATGACGCGACCATGTTCGCCGCAGGCGTGTGCATCGACCGCGTGCACGAGATTCGAGACGCGCATCAGGCGTGGGACTCGAGCGGAGCGTCCTGCGTCGACCAGCGTCGAACCTGTGCATCGTAGCGCGCCCGCGCCGCGTCGACTTCGGCCAGATGCGCGCCCGACCAGTCGATGAGCGCATGGACGATCTGCCGGAGCGTCGCGCCGAGTGGCGTGAGCTCGTACTCCACGCGCGGTGGCACCTCGGGGTACATCGTGCGACTGACGAGCCCGTCGCGCTCGAGCCCGCGCAGCGTCACGGTGAGCATGCGCTGGCTGACGCCATCCACGCGACGACGCAGTTCGCTGAATCGCAGCGGTCCCGCCTCCGCGAGCACGTGGATGATGTACATGGACCATTTGTCGGCCACGCGCACGAGCATCTCGCGAGCGCGGCAGTTGGCCGGTGTGTGCTGCATCTCGGGCGGCGGTGCCGAGTGCACGGCTCCGTTCACTGCCATGGTTACTCCCAGGTCACTGAGGCACGTTCGCGTGCGCTCTTCTCCGCGACACGCGGTGTTCATTACCTTCACGATAGTTACCGACGGTAACCTAGGCAACAAGAGGTACTACCACACCGAGAGGAAGTATGAACACCACGTATCCCGCCGACCCGTTGATGTTTGATCTCGGACTGCTGGTTGCCCGGCTGGTGATAGGGCTGCTCATGGCCGCGCACGGCACGCAGAAGCTGTTCGGATGGTTCGGCGGCTACGGCCTCAACACGACCGGCGAGTTCTTCGTGCAGCTTGGTTTCCAGCGTGGACGGGCGTTCGCGACGCTGGCCTCGGTCGCGGAGGTGGCGAGCGGGCTGCTCGTGGCGCTCGGGTTCCTCGGACCTGTGGGCCCTGCGGTGATGATCTCCGTCATGATCGTCGCGGCGATCAGCGTCCACCTGAAGAACGGGCTGTTCGCGACGAAGAACGGGATCGAGGTTCCGCTGCTGTACGCGACGGGGGCGTTCGGGCTCGCGCTGACGGGATTTGGCGGCTACTCGCTCGACGCACTGTTCGGTATCCGGACGGCGTGGACGCCGGGGATCACCTGGGCGGTGCTTGTCGTGGGCGTTCTCGGAGGCCTCGCGAACCTCGTGCTCAGGCATCCGGCGAAAGCACGGGCCTAACGTATTGTCGTATCACAAAGGACACTGGAGACACGGAGTCGTATCGGAGCAGCATACTGAGGATCCATCCAGAACGCTGACGACTCCTCGCGCAACGAGCCGATTTTGAAAGGGAACAGCTTTTCGGGACAGTAGCATCCCGAGCGGCAGTTCCCTTTTTCAATTCGGCTCGCGGCGAGAGGAAGCGTCCCAATAGAGCAGGATGTTCAGTATGCTGCTCATGCCGCTCATGCGTTCGACCCCTCGGTTCTGGATGCCGGACCAGGCGTGATGGATCCTACCGGCAGAGGGCCCGCGGTCGGGACAACGGCGATTCCTCGACTCGCTCCCGCTCGCTCGGAATGACAACCAAGCCTGTCGGTTTGGGTTGCCGAGGTGTGGACGGGCGAGTAGTCTGGCGGCTGGTGTTCGCAGTTCGCAGCACGATTCACCCGCAGCCTTGGTTGCCTGACACGATGATTCAGTTCCCTCCCGCGCGGACCTTCGTCCGCCTCGTCGCCGCCGCCAGCGTTCTCGCCGGCTGCGGTCGGTCCGAGCAAGCCGACACGACCGACTCCACCGCAGCGGCCGACACCGCTGCCTCCACTTCGGCGGCACCCGCGCCCTCACCAAGCGCGGCCAACAACACCGCAGCATCCCTCTCGGCCGACGACATCGACCGATGGCAGAAAGGCATGGACGCCGAGTTGGAGGCCGTGAAGAAAGCCGGCGCCGATCTCAAGGCGGCAAAGACGAACAACGACACGCTGTCGGCGATGATGGCCGCGAACGACATGAGCACGCGCGCCGCGGGTGCGAAGGCGGCCGGTGTCGATGAAGAGCGCTATCAGCTCATCCGAACCACGCTGTCGTCGGTCGTCGGCCAGATGGCGCCGATCGAGCTGCAGATGGACGTGAGCAAGATGCCGGCGGCCGCGGTGGCTGAGTTGAAGAAGAGCCGCGAGGCGGGACTAGCTCAGGCGACGGCAGAACTCTCGCCGGCGCTGGTCGAGGCCCTCAAACCGCGCGCGGCCACCTTGCGCAAGCAGGACCTAACGCTGACCGCGGAGCGGCTCAAGGCGGCCGGAATGGGGAAATAACAACACACAGGGTACAGGTTACTGGTACGGCGTAGTGGTTATCAAAACCCTCGGGCTGGCTTCTCTCGCGAGATGAGCATCCCGAGGGGTTTAAATAACCAATTACCAATTCCAGTAACCATTACCTGTTTGGTTGCGCCGTTGCGCTCTTACATGGTTGTCGCCTTACGAGGCGGTACGTAGACGACTGGCAGCTGCAGCTCGGTGAGCAGCTTGTTGATGGCAACGAGGTCCGAGTCCTCCAGCGCCTGCAGCTTCTTGAGCTGGTCGCCGACCTTGCCCGAGAAGTCCGCGAACATCTCGCCGTGCTGTTTCGTCGGACCGTAATCGCCCGTCTGCACCTGCCCGTTGATCGTGATCAGGATGTTGTAGAGTTTCACCGGCTGATCCAGCGTGCACTGGTCGGCGTGGCATCCCACCTCGTACAGCTCCGAACGAATCGCCTCGAGCTTCTCGCGCAGCGGCTTCGCCGCGTCAGCCACGCGTGAACCGGACGTGCCGGCTTTGCTCTGCGACACGCGCTGATCGAGTTGCGACTGAAGGTCCTCGATGCGCGTGGCGCCGTCGACCACGTCGTTGATCCGGTCACGGACGTTGAGCGCGAGCGTGAACTGGCGCACGAGCTCCGCGGGCGGCGTCTTGACACGCGGGTCCGACACCACCGCGAATTGCCTGACAAGCGTATCGCGGCCCGCGATGAGCCGCACCGAATAGTTCCCCGGCGGCGCAACGGGGCCATCCGTCGGGCCTTCATCGATCACCGTGTTCTTGAGCTGCTTGATTCCCGGATAGCGCAGATTCCACACGAACCGGTTCGTGCCCGCCCGCGCCGACACGATCGAATCCGCTGGCTCGTAGACCAGACTGTCGCGCATCCCCTCGCGCGCGCGACGCGCGATCGAGTCGGCGGCGGTCTTGAGCGTGTCGTTCGGCGTCGAGTCGGTCGTATACGAGCGGATCACCTTGCCTGACCCGTCGCGGAACTCGAGCGTCACCTTCGCGGTGGGCGTCGACTTGAACCAGTAGTCGATCGTGGCACCTCCGCGCGGATTCTGGCCGGCCGTGAGACTCGCGCCGCCCCCGCTCACCCATCGCACGGCCTGCGATGGCTGGAACACGTAGACCGATTTGCTCGTCACCGAATCCGCGATCTGCCGCAGCACGGAGATGTCGTCGATCATCCAGAAGGAGCGCCCGTGCGTCGCGGCGATCAGGTCGTTGCCATGCACAGCGAGATCGCGGACGCTCGCGCGCGGCAGATTGAGCTGGAGCGGTTCCCACCGGACGCCGTCGTCGAACGACACGTACACACCGGTCTCCGTTCCCGCGTACAGCAGCCCGCGTCGAACCGGGTCTTGGCGAATGCTCCGCGTGTAGGCGCCGGTGGGGATACCGGTATTGATCGCCGTCCACGTCTGACCGTAATCAGTCGTCTTCCAGAGATACGGCTTGAAGTCGTCCTGCTGATAGCGGTTGGTCGCCAGATACGCTGTGCCGGCGTCGAAATGCCCGGGCTCGATCTCCGCCGTGCGCGTGAACTTTCCGAAGCCCTTGGGCGTGACGTTCGTCCAATGCGCGCCGCCATCGCGCGAGATGTGGATCAGCCCATCATCGCTCCCTGCCCACAGCACCCCCTTCGTCAGCGGCGACTCGGCGAACGCGTAGATCGTCGCGTACCACTCGGTGCCCGTCATGTCGCCGTGAATCGGGCCGCCTGACCTGCCTAACGTTGACGGATCGTGTACGGTGAGGTCGGGCGAGATCTGCGTCCAGCTCGCTCCCTCGTCGGTCGACTTGTGCACGTACTGCGACGTCACGTACAGCGTGCTCGGGTCGTGTG
>JAJKIV010000098.1 GCA_021154285.1 Gemmatimonas sp. | reverse complement strand
TACGGCACGCTCCCGGAGCACGGGGCGATCGGCGAGGAACGCTTCATGGTCGAGTGGCACTCAGCGGACGATAGCGTCTGGTTCGATCTGTATGCATTCTCACGACCGGGCAAGTTGCTCGCGCGACTCGGCTACCCGTTCGGACGCCGGCTGCAGCGGCGCTTCGCGCGGGCCGCGAAGCAGGCGATGCTCACCGCGGTGACCGCGGCAACAGCTCCGCACGTCGTTGGGTAAACCTGGCGTTGGCCTCGTGCCTACACTTCGGAGGACACGACGATCGCACGCTCGCGATTCGCTGCACCCGAGTGGTTGATCACGATTGGCGGCTCGTTCTTCATCCTGTCGCTTGCTGTTTCGGCCGTCTTCGTGCCCGAGCTTCGCCCGCTTCACGCCGCGCAGGCAGCCATGTACGTGGTTGCAATAGTCCTCAGCGTCCGCGCGCCTCGATGGGGGTACTTCATCGGTGTTTCGCTGGCGGGCTTCTGGGACCTGGTCGCGATGTTTGGATCGCCCTCGTTTGCGTACCTGATCGCTGAGCCCGGGCGTCCCGACCTGATACTTCAGGCTCTCGCGTGGCTGGCAAGTCTGGCGGTGGTTGTCGGGAGCATCATCGGGTATCGGCGCCTTTCGGTGAAGTCGCCGCGCGATGCCGGAAGCTTTGCTCTTGCATTTCTGATGACGACGGCCCTGTTGGTCGGCGCGACCGCCCTTCTGGCGCCGACCTACTTGTCACATCTCGCCGGCATCCTTCACCCACACTGGCCCTGGACCGGGGCGTGAGACGCCCCGTGCCGCACCGGTGTGCCGCCTAACGATCGTCCCTTGTCAGAGAATCCCTGACGTGCTCCGCAATGTGCCCCGCACCTGCCGAAACCTCCCCGAGCGTGTAGCGTAAGGGCACAAGGAACAACGGTCAGTGATATGCTAACGCTCCGACGTGACGTACGATTCGCGCTGCGCTCATTGCGTGGCGCGCCGCTCGTGTCGATGCTCGCCATCGCATGCATCGGCCTTGGTATCGGCGCTGTAACCACGGTGTACAGCACCGCGAACGCCTTCACCTTCCGGCCGCTGCCGCAGCTCCGCGACGCCGGCCGTCTCGTGCTCATCTCGGAAGACCGGGCGGCCGACCTGTCCGGCGTCCAGGTGACGGCGGGCACGTTCGGCGATCTCCGGACGCTCCCCGAATTCTCGGCGGTCGGCGCGCTGCGGATGTGGTCCGCCAACATCGCCGGCATGGACATCCCCGAGCGCGTTGGCGGTGCCCAAGTCAGCTCCGACTTCTTCGAGATGACCGGACGCACCGCCGGGCTCGGCCGAACGCTCACGGCTGACGACGTGCGCGATGGCCGGCGCGTCGTCGTCCTCTCGTACGGACTCTGGCAGCGCCGCTTCGGTGGAGACTCCGCCGTGATCGACAGGACGGTTCGGATCGACGGCGAAGGGTATCAGGTCGTGGGCGTCATGCCTTACGATTTCGTCTTTCCCGCCGGCACGCAGCTGTGGGCACCACTCGCGTTGTCCCCTCGTGACGCCGCGGACCGCACGTCGCGGTCACTATTCCTTCTGGCCCGACTGGGCCGGGGCGTCTCTCGCGAACGTGCCGCAGCGGCCGTGACCATGCTTGGCGACCGGCTCGCGGCTGACTACCCGGACACACAGAAGGGTTGGTTTCTCCGGACCCAGGGCGCGGAGGAATTCTTCGGCGACGGACCGCGTCCGTTCATGCTCGTGATGCTTGCCGCCGTCGGGTTCCTGCTGCTCATCGCGTGCGCCAACGTGGCCAACCTGCTGCTGGTGCGCGCGACCGCGCGACGACGCGAGATGGGACTGCGCATCGCGTTAGGCGCCACGCGCAGCCGGCTCGTCGCGCAGCTCCTCACGGAAAGCGTGCTGCTCGCCATCGCCGGTGGCGCGATCGGCATCGCGCTCGCGTGGTGGGGCATCAAGGCCACGGCTGCCACCGTGCCCATCGAGGTGCAGCAGTACATCCCCGGATTCGGGGCGATCGTGCTCGATTATCATGCGCTGATCGTCGCAACCGTGGCGTCGACGCTCGCGGGAATAGCGTTCGGACTCGTTCCGGCCCTGATCGGCTCGACGGTCGATGTGAGCGCGACACTGAAGGAGACCGGCCGGTTCGAGATGCGCCGCTCGCCGCTGCGTGTGCTGCGCAGCGGTCTCGTTGTCGGAGAGATCGCGCTGGCGCTGATGCTCGTATTCGGCGCGGCGCTCATGGCGGCGACGTTCGGCCGCGTTTCGCGCAGCGATCCCGGCTTCCGCACGGCTGACGTGCTCACCGGGACGATCACGCTGCCTGACGCGGGGTACCCGGACGACAGCGCCACGACGCGGTTCTGGGATCGCCTGCGCGAGTCCCTCGCCAGCGAGCCGGGTGTTGCTGCCGCGGAGTTCACGACCGTACTACCAATGTCGTTCAACGAGGAGAGCGCTCGCCTCTATGTGGAGGGACAACGGCCCGCTCGTCTCGAGGACGCGCGATCCGCCGGGTTCCGGCGCGTTTCATCCGGCTACCTCAGCGCCGTCGGCATACCGCGGCTTCGCGGTCGGTCGTTCACCGACGCCGATCGAAGCGGGAGTCCGCCCGTCGTCGTGTTGAGCGAGACGGCCGCGCGCCTCCTGCTCCAGGGTGATCCCGTCGGCCAGCGCCTCGTCTTGAGCGACCGCGTTGTCACTGTGGTTGGTGTCGTGCGCGATACTCGGGCGAATCCGCTGATGACCGACTCCCCAACATCGGTCGTGTACGCGCCGATCGCACAATGGCCGACGCGCACGGCGTCGGCGGTCCTGCGTGTCTCCTCGGGCGAGCCTACCACTCTGTCGGCGACGCTGCAGCAGGTTATCGCCCGACAGGATGCGCGCCTGGCCGCGGGTGACGTGCTCAGCATGCGGCGCGTCGTGGACGTAGTCGTTTCACCACAGGCCGGGACAGCACAGATCCTGCTGGCTTCGGCGTTGATTGCGCTGATCATGGCCGCGGTGGGCACATACGGCGTGATGGCGTACACGGTCTCGCGGCGCACGCCGGAGATCGGCGTTAGGGTTGCGATCGGCGCAACGGCCGGGATGATCGTGCGGCTCGTCCTCGGTGGCGCCGCACGCCTCGCCGCCATGGGAGTGCTCATCGGTATCGTTGGCGCGTTCGCGCTTGGCCGCTCGATGCAGGCAATCCTGGTGGACACCAATCCGACCGATCCCGTGATCCTCGGTGGTGCCGCTGCGTTGCTGGGTGGTATCGGACTGTTGGCCGGCTGGCTCCCGGCGCGCAGGGCCACTCGCGTCAATCCGATCACGGCGCTACGGGCGGAGTGATCGGGCAACGACCGCCCACTGCGCCTTCTTGACAAACCACCGACAGGTAGACACTCTACATACTGATAAGTAGAGTGTCTACCTAGAGGTCGTGGTGGCACCCAAGAACACCCCGACGTCTCGCGTCGAGCTCCTCCAGGGCACGCTCGACCTGATCATCCTCCAGGCGCTCCGTTGGGGTCCGTGTCATGGCTATGGCATGGTGCAGCTGATTCGTGCCCAGACGCGCAACGTCCTGCACGTCGAAACCGGATCGCTCTATCCCGCGCTCCAGCGTCTCGTTCGACAAGGCGCCATCGCGACCGAGTGGGGCATTTCGGACAACAATCGTCGCGTGCGCATGTACCGCCTGACGACGAAGGGCCGCGCCCGCCTGACCGCGGAGCGATCGCGCTGGGAGCAGCTGACGGAGGCGATCGCGTCTCTCATGCTACCGCCAGCGGCGGAGGAGCCATGAGCTTGCTCGACTGGTTGCCGTGGGTGCGCGAACGGAGAACGAAAGAGCTGGCCGACGAGATGCGTGTACACCTCGAGATGGCCGAGTCCGATCGCATGGCGCGCGGGGAGTCGCCTCACGAGGCGGCAGCGAATGCGCGCCGGGAGTTCGGGAACGTCGCGTTCGTGCAGGAAATCGCCCGCGACGAATGGGGGAGCGGCGCCATGTGGGCGGAGCGACTCGGCCAGGATGTGCGATTCGCACTGCGCATGCTGCGTCGCGCGCCCGGCTTCGCGACCGTCGCCATCCTCACGGTCGCGTTAGGCATCGGAGCGACGACCGCGATCTACAGCATCGTCGACGCGACCCTGTTGCACCCGCTGCCCTATCCGCACTCGGACGAGCTCGTCCGCATCGAGGATGATTTCGTCGGCGCCGGGGCGCGCGATGTGGGCATGTCGACGCCCGAGTGGCACGACCTCGAACGCTCCGGCGTGTTCGAGTACGTCTCACCCACGTGGTTCGACAACAACAATCTCACCGGACCGAGTCATCCGCAGCGCGTCAGCCTCCTGATCGTCGCGTCGAACTACTTCGCCGTCCTTGGCGTCAAACCGCAGCTGGGCGCGGGATTCGATCCCGCCGATCCCACCCCGGGCTTCAATCAGCAGGTGGTGATCAGCGACGGGCTGTGGAAGAGTCAGTTCGGCGGTGATCCGAAGATCCTCGGTCGAGTCGTGAAGCTCGATTCGGATCGGTATCGCATCGTCGGCGTCATGCCACCGGGATTTCGTGCGCCGGGACGGACGAAAGAGGAGCGCGCGACCGAGGTGTGGCCGGCATTCGGTTTTGCTGGGGCACCGCTCGACGCGGCCTCGGTCCGCGCCCGCAACGTTCTCTTTCAGTCGGCGATTGCCAGACTCAAGCCGGGCCTAACGATCGCGGAGGCACAGGAGCGCATCGACATGCTCGTCCAGTCATTGCGCCGCGAGTTCCCGGCCGACTACCCGGCTGCGAACGACTGGAGAATTCGGCTCGTGCCGCTCAAGGAGAGCGTCGTCGGGGATGTTCGCCAACCGTTGCTGTTTCTCTTCGGGGCGGTGGCGCTCCTGCTGACGATCGGCTGCGCGAACGTCGCCAATCTTTTTCTCGCGCGCGCGACCACGCGCGGTCGCGAGATCGCCGTGCGACAGGCACTCGGCGGCGCTCCAGCGCGCGTCATTCGGCAGCTGCTCACGGAAAGTGTCGTGCTCTCGGTGATCGGCGGATTGGTCGGCGTGGGGCTGCTGCTCGCCACCAAGGACTCGCTCGTCAGGCTCGTTCCCGACGCGGTGCCACGCCTCAACGACATCACGATCAATTGGACCGTGATGATGTTCGCGTTTGGCACGTCGCTTGTCGCAGGCACGGTCTTCGGCCTCGCTCCGGCGCTCCAGGTGCGCGACCTCGACGTCGCTCACGTGTTGAAGCTCGAGGGGCGCGCATCGACGAGCTCCAGGGAGCAGAAGCGCACGCGTCATCTTCTCATCGTCGCGGAGTTCGCGTTCTCGCTCATCCTGATGAGCGCTGCTGGTCTCCTCGTCCGCGGCTTCTGGGAGCTGATCAACACACCGCTCGGGTTCGACGCACAACACGTGACGGTCATCCGCACGCGCCTGCCGTATCCTAACGATCCCCGCGAGGATCTGTATCCGACGGCTGCGGCCGAGGCGCCGTTCGTGCGCGAAGTCATTCGTCGGAGCCGAGCGCTGCCTGGAGTCGACGCCGTTGCAGTCGGGAGCGGCGCAGCCGTTCCGCTCGATCATCCCTACCAGGATCAGACCGTGTTGCGGGTGCGCTTCGAAGGCGACGACTCGCACGGCGAGCAGCCGACGCTCGTCACCGGTGCACAGGTCACGCCGGAGTATTTCCAGCTGCTCGGCGTGCGATTGGTGCGCGGCCGGTTGCTGAACGCGTTCGATACCGACAGCGCGCCGCGCGTCGCGGTGATCAACGAGAGCATGGCGCGAACGTACTGGCCGAATGGCGACGCGTTAGGCAGCCGGTTGATGGCCTCGCGACGCGACACGTCGTGGACGACGGTGGTTGGCATCGTGGCCGATGCCCGCACGGAGTCGCTCGCGAGCGCGAGCGTGCCGCAAATGTACGTGAGCCTGTATCAACGCCAAGGAAAGCATCTGGCGATCTTTCTGCGAGGCCGCTTCGAGACTGGCGTGATCACCCGTGCGGTACGCGACGAGGTGCAGGGCCTCAACCCGGCGCTTCCCGTGTTCGGTGCGGAGACGTTGGGTGAAACGATCTCCGATTCGCTGGCTGTCCGTCGATTGTCGATGCAGCTGATCGCGATGTTCGCGATGACCGCGCTGTTACTCGCCGCCCTCGGGATCTACGGGGTCATGTCGTGCGTCGTGAACGAGCGTGCTCACGAGATCGGCGTCCGTCGGGCGCTGGGAGCGGCTCAATCGGACGTCATGCGAATGGTCATGCGGCAAGGCGAGAAGCTCGCGATCGTCGGCGTGGCGTTGGGACTGATCGGCGCGACGGTCGTTTCGCGTGCGATGGCCGGGCTCCTTGTCGGTGTGAAGGTCGCCGATCCTGTGAGCTTCGGTGTCGCCACGGTGCTGCTCACCGTGGTCGCGCTGGCTGGATGCTACCTGCCGGGCCGTCGTGCAATCCGCGTCGACCCGATCGAGGTACTTCGCAGCTAGTGCACGGTCGTGCGTCGCGTACCTCGTGTGCCTACCGGAAGCGATCGCGAATCGACATCCCCCACGTCCAGTTCTTCGGCACGAAGTAGCCGGCCTCGTTGAGCAGCGTCGCGTACTGCCTGAACTCCCCCATGGTCTCGAGCGTGCACACGTCCTCGTACACGCGTACCGGTGAATTGGGCGCCAGCAGCGCCCTCGGTTGAAACACCGTCAGCGGAAACCCGTCGCCGCCGTCCATCTGCAATGCCGTCAGCGCGCCGAAGATGTGGTTGCGGTGCGACTCGGCGTTGTGATGCACGCGTCTGAGAGCGCTCTTCGCTCCCGTCGCCCCCATCTGCACGTTGAGCATGTTGATGCACCGCAGGATGCGCGGTGTCAGGTTGCCCATGTCGCCATGTTCGTCGAGTTTGCCACCGTCACGCTTGGTGAGACCCTGAAACGTCTTGTTCAAGGCGCCGCCCGATGGCCTCGCGCCCGTGTTGGAGCGCATGTCGAGGACCTTGTCCATGCTGGTACCGGCTCCGAAGGTGAGTCCCTTCTGCAACCCCTTGCCGCTGAAGTCGAGTCCCGTCTTGGAGATTGGCTTGACTGTCGCGCTGCCGTAGTCGCCCCACCTGGGGCACACGGCCATCAAGTCGTAGTCGCCGGTCATGGGGCGATTGCCGGCGCCAACTTCGGACGACGTCATCACCTCGAGCGGCTCAGGCTTCTCGTACATGAGCCGCAGCTTCTTCGTCCCGGCGGTCTCGTTGTAAACGTGGATGTAGTAGAGCGCGCCTTTGGCCACGGCTCGAAATGCAAACTCCTTCTGGTCTCCGCTCCGTCGCGCGAACAGGAAGAAGTCGCTGCTCTGGGGAACCGGTTCCATGGTGTGCACGGCCAGGCGGGGAGGCACTTCACACGGCAGCGTGTTCTGGATCTTGAGCTCGTCCAGGGACAGCGTGAGCACGACCTTGGCAGCGAAGTGGTGTTTCAATCCATCGTCGTTGGCGGCCGTGCCGTCGTTGGCCTTTCCCTGGTCGTGCCCGACCTTGCTGTACTTGCCGAGGTAGGGGACGAAGCCGGCCTGCGGTCCCCAGTCGGAGCTCTTGCCTTTGACGTGGAAGTTCTTGGTGGGATAGGACTGCTTGATCCACCGTTGCGACCACGGCCCGGTGGACCGGAAGATGATCACTTC
>JAJKIV010000097.1 GCA_021154285.1 Gemmatimonas sp. | reverse complement strand
CGAACCGCGGCTCTTCGCCACGACGCAGACGCGCGATGTTCGCTCGATGAGTCCAGAACACGAATGCGGCAACGACGACGCTCACGGCAAATAACGGTGATCGGAACCCGCCCATGACGGCAATCGCGACAGGAAGCACCACAGCGCCGGCGAGGGACGCGAGAGACATATAGCCGCCGACCACGAGCACGGTGAGCCACACGAGCAGCGTTATGACTATCGCCGCTGGCGCCAACGCGCCGAACACGCCTGATGCCGTTGCGACGCCCTTCCCTCCACCCTTCCAGAGCAGGAAGACTGGCCTAACGTGGCCGATGATAGCGGCAATGCCGAACCCGATGGCCCAGAGCGTCAACGTGCCGGGGTCCGGCACACGCGGCGCGACGAGTCGCGGGAACCACAGTACAGGCACGGCTCCCTTCGCGGCATCGAACAGCAGAACGACCACCGCCACCTTGGCGCCGAGGACGCGATAGACGTTCGTTGCGCCGAGATTGCCTGAGCCGTGCTGCCGAAGATCGATCCCCCGCGTCACCTTGCCCGCGATGTAGGCCGCCGGGATCGACCCCGCCACGTAGGCGAGCACGAGACCCAGGTAGGG
Organism: Gemmatimonas sp.; assembly: GCA_021154285.1. Taxonomy (GTDB): domain Bacteria; phylum Gemmatimonadota; class Gemmatimonadetes; order Gemmatimonadales; family Gemmatimonadaceae; genus JAJKIV01. The sequence goes on along the minus strand of JAJKIV010000097.1, from coordinate 10,232 downwards.
AGACACTTACGCGGCTCGCCTCCGGAGAACGATCCGCAGCGGATTGCCGGTGAATCCCCAGGCTTCGCGGAAGCCGTTGTGCAAGTACCGTACGTAGTGTTCGGCCAGCAGCTCGGGGTGATTGCCGAACACGGCGATCGTTGGAGGCGCCACCTCGACCTGCGTCGCGTAGAGCAGCTTGACCTCGCGACCGGCTGCCTGCGGGGGTTGCCGTCGAGCCACCAGCGCCTCGAGCGTGTTGTTGACCTGCGAGGTCGTGATTCGTTTCGAGCGCTCGGCATCGACCTCGACGAGCAGGTCGAGCACGCGAGTTACGCGCTGGCCGGTGAGGGCGGACGTGAACAGAAATGGAACGAACGACAGGAACGGCACGCGCTCCGCCGCTTCCTTCTCGAACCGACCGGCGGTCTTGTCGTCCTTTTCCTTGAGATCCCACTTGTTCACCACGACGATGAGGCCGCGCCCCCCTTCCCATGCGAGGTTGGCGATCTTCAAGTCCTGGTTCTGAATGCCTTCCACCGCGTCGACGATCAGGAGGCAAATGTCGGCGCGCTCAATGGCTCGGCGCGTCCGAAGCGAAGAGTAGAACTCGATTCCATCGTCGACGCGCGACTGGCGCCGAAGTCCCGCCGTGTCGATGAAGACGATCGCCCGATCATGATAGCGCATCGGCGTATCGATCGCGTCACGCGTCGTTCCGGCGACGTCGGACACCACGAGACGCTCCTCGCCTAACAAGCGATTCACGAACGACGATTTGCCGACGTTCGGCCGCCCGATCACAGCCACGCGCAGCGCGTCCTGTTCCTCGGCCGGCGCGGGCGGAATCCGCTCCACGACGACGTCCAGCAGATCGCCGGAGTTTTTCCCGTTGATGGCCGAGACAGGAATCGGGTCGCCTGCGCCCAGCTGGTAGAACTCGTAGAAGTCGGTGGCGCGTGGGTCGTCCGCCTTGTTCGCGACGAGCACCCATGGCTTCTGTGATTCCCGCAGCACCTCGACGACGTACGCGTCCATCGGATGGACGCCCGCCTTCGCGTCGACGACAAGGAGCAGAAGATCGGCTTCCTCAATCGCCTGGTCGACCTGGCGACGGATCTCGACGTCCATGGGGGCACGCGGGTCGTCTGTCACGCCGCCCGTGTCGAAGAGCCAGAACGTTTGCCCCGCCCACTCGGCCTCGGCAAAATGGCGATCGCGCGTCGTGCCGGCCTCGTCGCTCACGATCGCGGCTTCCGCCCCGACAATTCGATTGAACAGCGCCGACTTCCCGACGTTAGGCCGGCCGATCAGCGCTACGACCGGGACGTTCATGCGGCGCGTGCTCCTGGTGCCATGGGTGTACCCTGCCCCTCCAGTGAGAGCACATCGATGAAATCGTACGAGGGGTACACCGGCATTGGCAGCGACTCGCGCACCACGACGAAACGCTCATCGTCGAGGAACAAGCCGCCCTCGTTGATGGTCTCGGCAGGAATGAGCGCGAGATCGAGGTCGTGCCGTCCATCGAGCGCGCGACGAATGTCGGCGCCGACGAGGAGTCCCGCCGTCGTTGTCGTGGGACCGAACAACGAGTTCGTGGCTGGAATCAGAACAAACTCCGCGCCGGTCGACGCCGTGAGCTGCGCGAGCAGCGCGGGCATCAGCGGTGCCATTGACGTGCCGGTGACCACGCCGATGCGTCGTCCATCGAGCCGGGGCAACGTTGGCGCTCCCGCGCGCACGCGTTCTCGTAGTGAAGTAACCGCGCCAACCCCATTCTCGATCTGCGCGAAGTCGCCGTAGTGGCTTCTCGGCGGAAGCTCCATCCCGGCCAGTAAATACAGCTCGTCGGAGCCGTAGACCCACGGGTCTTCACGTTCTGCCGCAGCGCGCGCTTCCCACCGATGTATCACATCGAGAAGTACCCGTGATCGATCCGCGCTCATCGATTCGCCGGTGTAGAGATGCGAAAACTGCGTGAGTCCGACCGGAACGAGCGCAACGGAAATGACGGCCTCGCCGAGATCCCACAGGTCGCTCAGTGACTGCTCCAGCACAGCGCCGTCGTTGAGCCCGGGAACAATGACCATCTGACAGTGGAACTGAATTCCGTGGGCGGCCAGCCGCGTTAGCTGCTCCACGATATTCGGGACCTTGGGATTGTTGAGCAGCAAACGTCGCGCTTCCCATGGCGTCGCGTGAACGGACACGTACAGCGGCGACAGCCGGTACTCGATGATCCGCTGCTCGTCACGCTCCTTCATGTTCGACAGCGTCGCGAAATTGCCGTACGCGAACGACAGTCGGTAATCGTCGTCGCGAATGTAGAGGTTCTTGCGCAGACCCTTGGGCAATCCCTCGATGAAGCAAAACTCGCATCGATTGGCGCATCGCCGAACGGACGGTGGCTCAAGCTCGACGCCGAGGCTCTCACCCTCAGGGCGCTCGATCTCGTAGACGATCTCCTCCCCGTCGGGCATGCGAGCTTCGATTACGAGCTCGTCGTCCGCCGTGAGGAACTCCCAATCGAGAAAGTCGGCCAGTGCGCGCCCGTTCACCGTGAGTAATTCGGTGCCCGGCACGATGCCTATTTCCTGCGCGATACTTTCGCCTGCAACGCGTGCGACTCGAACCATTTCCCATCCACCGCGAGCGAAGGGGCGCCGCGTGATTGCGCTCCCCAGAGGCCTCGACCACACTCAAGGTCGAGGCTCAACTATTTTAGCAACTCAATACGGCGAAATCAATTGCCGATAAACACTTCGGCTTTCTCGCCGCATGTCAGGTCGAGGTCGCGAACGCTGCGGCGCATAGCGACACGAGCGCCGAACACGTTGCGGTGTTCGGCGCTCGTACTGCGACGATTAATCAGCGACTACTTATCGAGCGGCGCGTACTTGAACGCCGCGATCCCCGCCTTCTCCGCTGTAATGCGGAAAGGCTTCGACGCCTTGGGATCGACTGGGCCCACTGTCGCTTCCTGCGTCGCGACCGTACTTCCGTTCGTGTCGAGGAACTCGACCTTGAGCGTGTACGTCTTCGGTTCGGCCGAAAGGTTTTCGATGGTCCCACCCAACGTGGCTTTCGCCGCCTCGCGGCTGAACAGGTTGAACGCGACCTTCACGGTCGGCTCGCTGAACAGTTTGTAGTACTTGAGCACCGAGTCGCTCAGCAGCTTCTTCGCCGCGGGATTCTTCTCGAGCTTCGACTTGTCCTGGTAATAGTTCACCCACACTCGGTAGTTGTCCGGGTTGTTCGGGTCGACGGTCACCAGGCGCTCGAGCACCGGCGGCATCTTTTCCAGCTGGTCGGAGCTCAGATACGTCACGGCAACGTTGAACAGACCGTCGCGGTAGTACGGATTCTTTTTCAGTCCCGCCTCGAACAATTGCGCGGCGTCCTTGGCGCGATTGGCGCGCGCGGCATTTACTCCGGCCTCGAGGAGCTGCATGTCGGTGTACTTGTCCGGCGAGGCGAGCATATCGGAGTAAATCTTGTTCGCGCTGGTGCTGTCGCCTGACAGCAACTGTACGCGCGCGAGTCCGGACTGGGCGCCCGCGTCGTTCGGATAGTCCTTGAGGTACGCCTGGTAGGCATCGGCAGCCTGCTTCGCGTACTCCGACTTTTTCGGTCCTTCGGCGGCGTCAGCTTCCGCGGCGAGAAGCGTTGGGATGTTGAGCATCACCTGCTTCTTCTCTTCCGTGTAGGCGGTGTCGGTGCCGATCGCCACCAACATCTTCTGGAACGCGTCCACCGCTCCCGGAATGTCGTCCTTACTTTGACGCGCGTTGCCGATCACGTTGTACGCGACGGGCGACTTGGGATAGATGATGAGCGCGCGCTCGGCCAGTTTCACCGCCGAATCGACCTGCTTCGCGTTGTACTGTTTCACCGCCTCATTCACGAGTCCCACGTAGGGAACGCGCCGGTACTCCTCCGTGTCACCGGCGCACTGCGGCATCGCCTGCTCGACGACGTCGAACGCAGAGTCGGCGGCAAGCACGAGGTCGATGTTATCCGCCGGCGCACCCGTGTAGCCCAACGATGCCTTGGTGGCGACGCTGGGCTGGTCTGGCATCGCGGCGAGCGTAACGAGCGCGCGCCCGAGCAGCCAGCTGCGACCGACGGCGTTCGTCGCCGCCTGCGGAGTCGTCAGCAGGCCGATCGCCTTTGTGATCTGTTTCTTCTTGTCGTCAGGCTTACCAAGCAACCCCGCCGTGACGAGTGCGTTGCGCGCGTCCTTGACCTGACCCGGCTTGCCATCATCGATCTCGCATTTTGCGGGCGCCTGTGCGCGCGAGATGCCGGGGAGCGCGCCGACAGCGAGAGCTGCGAGCATGAGCGTCTGTCGAACCATCATGTCCTTCTCCTGGGTAGAGCGAGACGCGTGGAGCGTCGCGCATTCCGTGATCCTACCCTTCCCCGGCTACCCTCGTTCCGAGGCAGCGCGGGCAAGTGTGGTGACATCCTGCAGCGAACGCCCAGTCGCCTCTGCGACCGAACGTACGTCCTCATATTCCGGCTTGGCGCGAGTGCGTCCGTCAGGCAGCGCGGAAACCTTCACGCGCACTTCGTGACCGAGCACCTCGACTGTTCGCATGTCGCGTGCGAGCGCGCGGCGAATGACACGACTCCGCCGGATGCCGATCGTGGTGGTGCGGGCAAACACCATCGCCTCCAGACGTCCCGCGTCGGATTCCCGGCATAGCACCTCGATCCGAGTGCCGACACGACCCTTCTTCATCGCGACCGTGACGCAGGTCACATCCAGAGCGCCGGCGTCGCGTAAGGCATCCGCGGCGGCCGCCACGTGCTCGGGCGTCATGTCGTCGACGTCCGTGGCGAGCATCGCGAGCGTTTCCTCGTCGCTCCCCGTTCGCGCCGTCGCTGCGACCTCCGCGAGGATGATGCGCAACGCGTTAGGCCTCTCGGCCGGATCCTTCGTCCCCGCGCCGAAGCCCGACTTGATCGGCGTGTACTCGTCAGGCGTGTAGCCTGACGAGAGCACGCGCACGAGCGCCGCGCCGGTTGGGGTCACGAGCTCGCCCGCCCCCTCCGGACCGCGCCTCACCGGAAATCCCTCCAACAGCTTGAGCGTCGCCGGCGCGGGTACCGGGAGAACGCCGTGAGCAGCCTTCACGAAACCATCCCCGACCACCAGAGTGCCGCAGTACACCCGGGAAACCCCCAGCTCGTGAAACCCCCAGATGGAGCCCAGGATATCCAGAATGGCGTCGACCGACCCGACTTCGTGAAGGTGGACGCGCTCCATGGTGGTGCCGTGGATCGCCGCCTCTGCCGCCGTCACTGCGGTGAACGCGGCGTCGGCGCGCTCACGTACAGCCTCGGGCGCGCTTGACGCGTCGAGGATCCGGCGGATATGGCTCAGGTGACGTCCGTGCGGCTGCGCCGGGATCTCGAAGTCCACCTTCTTGCACGCAATTCCAGCACGGCGCACGTCGCTGACGTGCGCCGTCACGCCATCGAGCCCGAGTCGCTGCGGAAGCGACATCAGCCACTCCGCGCTCAACCCGAGATCGATCAGCGCGCCCAGGGTCATGTCCCCGGAAATGCCGCTGAACGGATCGAGAATGGCTATCGGCACAGGCGGAAAAAATATCCGGCCGCAACCATCCAATGCTAGGCTTTCCTATTGCGACTGCACGCTTTCCTGACCGAGGTGCCTCAGCGGTAAGACGCACCGCTCCCTGTGTTGTAGATCACAACCTCGGCGTCCGCCGCCACCTTTCCAGCTCTAACGAGAGCGCGTGTGACGGCGAGAGCACACCCCCCTTCAGGCGCCGCGTCGATCCCGCTCGACTCTGCCAACCGTTTGGTGTCCTCTCTGATGTCGTCCTCGCTGGCACTGCCCGCAACACCCCCACTGTCTCGGAGCGCTCGTAGCACGAGACGATCGCCCAACGGACCCGGGACTCGCAGTCCGGCAGCGTGAGTGGTTGGATTCTCCCACGCAGTCGCCGATTCAGCTCCCGCTCGAAACGCGCGCACGAGAGGAGCGCAGCCATCGGCCTGTGCGACGACGATCCGTGGGAACCGCGTGTCCTGCTTCAGCCAACCCCAGCGCACCATCTCGCCGAACGCTTTCCACATGCCGATTACGCCCTCACCGCCACCGGTCGGGTAGACAATGACGTCGGGGAGCCTCCAGTCGAGCTGCTCCGCGAGCTCGTAGCCGAGTGTCTTGTTTCCTTCCGCTCGATACGGCTCGCGAAGAGTCGCGACGTTGAAATAGCCGTCCGATGCCGCGAAGGCATTGGCTGCCTTGCCCGCATCGCCAATGTGTCCGTTCACGAGTTGCAGATCCGCACCGACGGCGCGAATCGTGTCGAGGATCGGCTGGGGCGTGGTTGCGGGTGCGTACACTCGCACCGGGAGTCCTGCGGCAGCGCCGTATGCAGCGAGGGCCGCACCAGCATTACCCGCCGTCGGGACGACGAGACCAGGGACGCCGTGGCCGCGAGCGCGAGTCACCGCGGCGCTGAGCCCGCGAGCCTTGAACGATGCGGTTGGATTGACCGCCTCGTCTTTCACCCACAGACGCCTAACGCCGACGTCAGCCGCGAGCTGCGGCAGCTCGATGAGTGGCGTAAACCCTTCCCCAAGCGACACGGGCGCTTCCTTCTCCTCCAACGGAAGCGCGTCCGCGTACCGCCACATGTCCCAGCGCGGACGAAGGGACGATCGGTTGGGCGTCGACGTGATGTCGGCGAGAAACGGCTGGCCGCAGTTCGGACACGTGCCGACGCGCGCGGCACTCGGTTCCTCGTGGTTGCACGCAGAGCAGCGAAGCTTCCAGGTAGTCACGTCGTTCTCGGGGTGGGAGGGGTCGGAACAGCGGTGGGTGATGAAGGTGACGCCTTTTCCGCCCTAGCCGCCAGGACATCGAGCAGGCGCTGCGCACTCGCGGCGCTGAACCCGGGAAGCGCGGCGATCTGCTCGACGGGCGCGTTGCGCACTCCCTGAATGCTGCCGAATTCCTGCAGCAAGAGTCGCCGTTTCGACGGCCCGATACCGGGGATGCTCAGCAGCTCGGACGTGACGGTTCGCAGCGATCTGCGCTTTCGGTTGTACGTCACGGCGAAGCGATGCGCTTCGTCGCGCGCTTGCTGCAACATGCGCAAACCCGGTGATCGGCGTGATAGCCGGATCGGATCGGCACGGCCGAGGATGTAAATCTCTTCCTCGCGCTTCGCGAGGCTGATCAGCTGGAGGGTGTCGAGCCCGACCTCGCGTAAGGCATCGGCCGCGGCACCGAGCTGGCCTTTCCCACCGTCAATGACGACGAGATCCGGCAGTGGCTTTTTCTCATCGACGCGACGGCGGAAATAGCGACCAACGACCTCGCGCATCGACGCGAAATCATCCGTGCCGACGACCGACTTCACCTTGAACTTGCGATACTCGCCGCGACGCGGGCGACCGTTCTCGAACCAGACGCACGAGCCGACCGTGTCGGTGCCCTGCGCGGTGGAGATGTCGAAGCAGACGAGCGACCGCGGCAATCGTTGAAATCCCAGCTCGCGTCCGAGCTCGTACACGGGGCTCGTCGCGCGTTCTTCGCTCTCGAGTGTCGATAGCTTGAGCTCCTCGAGCAGATGCCGCGCGTTCTGCTGCGCGAGGTCGACGAGCTCTCGTCGCGGCCCGCGCTGCGGGGCCAGTACGCGCGTGCCCGTCATCGACGCTTCCACTGCCTCGCGATCCTCGAAGTCGAACGGAACGAGCAGCTCGGCCGCGCGTTCGTCGGACGGCACGTACGTTCGCGCCAGGTAAGCCGAGAGCACCGCCGTGTCGTCTTCGCCGTCGATGTTCTCGACGAAACGATGGTCGCGCGCGAGCAGCTTCCCGCGGCGAATGCGCAGGACCGTGACGCACGCGTCGTCGCCGTCGCGCGCGTACCCCACGACGTCTCGATCGCCACCTTCCACCTCGAGGACGATCGTGGGCTCCTCCATCCGCTCCAGGTGTCGCAGTGCATCGCGCAACTCTCCCGCGCTCTCGAAGTCGAGGCTCGTCGCGGCGATCTCCATGCGATCGCGCACGCGGCGAATCACCTCGTCGGTACGCCCGTCGAGAAACAGCAGCACCTCGTCGATCATCTGGCGATAGTCATCCTGCGACTGAGCCAGGATGCACGGCGCCTTGCATCGCCCGATGTGATAGTCCAGGCACGCACGCTCGGGCATCTCGCGCGGCATGTCGTAGTTACACGACCGCACCGTGAAGATGCGCTTCACCACGTTCAGCGCACGACGCATCTGCCCGACGTCGGTGTACGGCCCGAAATACTTCGCGCCGTCGTCGATGAGCCGCCGCGTCACGAACACGCGCGGGAATGGCTCCTGTACCGTGACCTTGATGTACGGGTACGACTTATCGTCGCGAAGGGCGATGTTGAAGCGCGGCCTGTACTCCTTGATCAGGTTCGCTTCCAGAATCAGCGCGTGCGCCTCGGTGGGGACGACGATGGTGTCGAGGTCGGCAGCCTGGCGCATGAGCGCGCGTGTTTTCACGCTCTCGAGATGATCGCTGCCCAGGTAGCTTCGGACGCGCGACCGCAGCCGTTTCGCTTTCCCGACGTACAACACGACGCCATCGGCATCCTTCCATAGGTAAACGCCTGGCGACTCTGGAAGGTGCGGCAATTTCGAAGCAATGGCGTCGGCGGCGACCAACATGAAGCGAAAACTAGACTCGGCTCACTTGATCGTGGAGGGCGCCTAGCGCGAACGTGTACCTCGATCGCGACGTTGCAGGCCGAGCCGTCGACCGACCCTTGCGGCATTATTCACGGCGTCTTCGACGCCCGCGAGCCACGTGCTCGCCAGGTACGTCACGCCGTACGCGGCAATCACGAGCACACCGGTGAGCAGAGGTCGCGACGTCGGAGCGAGCGCGTGAATGCCAAGCGAGACCGCGGCGGCGAGCGCGGCCGATCCCCAGAGTGTCGCGAGACGGCGCGCGGGAATGCCAGTCTTGCCTATCCGTTGGTTCACGGCACGCCGCAACAGCGCGAACTCGACCCAGCCCGCCATCCCCGCAGAGATCGTGAGCCCTGCAGCACCCCACGTCGCCGGAAGACCCAATTGCTCGCGCAGCGGGAGTGCAAAGACGTAGCCGAGCACGATCGTGAGCGTCACACGGACGAGTGCAAAGCGAAATGGTGTTTTCGTGTCACGCAACGCATACAGCGACGACGCATACAATCGGCCGAGCGTGGTAGCAAGCAGCCCGACCGCGGAGCCTGCGAGGATGCCCCATACCCAGACGGCGACGCCGCGGTCGAACTTGCCGTTTTGGTAGATCACTCCGGCGACGACATCACCGATGGCGAGAAACGCCATCGCGGACGGCACGATGAAAAACGCGATACGCTGCATGCCGGCATCGAGACGCTGCCGCATGGCGGCGGCGACCGTGCTTTCATCGCCCCGAAGGCTGGACATCGCGGGGAGCTCGGCCGCAGAGACCGACATGCCGAACAGGCTCACGGGCAGCACCGACAGATTCTGCGCGTACGTGAGCGCCGCAACCGAACCAGCGACGAGGAATGACGCAATCCACGCGTCGACGTACGCGCTGATCTGCACCACACCGCGCCCGACGAAGACCGGACCGAAGTTCCGAACGATCTCGCGCACGTGCTGTGACTTCGCCATCAGGGCGAGTCGCAGTCGCCCCAACACGCGCAACACGACCGGCAACTGCACCAGCATTTGCAGCGCACTTCCGGCAACCGATCCCCAGGCAAGCCACACCGCGAGGTCGGGCAAGGACGAACGCCGGCCGAACCAGACGAGCGTCGCGATCATCGCGACGTTCCACACAACCGGCGCAGCGTACGAGAGGAAGAATTTCCTGTGACTGTTCAGAATCCCGAGGCACCACGCGGACAACACCAGCAGTCCAGCGCCCGGGAACAGCACTCGGACGAGCATCACGGTCAGATCGCGCTTTCCTCCCGGGAAGCCAGCGGCGATGAGGTCCACCAGCACGGGAGCGGCGAGCACGCCAACCAACACGAATCCCGATACGACGAGCGCGAGGATCGAGAACACGGCGCCGGCCACCCGTGTCGCCTCGTCGCGATCATCGTCTGCGATGAGCGATGCGTAGACCGGGATGAACGACGCGGACAGCACGCCCTCGCCGAACAGATTCTGCGCGTACGTGAGCGCCGCAACCGAACCAGCGACGAGGAATGACGCAATCCACGCGTCGACGTACGCGCT
>JAJKIV010000096.1 GCA_021154285.1 Gemmatimonas sp. | reverse complement strand
TTCGTCGGCCTTGTGAGACCAAACGGCGTGGCTGTAGCCTGAGGCCATCCCTGGCCGGAGGGTTTGGTGAGGCGGGTCTTTCTCGTGGTGTCCGCCGTTGTCGGTCTCTACATCGCGGTTCGCGTCGCACGACACCCGACCACGCCGACGAGTCCCGCGCCGAGGGCAGTTTCCGCCTCGGCTGCGCCCGCGCTGCCTCGCGCGACGGAAACGCCCAGTCTCTCGGACAACGCCGCCATCATGCGCGCGTTCACGAATCGCGCGCGTGACATTCGGGTCGACGGCAGCGGGTCCGTGTCACGGGTACTTCCCGATGACAACCAGGGGGAGCGACACCAACGTTTTCTCGTTCTGCTCCCGACGGGCCAATCGGTTCTGATCGTGCACAACATCGACATCGCACCTCGCGTGGAGAACCTGCGCGTCGGTGACGAAGTCGAGTTCGAGGGCGAGTACGTGTGGAACCTCAAAGGCGGCCTTGTGCACTGGACGCACCACGATCCGTCGAGTCGCCACAGGCCCGGTTGGGTGAAGCACGCCGGGCACGTGTATCAGTAAGGGATCAACGTGAGCACAATGGAGGCGATCGTCGGGTCGAGCACGAGTTGCGTTAGGCAGTGCCACGCCGCACGCCATGCGGGCCGGGCTGGAATGGCTGGATGAAGCGACATTGCGGGAAGCAGGTCGGACCATTAGCTTGCCTTTACAAAGCGACACACGTGCCGAGGCGCGTGGACAAGTTCCGACGTTTTATTGGGGCCTGCCGAATTGCGAGCATGCCCTTTTACGTTGTGTCGCCGAAGCACCGCGCCGCGGTGCGGCCTTCGTGAGGCTTTCGGTCACGAGCACGTTGTGTCGGTCGGTATGGGTTTCCACACTCCGCACACAGCACATCATCAGGAGTTAGGTCAATGCGTATCACCGGCACCGTCAAGTGGTTCAACGACACGAAGGGATTCGGCTTCATCACGCGTGAGGATGGCCAGAAGGACTGCTTCGTCCATCACTCCGCCATTCAGGGCGGTGGCTTCAAGACGCTGGCTGAAGGCGAGCGTGTCGAGTTCGACGTGGTCCAGGGGCAGAAGGGACCGGCGGCCGAGAACGTGACGAAGTTGGGTCGTTGACCCAACTCGAGTCGCCCCATACGGGCGCGGATTGGCGCCACGTGGTCGGGCCGTACGTTGGCTCGAGCGCGTGGCGCGCATCGTTTCAGCTGATCAGCACACTCGTCCCGCTCGCGGCCGCGGTGTGGGCTGTCCACTCGCTGCACTCGTGGTCCCTGGCCCTTGCGCTTGGCCTCGACCTCGTCGTCGCCGGCCTGCTCGTCCGAACGTTCGTGCTCATGCACGACTGCGCGCATGGATCGTTCTTTCGCTCGCGCCGAGTCAACGACACTATCGGATTCGTCACCGGCGTACTGACGCTCACGCCGTTCGCCCAGTGGCGGCGTGATCACGCGCTTCATCACGCGTCGTCAGGCGACCTCGATCGCCGCGGCCACGGCGATGTCCCAACGCTCACCGTCCGCGAGTATCGCAATCGATCGGCGCGCGGTCGCTTCATGTATCGTGTCCTCCGCCACCCGGCAGCCCTGCTGCTCGGCGGACCGTTGCACCTCGCGTTCGGGCAGCGCTTCCGCGGCCAGGGCAAAGCAACCGGACGGCGGCAGGTCGCGAGCGTGTGGGGAACGAACATCGCGATTGCGCTCGTCCTGACCGGGGCCGTCTGGGCCGTTGGGTGGAAGAGCGTCGTGATCGCGTACGCTGTGCCGTACTACCTGGCGGCGCTCATGGGTGTATGGCTGTTCTACGTTCAGCATCAGTTCGAGGACGCGTATTGGGCGCCGCACGATCACTGGGACTATGCCGAAGCGGCACTGCGCGGAAGCTCGCACCTGCAGCTGCCGTGGGGCCTGCGTTGGTTCACGGCCAGCATCGGTCTACATCACGTCCATCACATTGCGCCGCGCATCCCGAACTACCGGTTGCAGCCGTGCCATGACGCGAACGCCGTGTTTCAGCGCTCGCCGACTGTGACGCTTCGCTCCGGCATGTCGGCCCTGCGCCTAACGCTGTGGGACGAAGATCGACAGCGACTGGTGGGCTTTCGCGACGTGACCATCACCTGAGCACGGAGCGCCATGCCTGAAATTCACCTCACGGAAACCGACCGACTCGACTGGGCGCTCAAGGCGTTCAAGAAGATGATGCAGAAGGCCGGAATTTTCGCCGAGCTGCGTCGCAAGCGCCATTACACCAAGCCGAGCGAAGCGCGTCAGCTCAAATCGAAGGCGGCTGAGCGCGTTCGGCACAAGGCTGCCCGCGCTCGCAAACGTTCTTGAGCCGCGCCGCCGGCGTGTTCCTCCAAATTTCCGAGGTTCTGTGAAGGAAGCAGGTATCGACCTTGAAGGCGTCGTATCCGAGGTGCTGCCGAGCGCCATGTTCCGCGTCGCGCTCGACAACGGACACACGGTTCTCGCCACCGCCGCGGGAAAGATGCGCAAGTTCCGCATTCGTGTTCTGGCGGGCGATCGCGTCACGGTCACCGTCTCGCCGTACGACCTGACGCGAGGACGGATCACGTTTCGCCACAAAGGATGAGCGGAGCACCGTGAAGCAGGAGGTGCCGTACCGGGTTCTGGGTCATACCGGAGAACGCGTCTCCGCGATCGGCCTCGGCGGCTGGCACCTCGCGTTTCCGAAGCTCGACGAGCAGGCGTCCATGCGGATCATCCGCACCGCGATCGATCGCGGCATCAACTTCATGGACAACTCGTGGGACTACTGGCAGGGGGAAAGCGAACGCCGGATGGGTAAGGCGTTAGGCGACGGGTATCGCTCGCGCGTGTTCCTCATGACCAAGATCGATGGCCGGACCCGGCGTGAGGCCACGCGTCAGCTCGACGAGTCACTGCGCCGGCTCCGAACCGACCGGATCGACCTCGTGCAGCATCACGAAGTGGTGCGCTTCGAGGATCCGGATCGCATGTTCGAGGAGGACGGCGCGCAGGCGGCGCTCGTCGACGCGCGTACCGCGGGCAAGGTCCGGTACATCGGCTTCACCGGGCACAAGGACCCGCACATTCACCTCTATACGCTCGAGGTTGCGCGGAAGCACGGCTTCACGTTCGACACGGTGCAGATGCCGCTCAACGTGATGGACGCCCACTTCCGGAGCTTCGAGCGCCTGGTGCTCCCCGAGCTCGTGCGACAGAACATCGGAGTGCTCGGCATGAAGGCACTCGCGAACGGGCGCATTCTCCAGTCGGGGACCGTCAGCGCGATCGAGTGCCTTCACTACGCGCTGCACCTTCCGGCATCGGTCGTCATCACGGGTTGTGAAACGCTCGAGGTCCTCGACCAGGCCTTCGAGGCGGTGCGGACGTTTCGGCCATTGAGCGACCACCAGCTTGCGGCGCTCCTGGCGCGCACTGCAGATGCAGCATCCAGCGGGGAGTTCGAGCTGTTCAAGACGAGCTCGATCTACGACGCCACGGCGACGCACCCGGACTGGCTCGGTGAGGAACCGGAACGCTGGAAGGCGACGCTGCCGGCCTAGACGTCCTCGCGGGCCCGACGCTTCATTTCACGCATGACCGCCACGACGACCTACCCAGTGCCCGAGGACGCACGAACGACGTTAGGCACGCCCAAGCCGTTCGTGATCCTCGCCGGCACCGCGCACCCTCGACTCGCGGCCGATATTGCGATGCATGTCGGCACCCCGCTTGGCGCGTGTCGTGTCGAGCGATTCCCCGACGGCGAGGTCGCGGCGGAGATCCAGCAATCGGTCCGTGGGCATGACGTGTTCATCGTGCAGCCGATGTCGCCGCCGGTGAACGACCACCTGGTCGAGCTGCTCGTGGTCGTCGACGCCTGCCGTCGTGCCGACGCGGACCGCATCACCGCCATCGTTCCGTACTTCGCGTACGCGCGCGCCGACAAGCGTGCGGGACGGCGCGTGCCCGTCACGGCACGCGCCGTCGCCGACATGATGCAGTCCATCGGCATCGATCACGTGGTGACGCTCGACGCGCATACTCCGCAGATCGAGGGGTTCTTTCGCATCCCGATCGACAACCTGTCGATCCTCCCGATCATGTGTAGCGCACTCGAGTCGCGTCTCACTGACGACACGGTGATCGTCTCGCCCGACCTGGGCGGCGTGAAGCGCGCGACCGAGCTCGCCGAGAATCTGCGGCGGCCGGTCGCCATCTGCGTGAAGCGCCGGATGGACGGTGAGAGCGTCGAGGTGACGCAGGTGATCGGGGATGTTCGCGATCGCCCGTGCGTGATCGTCGATGACATGATCACGACGGGCGGCACGATCGCAGAGGCGGCGCGGGCGCTCCGGGCGCACGGTGCGCGGGACGGCCTGGTGGTGGTGGCCAGTCACGGCCTCCTCGTCTCCGGTGCGGCCGAGCGGCTGCGCGGCGCGGGTGTGAGTGAAGTGCTCGTGTCGGACTCTATCGCGGGCGAGTCGGACGGTGCGCTTCCGGTGACGCGAGCGGGGATCGCGTCGCTCCTGGCCGACGTCGTTCGCCGGTTGATGGCGGCGGGTTCGCTTCGAGACCTGTCCTGACGGTCGATCCCGTTAGGCGTTGGTACGCGATCGCCGGCCCGGAGTTAAGCGTTTTACCCGGACGGTTAACCGAATTTCTGCTTCGCGCGCCAGCGACCGACCCCATGTATCGACGGGTTAACTCGCAATCCGGGCAATCTCGATTTACATTGGCGGCCTAACGATTCAGGCGGGTCGCATGTGGCGGTTCGTGGCGGTCCTCGGTCTCGCGCACATCGGGATAGTTCTGTTTCTCGGATTCGCCGACCTCATCCAGCAGTGTGCGCTGGTCGCGGCGTTCGGCGCGGCGGCAATGCTTCCGGCGGTGATGAACCCGACGCGGCACTGGGCCCGCGGTTTCTTCCGGTGCTTCGACCTGGTGTATGCCGTCGCGTGCGTCGGCGCGTATTTCGGCGCCATCGTCGTCCACCCGGTGTCGCGCCTCGAAATCTTCACGGCCGGCCTGATCCCCGGCCTCCTGTTCGGCACAATGGCCTCGCTGGGCGTGGGGCGCTCATGGCTGAGGGACGTCGAATCCTCGCGGCGTTCCTGACTGTCGGGACGATCCCCGCAACGTCACGAGAACGTCGAGCCACTGACTCGCTAGCCGGGCTTCTCAGACGGTCGAGGGTGCGCCATTCTCATAAGTGTTGAAAGGCGCGCAAACCCTACACGCCGGATTCTAGCCTGACTCGCCCGTTCGATCCGTCCAGCCTGACCGGAGCGCTGCTTTACGCAGCGCTCTTCTTTGCGGCTGCCGCCATCGTGGCCCGGGCGATCAGGACGTCGGTGAAGCGGCTCCTCAGTCACGCCGACCATACCCTGGTCGATCGCACCGGCGTCGAGTTCGTCACCCAGCTCGCGCAGGTGCTCGTCTACCTCTGCGCGTTGGTCCTCTACGCGCACCTCGTACCGGTGCTCCGGCAGTTCGGTACCGCCCTCCTCGCCGGCGTGAGCGTGGCGTCGGTCGTCATTGGGCTTGCCGCCCAGAATACATTGGGCAACGTCATCGCCGGGTTCGCGCTGCTCCTGTATCGGCCGTTTCGCATCGGAGATCGGGTGCAGGTCACCGCGCCATCCGGGCTCGCAACGGGGACGGTCGAAACGTTGAGCCTGGGATACACGATCATTCGCGCGGATGACCGGCGGAAGATCATCGTGCCGAACAGCACGATGGCGACCCAGGTGACGGTGAACCTGAATGACGTGAAGTCACCCTAACGCGCGCTCCACCACAGTGCATCCGCGCGCGATCCCGAGATGACCGACGAACGCAACGATCCCACTCCGGTTCCGCCGGACCCACAGCGCGCCTACACCGACCTCGGCTTCGGGCGCGTCGTCGCACAGCAGGTCCGCGGCCGCTTTCTCACGCACGACGGCCAGCCGACGAGTCGGAAGTACGGGCTCGGCGCGCAGAGGTTCGAGCGCTTCTACCTGCGTGCGCTGGCCGAGCCACCCGCGTCATTCTTCGCCTGGACGTTTGGCGTGCTGCTGCTCCTCAACGGCTTCTTCGCGCTAGCGTATCTCGCGCTGGGCGAAGGCGGACTGCGAGGCGGCGAGGTGCTCGGGATATCCGACCCCTTTCTTCGTGCGCTGGCGTTCAGCGTCGGCGTCTTCACGACGACCGGCACGGGACCGATGTACGAGGTCGGCTCGACGGCAAACTGGCTCGAGGTGTTCGAGTCGTTCTTCGGACCGACCGTGCTCGTTACGACAGCCGGCCTCGTGATTGCGCGGTTGACTCGCCCACGCATGCGACTTCGCTTCAGCGAGTCGGCCGTCGTCGCGCCGTACGAGGGAGGGCGCGGGCTCATGTTCCGCTTCGTCAACGCGCAGCCGGCGGAGCTGAGCGACGTGCAGGTGCGCGTGAGCGTCGCGCTCGTCGAGGAGGTCAATGGCAATCGGCAGCGCACGTTCTATCCGCTCGCCCTCGAGCGAAACTCGGTCGACCTGTTCACCCTGCATCTGACGGTGGTACACCCGATCACGGCGGAAAGCCCGCTGCGCGGCGCAACGCCGGAGTCCCTGCGCGCGGCTCAGGCGGAGCTGCTGATCCTCATCAACGCGCACGAGGAGACGTTCTCGACTCGCGTGACCGCGCGCGCCTCGTACTACTGGGATGAGATCCGGTGGGACGCGAAGTTCGCCAGCGTCTTCGCGACGTCCACCGACGGCGTGGTCGCGATCGATGTGGAGCGACTCGATCGGCTGGACCGCTTGGAGCCCGGCACGACGAGCGTTCCGTCTGCTATTGAAAACCCAGAGTCCGTAGTCGGCACTCGGTAGTCGTCGCCCGTCGCCCGTCGCCCGTCCCCGGCAGTTCGTCGCCTAACGATCCGTCCCCGCGCCAACACGCACCGACTCCAGGTCGAGCTCCTGCTCGAGCTCCACCAGCACCTCGTCGGAGATCGCGCCCTCGTTGCGGAGCCGCACGAGCATGCGCCGTTCTGCGCGCAGCATTTCCACACGCAGCCTACGCCGCCCCTCGGGTTCGCCCGCATGGTGCTCCAGGAGTCGCACGCGGTCCCGCAGCTCGGTGCGAAGCCACTCCACGTCACGCTGGTCCACCCATGGCTCGCGAGCCAGATCATCGAGCGCTTCCGCCCCGCGTCGCACTGCTTCCAGCCGAGCGACTCGCGCCTCCGCGTGGTGCGCGGTCTCGGGCGGAAACCGCAGGAACCGGATGAGCGGCGCAAGCGTCAGCCCTTGAACCACGAGTGTCAGGATGATCACGCACATCGCGATCACGATGATCGCGTCCCGATACGGGAACCGTGCGCCACCGGCAACCGTGACGGGCAGCGCGAGCGCGGTCGCCAACGACACGATCCCGCGCATGCTCGTCCAGGCGACCAGCACGACCCCCTTTGGCGTCGGCGGCGTTTCGTTGCGCCGCACGCGCTGGCTCAGGACGTACGGCGCGTAGCCCACGATCGGTACCCACACGACGCGCACGACGATTGCTACCGCGCCAATGAGGAAACCAGCGCGCAGAAGCGACATCGCCATGTCCCGCGGCACGCCGGCAAGGAGCGCCCGGAACTGCACGCCGAGGAGCAGGAAGATCGCCGCGTTGAGGACGAAGATGACGAGCTCCCA
This sequence comes from Gemmatimonas sp., assembly GCA_021154285.1. Classification (GTDB taxonomy): domain Bacteria; phylum Gemmatimonadota; class Gemmatimonadetes; order Gemmatimonadales; family Gemmatimonadaceae; genus JAJKIV01. The sequence goes on along the minus strand of JAJKIV010000096.1, from coordinate 1,814 downwards.
CACCGACCGACTCTGGAGCCTCGAGAGTGGCGCTACCGCGTTCGAGAAGTGACGACGCAGATAGATTCCGCCGGCCACGCAGGCGAGCACTGACGAAACGTGCAGCGTCTCTCCGGCGAGCCACGCGACGTACGGCGCCGCGAGCGTCAGCACGATCTCGGCCATCGTGTCTCTCGACCAACGGAGCAGTCGCACGACGAGCCACGCGACGAGCACGCCGATCCCGACACCGACGCCGGCGTCGAGAAAGAACCGGACGACTGACTCTCCCCAACTGAACGTCCCGATCACCGCGGCAGCGATCGCCGAGCGATAGAGGATCAGCGCCGAGGCGTCGTTCACGAGGCTCTCGCCCTCGAGCACGACGATGACGCGGCGCGGCACCGGCAGCCGCGAGATGATGGCCGATGCGGCAACGGCATCCGGAGGTGAGACGATCGCGCCGAGGGCGATGGCGACGGGCCACGTCATCCCCGGGAACAGCGTCCGCGCGGTGACCGCGACGGCGATCGACGTCGCGAGCACGAGTCCGATCGCGAGAAACCCGATCGGACGTCGGTAGCGATTGAAGTCGCGGAGGGACGTGAAGAACGCGGCCGCCCAGAGGATGGGCGGCAGGAACACGAAGAAGACGACGTCGGGCTCGAGAGGCGGGATCGACACGCCTGGCAGGAGTCCGATGAGAAAGCCCGCCGCGACCTGAAGTATCGGCGGAGGAACCGGGAGGCGACGGGCGATCGCCGTCACCGCGACGACCACCGCGGCGAACGCGATCGCGAGAACGATCGGCGGCAACTGTCTCACGATCGGCGGCGGTCGTTATGAGCGTGTCGGGCCACGCGACAAAAATGTCGTGCTCGAGAGCGACAGCAAGAACGCTGGGTGACGAGGCGCTCATCCCATGAGAGTCCGCATCACGCGAGGCGGACGCATATCGTCACCCGGGCATTGGGCGGCGGGTCGCAGATCACGAAGATGCGCGTGCGACACAGGTCGCGTGTCGCGTCCACCGTTCGTCCCATTCCGGGAGGTCTCATGCGTTCTCTCTCGTTCCTTGTCGTCGCGTGCTGCTTCACATCAGTCGCGTGCACCGCCGATCGCGCCACGGCGCCATCGACATTCCCATCTTCCGGCGCTCCGAGTGTCGCGTCCAGCGAGGGAGCGGAGGCTGCCGCCGCTGCACATCTCGACCTTCGCGAGGTTCGTGCGGAGCTCCTCGCGGTCGATCGAGCCTACGCCGAGGCGGCGAGGTCCGTGAATCTCATCGACGCGCTCATCGCTCCGCTCGCGCCGGACGCCGTGTTTCTCGCGCCCGGGCCGGTGATTCTGCGCGGCCCCGACGCCGCGCGGGGGGTGCTCTCCGCGACGCCAAGCAACGCGCTGTCGAAATGGTCGTGGACGGCCATTCGCGGGGACGTTTCGAGTGACGGCAAGGAAGGCTACACGATGGGCTACACCGAATTGACCCAGCCCTCCGGCGCCGTTCTGCCCGGTCGCTACGTCGCCTACTGGGCCAAACAGGCTGACGGCACGTGGAAGGTCGAGGCGTACAAGCGCATCCCGCGCGCAGAGGGCGCGGTGTCACTCACGCCCCCGCCCGGCTTCGAGACGCCGACGACGAAGCACAGCCGCTACTTCCCGAATACCGACGCGGCGTCGGAGGCGGCCGCCGCGGGCGCGGCAGATCGGGCCTTCAGCGATCTCGCGCAGGTCGTGGGCAACGGAGAGGCATTCGCTCGTTATGCGGCACCGACCGGCGCGCAATCGGGCAATTCGGAGAGTGTCGGGTGGGTCTTCGGGCCGGCCGCGATCGG